>NZ_FMHZ01000002.1:2844166-3146111 GCF_900090315.1 Micromonospora citrea | reverse complement strand
CCAGTGGGGCTGCTGCGGCGGCTCGTCCGGCTCGACCTCGTCGGACACCTACCGGGGCCCGTCGGCGTTCTCCGCCCCGGAGACCGCGGCGCTGCGCAACTTCGTCAACAGCCGGGTCGTCGGCGGCACCCAGCAGATCAAGGCCAACATCGACTTCCACACGTACTCGGAGCTGGTGCTCTGGCCGTTCGGCTACACGTACAACAACACCGCGCCGGGGATGACGACGGACCAGTACAACACCTTCGCCACCCTGGGCCAGCAGATGGCGAACACCAACGGCTACACCCCGCAGCAGTCCAGCGACCTCTACATCACCGACGGCGACAGCATCGACTGGATGTGGGGCCAGCACGGCATCTGGGCGTACACCTTCGAGATGTACCCCGGTTCGGCCGGCGGTGGCGGCTTCTACCCGCCCGACGAGGTGATCCCCGCCCAGACGTCGCGCAACCGGGAGGCGGTCCTGCTGCTCAGCGAGTACGCCGACTGCCCGTACCGGGCGATCGGCAAGGAGGCGCAGTACTGCGGCGGTGGCGGCGGCGGCACCACGGTCTGGTCGGACACCTTCGAGACGGCCACCGGCTGGACGATCAACCCGAACGGCACCGACACCGCGACCACCGGGGCGTGGGAGCGGGGCGCCGCCCAGGCGACCACCTCCAGCGGCGCCAAGCAGCTCGCCCCGTACGGCGGCAGCAACGACCTGGTGACCGGACGGCTGGCCGGCACCTCGGCCGGTGACTACGACATCGACGGCGGGGTGACCAGCGCCCGGTCGCCGGCGGTGACCCTGCCGGCCTCGGGCACGCTGACGCTCTCGCTGGCCTGGTACCTGGCGCACGGCTCGAACGCCTCGTCCGCCGACTACCTCCGGGTCAGCGTGGTGCACAACGGCGGCACCACGGCCCTGTTCACCCAGTCCGGCGCGGCCACCAACCGCAACGGCGCCTGGGCGGTGACGAACGCCAACCTCACCCCGTACGCCGGCCAGTCGGTGCGGATCCTCGTCGAGGCGGCGGACGCCTCGGGCGCGAGCCTGGTCGAGGCGGCTGTGGACAACGTCACCATCACCAGTTCCTGACCCGGGTGGGGCCCCGTCCCGCCCCCGGCGGGGCCCCACCCACTCCGCACGGTCCGTCGATCCAGGGCATATCGCCGCTGTTGTCGATCAACGAGCGGCGATGCGACCTGGATCGTCGAGGCACGTCCGGGGCGTGCGCTACCGTTCTACCGACCGCTAGCAGCGAAGCCGGTGCGAATCCGGCGCTGTCCCGCAACTGTGATGCCCCACCACGCCCGGCCGAGGCCGAGCGCGGCGGGGACGAGCCAGGTCGCCTGCGTCAGTGGTCGCGACTCGCGCTCTCGAGGAAGGGCGCCTCGCGGACGGGCGCACCGGTCCCTGTCGGCGAAGCACCACGCTCCTCGACCGACAGGAGGACAGATGTCCAGACGTACCCCCCGGCTCTTCGCCGCGACCCTCGCGGTCGCCGCGCTCGCGCTCGGCGCCTGCGCCGAGAAGACCTCCGACACACCCGCCGCCGGCGGCGGCAGCTCCGCGACGGCCGCCTTCCCGGTCACCGTCGGCAAGCTCACGCTCGACAAGCGGCCCGAGAAGATCGTGTCGCTGGCGCCGTCGGCCACCGAGATGCTCTTCGCCATCGGCGCCGGCAAGCAGGTCACCGCCGTCGACGACAACTCGAACCACCCGGCGGACGCCCCGAAGACCGACCTCTCGGGCTTCTCCCCGAACGCCGAGGCGATCGCCGGCAAGAGCCCCGACCTGGTGGTGATCTCCGACGACCGCAACAAGATCGTCGAGCAGCTCACCACGCTGAAGATCCCGGTCTACCTCACCCCCGCGGCGACCACGCTGGACGACACCTACCGGCAGATCACCGAGCTGGGCGCGCTCACCGGCCACGCCACCGAGGCGGCCGACGTGACCAAACGGATGAAGGACGACATCGCCAAGCTGGTCGCCGACCTGCCGAAGCGCGCCGAGAAGCTGACCTATTACCACGAGCTGGGCCCGGAGCTGTACACCGCCACCAGCAAGACCTTCATCGGCTCGCTCTACGCGATGGCCGGCCTGGAGAACATCGCCGACCCGTCCGACGCCGACGGCAAGAACGGCGGCTACCCGCAGCTGTCGCAGGAGGTGATCGTCAAGGCGGACCCGGACTTCATCTTCCTCGCCGACACCAAGTGCTGCCAGCAGAGCGCGGACACGGTCAAGGCGCGCGCCGGCTGGGCGGGCGTCACCGCGGTCAGGAACAACCAGATCGTCGCCCTCGACGACGACATCGCGTCCCGTTGGGGGCCCCGCGTGGTCGACCTGCTCAAGGCGATCGTCGACGCCACCGCCAAGGTGCCGGCGTGACCCGCGCCCGGCGATGACCAGGGCGCTGGAGAAGGCGCCCGCCACCCGGCGGGCCGGGACGCCGCGCGCGTCCCGGCCCGCCGGGCTCCGGCCGGGCTGGCTCCTCGCCGGCGTCGCCGCCGTGCTCGTCGCCCTCGTCGCGGGGGTGTCGCTCGGCCCGGTCAGCCTGCCGCCGGGCAGCGTCGCGGCCGAGCTGCTCAACCTCATCCCCGGGGTACGCGTCGACAGCGGGCTGACCGAGCGGGAGGTCGCCATCGTCACCGAGCTGCGGCTGCCCCGGGTGGTGCTCGGCCTGCTGGTCGGCGGGCTGCTCGCCCTGGCCGGCGGCTGCTACCAGGGCGTGTTCCGCAACCCGCTGGCCGACCCGTACCTGCTCGGCGTGGCCGCCGGGGCCGGGCTCGCGGTCACGGCCGTGATCACCCTCGGCGCCGGGAAGGCCGGCGCGCTGACCGGCCTGCCGATCACCATCCCGCTGGCCGCGTTCGTCGGCGCGCTCGGGGCGGTGGCGATGACCTACCTGCTGGGCGTCTCCGGCGGGCGCGGTCGCTCCACGGCGACGCTGATCCTGGCCGGGGTGGCCGTCTCCGCGTTCCTCTCCGCCGGGCAGACCTACCTGCTGCAACGCAACTCCGACAGCATCCAGCAGGTCTACTCGTGGCTGCTCGGGCGGCTCGCCACCGCCGGCTGGCACGACGTCCGGCTGGTGCTGCCGTACTTCCTGGTCACCGCCCTGGTCGTGCTGCTGCACCGGCGCGAGCTGGACGTGCTCTCGGTGGGTGACGACGAGGCGACCGGCCTCGGCCTGCACCCGCAGCGCTCCCGGTACCTGCTGATCGTCGCCGCCTCGCTCGGCACCGCCGCCGCGGTCTCCGCCTCCGGCCTGATCGGCTTCGTCGGGATCATCGTGCCGCACACCGTGCGGCTGCTCGCCGGGTCCAGCTACCGGGTGATCCTGCCGCTCTCGCTTCTCTTCGGCGGCGCGTTCCTGGCCCTGACCGACGTGGTCGCGCGCACCGCCGCCGCCCCGGCGGAGGTGCCGATCGGCGTGGTCACCGCCCTGCTCGGCGGCCCGTTCTTCGTCCTGGTCCTGCGCACCTCCCGGCGGGTGCTCGGATGAGCCCGCGACGTGCGCCGGCGCCCCGGCCCGCGGCGGGCGCGCGACGGGCACCGCACCCGCAGCCGGCGGTCGCCGGCCGGAGCGGCGGGCCCGCCGTCCCCGCCGTCGAGGTGCGCGACCTGCACGTCCGCCTCGACGGCACGCCCGTCCTCGGCGGCGTCGACCTGACCGTGGCGGCGGGCGAGTGGGTCACCGTGATCGGCCCGAACGGCGCCGGGAAGTCGACCCTGCTGCGCGCCGTCGGCGGCCTGCTGCCCGCGCCGGGCGCCATCTCCCTCTTCGGTACGCCGAGCGAGGCGCTGCGCCGCCGCGACCGGGCCCGGGTGGTGGCGACCGTGGCCCAGTCCCCGGTCGTGCCGGCCGGCATGTCGGTGCTCGACTACGTGCTGCTGGGCCGCACCCCCTTCATCGCGCCCCTGGGCCGGGAGTCCGCCGCCGACCTGGTCGCCGCGTACGACGTGCTCGACGGGCTGGACCTGACCGGCTTCCGGGACCGGGAGCTGGCGACCCTCTCCGGTGGCGAGCGGCAACGCGTCTTCCTGGCCCGGGCCCTGGCCCAGGGCGCGACCCTGCTGCTGCTCGACGAGCCGACCAGCGCCCTGGACATCGGCCACCAGCAGGAGGTGCTGGAGCTGGTCGACCGGCTCCGCCGCGAGCACGGCCTGACCGTCCTCGCCACCATGCACGACCTCTCCATCGCCGGCGAGTACGCCGACCGCATGGTGCTCCTCGCCGACGGCCGGGTGGTCGCTGCCGGCACCCCGCGCGAGGTGCTCACCGAGCAGCTCCTCGCCACCTGGTACCGCGCCACCGTCCGGGTGGTCGACGGCGACCACGGCCCCCTGGTGGTCCCCGTCCGCCCCCGCCGGCCCGGATCAGGGGCGGGTGAGGACGTTGAAGAGGGCCCCGTGGGGGTCGCGGAGGGCCGCGAAGCGGCCGGCCGGTGACTCCTGGGGCGGGACCAGGATGGTGCCGCCCAGCTCGGCGGCGCGGGCGGCGGCCGCGTCGGCGTCGGCCACCGCGAACCACACCGACCAGTACGCGGGCGTGTCCGCCGGGAACCCGTCGCCCAGCGGCGGCACCATGCCGGCCACGATGCGGGTGCCGAGCCGCCAGCCGGTGTAGGTGACCCCGCCCGCCGGCTGGTCGTCCGGGTGCCAGCCGAAGACCAGCTCGTAGAAGACCTTCGCGCCCTCCGGGTCGGGGGTGACCAGCTCGGTCCAGGTGAGCGCGCCCGGGGTGTCGAACACCTCGGCCCCGGGCATCGTCATCGGCTGCCAGACGCTGAAGGCGGCCCCGGCCGGGTCGGCGAAGACCGCCATCCGTCCCCGGTCGAAGACCTCGAACGGCGGCACCACCACCTGCCCGCCGGCCCGCTCGACCCGCCCGGCCACGAGGTCCGCGTCGTCGGTCGCCACGTACGTCGACCAGATCGGCACCTGGTCGGGGACGGCCGGCGGGCCCGCGCCCGCCACCGCCCGGCCGCCGAGCAGGAACACCGTGTAGCCGCCCGCCTCGGGCTCGGGGTCGATGCGGCCCGTCCACCCGAACAGCTCCGGATAGAACCGCCGCGCGTCGGCGAGACCGGGGGTGGCGAGGTCGGCCCAGCAGGGTGTGCCCGGCGGGACGGTGCTCACGTCGACCCCTCTCGGCGGGGGGCGGCCACGACGGCGTGCCCCTGCCGGCATCGTGGCACCGAACCGTGCCCTATCGGGGCGGATCGGACGAATCCTCAGCTGAACCGTCGGCCCTCGTCGCGCCGGTACGCCCACGCGGCCAGCGCCGCCAGCAGCACCACCCAGACCCCGAGCATGGCCATCGACAGCGGGTTGAGCGGATAGTCGCCGACGGCGGCCCACATCAGCTCCACCGCGCCGCGGGTCGGCAGGTAGGGCGCGACGGCCTCGATGAAGCCGGGAGCCTGGTCGGGGGCGGAGAGCAGCCCGCCGCCGAAGGCGAGTGGGAAGAAGACGACCTGCGCCACCACGATCGCCGCCTTGCTCGGCAGCGAGTATCCGATCGCCAGCCCCATCAGGGTGAAGGGCACCGAGACCACGGCGACGGTGAGCAGAGCCAGCAGGAACGCCGGTGCGGTGACCCGGGCCTCGGTCAGCGTCGCCCCGATCACCACCACCGGGACCAGCGAGAGGTAGGTGAGCGCCAGCCCCGCGAGCACCCGGCCGGCGAACCGTGGGGCCGGCCCGGCCGGCAGGGTTCGGGTGTACGGGCTCCAGGGCTGGTCGCGGTCCTCGGCCACCCCGACGCCGTACTGGAAGATGTTCGCGCTCATCACGGAGAAGGTGACCATGGCGGCGGTCGCGAAGGTGGCGGCGACCGGGTCCTTGCCGGCGAACGGCACCACGAAGAAGAGCATCGCCGCAGCGGGGAAGAACGCGCTGCCGAAGACGGCGACCGGGATCCGGACGGTCTCGAGGAGCTGGTAACGGGCGTGGACCAGGGCTAACCGCATCGGAAGAATCGTCCCCTCAGGCGGTGGCGGGCGGACCGGCCACGGCGGTCGTCGGTCGGCCGGCTCCGGGTCCCGACACCGCGTCGGTCGTGGTGATGGCGAGGAACGCCTCCTCAAGCGAGGTGGGCCGGACCTCCAGGTCGGAGAACGCCACTCCGGTCGTGACCAGGTCGCGCACGAGCTGGTCGGCGTCGGTGGTGAGCAGGTGGGTGCGGCCGTCGACCCGCTCGGTGCGGACGACGCCCGGCAGCGCGGGAAGGTCGCCGGCGACCAGGCTGACCCGGCGCACGCCGACGATGCCGCGGACCGCGTCGACGGTGTCGTCGGCGAGCACCCGGCCGCGCCCGATGACCACCACCCGGCGGGCGAGCGCCTCGACCTCCTCCAGGTAGTGGCTGCTCAGCAGCACGGTGCCGCCGTCGTCGTGGAACGCCCGGATCGCCTCCCAGAGCGTGTGCCGGGCCTCCACGTCCAGGCCGGTGGTGGGCTCGTCGAGCAGCACCAGCCGGGGTCGGCCGACGAAGGCGAGCGCCACCGCGAGCCGCCGTCGCTGCCCGCCGGAGAGGCCACCGGTCTGCCGGCGGACCAGCTCGCTCAGGCCGAACCGGTCGAGCAGCTCGGCCGGGGGAACCGGGTCGGGGTAGTGCGCGGAGACGAAGTCGACCACCTCGCCGACCCGCAGCGTGCCGGGCAGGCCGGTCTCCTGCGGCGTGACCCCGATCCGCCGCCGGCTGGTCGGGTCGCGGGGGTCGCCGCCGAACAGCTCGACCCGGCCGGCGGTGGGCCGGCGCAGCCCGACGAGCAGGTTGAGCAGGGTGCTCTTGCCGGCGCCGTTCGGGCCGAGCAGGCCGACCAGTTCGCCGGCGCGGACCTCCAGGTCGACCCGGTCGAGAGCGAGCACGTCGCCGTACCGTCGGCTGGCCTGCTCGGCGCGGGTGAGGATCACGTGCTGCTCCGTCCGATCGTCACGGCTCCGGTCTACCGCACCGGCGCAACCAGCCCGGCCCGGCCGGCGGTGCCGGCAGCGCCGGCCGGAATCCGCACCAGCGCGGCGCCCGTCCGGGAGACGCGTCAGCGCGGCGCCCAGCGGGGAGACGCGTCAGCGCGGCCCACGCCCGGAAAACCGCGTGAGCGCGGCGCCCGCCCGGGAGACGCGTCAGCGCAGCGGGGCGGGCAGCGGCGCGGTGTGCAGCACGGTGAGGCGGGAGACGGCCCGGGTCAGCACCACGTACAGCCGGTGCAGGCCGCGCGGCTCGGCCGCCACGATCGCCGCCGGTTCGACGACGATGACATGGTCGTACTCCAGGCCCTTGACCAGCGTCGCGGGCACCACGGTGACGCGCGCCGCGGCGGCCGGGTCGTCGACGGTCGCGGTCTCGACGCCGCCGGCGGCGAGCGCGGCCCGCAGCCCGTCGACCGACCCGTCGGCGGCGATCACCGCGACCGAGCCGTCGAACGCCAGCGCCGCGCGCGCCTCGGCGACCGTCGCGGCGGTCAGGTCGTCGACGGTACGCACGTCGAACGCGCCGTCGCGGCGCAGCGACTCCGCCGGCGGCACGTCGACGGCGAGCGCCGGCAGCAGCCGGTTGGCGAAGGCGACCACGGCGGCGGGCACCCGGAACCCGACGGTCAGCGGGACCACGACGGCGTCCGGCTTGCCCAGGTGGCGCAGGGACTCCCGCCAGTCGGCGGCGGCCCACGGGGCGGTGCCCTGGGCCAGGTCGCCGAGGAGGGTGATCGACCCGTGCTCGCTGCGCCGGGCGATCGCCCGGCACTGCATGGGGGAGAGGTCCTGCGCTTCGTCGACGACGACGTGACCGAAGCCGGTCGGCCGCTCGACCAGCCCGGCGGCCTCGTCGATCAGCACGGCGTCGGCCGCCGTCCACCTCGTGGCCTTCGGCGTGCGGCCGAGCCTCGTCCCGGTCGCGGCGGGGCGGCGCGCCGGGCGGGGGGCGTCCCCCGTGCCGCCGGCCGGCGCCGGGGCCGGGCCGCCGCGCAGCAGCGCCTGCTCGTCGGCGGTCAGCAGCCCCTCGGCGGCGCCGGCCAGCAGGTCGGCGTCGGTGAGCAGCCGGTGCACCAGCCCTTCCGGCGTGAGCGCCGGCCAGACCGCGTCGAGGAACGCGGCGACCGGGGCGCACCGGCCCATCCGGCGCAGCCAGGCGTCGCCCGGCGACTCGGCGCGCCGCGCCTCGGCCTGCCGCTGGAGCAGGGCCACGACCCGGGCGCGGACCCGTTCCCGCCCGGTGGCGTACGGCAGCCGCTCCCGGCGGGTCTCCTCGACCACCCGGTGCAGCGGGTCCAGCCCGATCCGCCAGCGGTACGAGCCGTCCGAGACCATGATCGGCTCGGTCGGCTCGCCGATGTGCGCGTCGACGGCCCGGCGCAGCACCTCCGCCATCCGGGCGTCGTGCTTGACGGCCGCGACCGACGGGTCGTCGACCGCCCGGACCGGCACCCGGCCGACGAGGTCCTCCACCGTGGCCTGTTCCACCTCGACCTCGCCGAGCGCCGGCAGCACCGCCGCGATGTACGACAGGAAGGCCCGGTTCGGCCCGACGATCAGCACACCCGCGCGGCGCAGCCGCTCCCGGTGCAGGTAGAGCAGGTACGCGGCGCGGTGCAGGCCGACCGCCGTCTTGCCGGTGCCAGGGGCGCCCTGCACGCAGATCGAGTCGCCGAGGTCGGCCCGGACCAGCTCGTCCTGCTCGGGCTGGATCGTGGCGACGATGTCGCGCATCGGCCCGACGCGGGGCCGCTCGATCTCGGCGGTCAGGATCCGGCTGGCCGTGCCGAGCTCCTCGCCCCGGTCGAGGCGCTCGTCCTCGAAGCTGGTCAGCACCCCGTTGCTGAACCCGAAGCGGCGCCGCACCGCCACGCCCTGCGGGTCGCGGGCGCTGGCCCGGTAGAACGACCGGGAGACCGGGGCCCGCCAGTCCAGCACCAGGGGTTCGCCCCGCTCGTCGGTGACGTGCCGCCGCCCGACGTGGTAGCGCCGACCGGCGTGGTCGCGGTGTCCGGCGCCCGCGCCGTCGTCGCCGGTGGCCGGGCCGAAGTCGAGGCGGCCGAAGAAGAGCGGCGTGGTCGGGTCGTCGGCGAGTTCGGCGACCCGGCGGGCCAGGGTGCGCCCGAGCGTCTCGGCCGCGTACGCGTCGCCGGCCACCTGGTCGCCGGTGGCGAAGAGGGCCTCGGCGCGTTCCCGCATCCGGGCCAGGGCGGCCCGGGAGGTGGCGAGGTGCTCGCGTTCGGCGGCGAGGTCGATGTCGAGGTCGACTGCGGTCACGCTGAATCCCCATCGAGGTCATCTGCTGATCGCTCGCGTGTCCGGAGGGCGGATGGCCGGCCCCGGCGCGGGACGTCCGGTGCGGTGCACACCTCACCCCGGCCGTCAGCGGCCTGTCAGCCTACGCGTCGCCAGGGCCACGCTCCACCGATTTACCCGCCTCGCGCGGGGATCGTCCCGGCCCCGGCGACCCGGACCGGACCGCTGCCGGTGGTCGGTGGTCGCCGACGACCGGGTGGCCGGGATCATGGGGGGATGACGGAGCCGCGTGCCGAGCGACCCCGGGTGACGATCAGCGATCCGCAGGTGATGCGGGCGCTGGCCCACCCGGCCCGACTCGCGATCACGGAACACCTCAGCTCGATCGAGGCCGGCGCGACCGCCACGGAGTGCGCGGAGATCGTCGGTCTCTCCCCGAGCGCCACCAGCTACCACCTGCGTGAGCTGGCGAAGGCCGGCCTGGTGGAGCCGGCGCCGACCCGCGGGGACGCGCGGGAGCGGGTCTGGCGGACGGTCAGCCCGAGCTGGACCGTCGAGGCCGGCCGCGCCGCCACGCCGGAGGTCGTGGCGGCCGAGCGCGCGCTGGTGGAGGCGTGGCTCGCCCGCGACCTGGAGCGCAGCCGGGAATGGTTGCGGCGCGCGCCCGACGAGCCGGCCGAGTGGTACGAGGCGAGCCGGCTCGCCGACTCGCAGCTGCTGCTCACGGCGGATGAGTTGCGCGAGCTGAACGAGGCGGTGGACCGCCTGCTGGAGCCGTACCGCAAGCGGTCGCGGGCGGACCCGCCGCCCTTGGCGCGCACGGTCTCGGTCAACTACAAGGCGCTGCCGCTGGATTGAGGAGGGATTGCCTCGCCAGATGTGAAGGATTATTTTCGAAGTATGTCCTTCACATCTGGTCCGTCGCGCTGGCCGGACGTCTGGCTCGCGACCGCCGCCCGCGGCGTCTCCACCTTCGGCGACTTCCTCGCCGCCAGCACGCTCACGCTGGCGTTGCAGTCCGCCGGGGCCGGAGGGCTCGCCGTCTCGGGTCTGCTGCTCGCGGCCACCCTGCCGCTGGTGGCGCTCGCGCCGCTGACCGGCCGGCTCGCGGATCGGGTGGACAGCCGCGTCCTGCTCGTGGCGGCGGGGCTGGCTCAGACCGGCGTCTGCCTCGCGCTCGCCCACGCCGGGCACCCGGGACTGGTGATCGTGCTGGTGGGGCTGCTCGCCACCGGGCTCGCCGTCACCCAGCCCGTGCTCTCGGCGCTGGTGCCGGCGATGGTGCGCGCCGAGGACCTGCCCCGCGCGAGCGCGCTCAACCAGTCGGCCGGCACGCTGGGCACGCTCGCCGGCCCGGCGCTGGCCGGGCTGCTGGTGGGCGGGTTCGGCACCCGACCGCCGCTGCTCGTGGCCGCCGGCACCTATCTCGCGCTGGTGGCGGCCGGGCTGCTGATCCGTACCCGCAGAGGGGGCCGCCGGTCCGCGCCGGCGGTGGCGGTCGGTGCCGCCGCCGCGCCGCCGGCCTGGCGGCTGCGACACGACCCGCTGCTGCTCGCGATGGTGGCCAGCGTCGCCGGGGTGTTCGGCGCCGTCGGGGCGATCAACGTGATCGAGGTGTTCTTCATCCGGGAGACGCTGGGCAGCTCGACCACGGTGTACGGGTTGGTGACCGGTGCCTGGACCCTCGGCGTCCTGGCCGGCGCGTGGCTCTTCGCGCCGGTGGCCCGGCGGCTCCACCGCGACGGCACGATGGTCCGGGCCAGCCTGGCGATGCTCGGCGCCTGCTGCCTGATGGTGCTCGCCTCGGCGGCCGTGCCGACGGCCCTGCCGCTCGTGCCGATCTGGCTGGTCGGCGGCGTCTTCAACGGCGGCACCAACGTCTTCAACAACGTGCTGCTGGCCCGCCGGGTGCCGGAGGCGGCGCGGGGCCGCGCCTTCGCCGTCTTCGGCGCGGGGATCCAGGGCGCCGCGATGGTCGGCTTCCTGGCCGGCGGCCTCCTGCTGGAGGCGGCCGAGCCCCGGCCGCTGGTCGCCGGCTGCGGACTGGCCGGGCTGCTGGCGGTGGCCGCCGTCTCGCTGCCGCTGCGCCGCGCGGCCCGCGCCGTCCCCCAGCCCCCGGCTCCCGGTGCCGCGTCGGGGGCCCCGGCCTCCGACGCCGGTTCGGGCGTCCCGGCCTCGGGTGGCGCGTCGGACGGCCCGGGCTCCGGCGCCGCGTCGGCGGATGCGGGGTTGGCCACTCCGACGACGGCCCGCTGAGCCCCGCACGGGGCACGGGGATACGGTCGGGGCATGGCTGAGCACGTCGCGCGCCCCCGGGTCGGGCACATCCAGTTCCTGAACTGCCTGCCGATCTACTGGGGGCTGATGCGCTCCGGCGCCCTGATCGACGTCGACCTGCACAAGGACTCGCCGGACCGGCTGAGCGCCGCGCTGGTCGCCGGCGACCTGGACATCGGCCCGATCTCCCAGGTGGAATACCTGCGGCACGCCGACGAGCTGCTGCTCCTGCCCGACCTGGCGGTCGGCAGCGACGGCCCGGTGCTGTCGGTCAACATCGTCTCCACCCGCCCGCTGACCGAGCTCGACCACGCGAAGGTGGCGCTGGGCTCGACCTCGCGGACCGGCGTCCTGCTGGCCCAACTCCTGCTCGGCGAGCGGTACGGGGTCAACCCCGAGTACTTCCGCTGCCCACCGGACCTCACCCAGATGCTGCTGGAGGCAGACGCCGGGGTGCTGATCGGCGACGTGGCGCTGCGCGCGCTCCACGAGGCGCCGAAGCGCGGGCTGGAGGTCACCGACCTCGGGCAAGCGTGGCGGGAGTGGACCGGCCTGCCGATGGTCTTCGCCGTCTGGGCGGTACGCCGCGACTTCGCCGCCGCCCACCCGGGCCTGGTCAAGGAGGTGCACGAGGCGTTCCTGCGCTCCCGGGACCTCTGCCTGTCGGAGCTGGACCAGGTCGCCGAGGCGGGCGCGCGCTGGGAGCCGTTCGACGCGGAGACCCTGGCGTCGTACTTCCGGGCGCTGGACTTCTCGCTCGGCGACCGTCAGGTGGCCGGGCTGCGCGAGTTCGCGCGCCGCGCCGCCGCCCTCGGCGCCGCCCCGGCCCTGCCCGAGACCGGCCCCGACTTCTTCGCGGGCTGACCCGCGACCGTCGTGCGGGGCCGCCGACCGCTGCGGTGAGCGGCTCGACCAGCGGGCGGGGCCGGCCGGCGGCGGGGCGTCAGACGGGGTCGCGGAGAAGGGCTTCGGTGATCTTCTGGCAGTTCTTCATGCCGTACTCGTAGCCCTTGCCGATCGGGTAGCGGACCATCACGCCCATCGTCCAGGTGTCGCCGATGGCGAGGCAGTTGATGTGCATCTCCTGCTCCCTGGTGCGGTCGATCCAGCCGTTCTTGATGGCGATGGTCTTGCGCTCCGCGGCCGGGAACGCCTTGCGGATGCCGAAGTCACCCGCGCCGCGCACCAGCCGCATCTCGCCGATCAGCCACTTGGTCCACTTCGGGCCGGCGGCCCGGCCGTCGGCGATGCAGGCTCCCATCCGGGCGGTGTCCCGGGGGGAGAGCTTCGTGCGGCTCCAGCCGCCGTCGCTGGCGACGCTGCTGTCGGTCAGTTCGCAGCGCGAGATCAGCCGCTTGATCGAGGCGGAGCCGCCGATGGCGTTGTAGAACTGCTGGGCCCGGGTGTTGTCGCTGTCGCGGATGATCAGTGTGGCGTCGGCGAGCTTGGCGTCGCTGGGCGTCTGGCCCTTCTCGTCGGCCCGGCGCAGGTAGTCGGCGACGATCCACGCCTTGATCAGCGAGGCGGTGGTGCTGGTCTCGTCCATGTTGTCCGAGCCGATGATCTCGCCGGTCCGGCGGTCGAGCACGCTCCACGAGTACCAGCCCGCGATGTCCAGGTCGAGGTCCTTCGCGACGAACGGCAGCGGCTCCGGCTCCGGGCTGGGCGACGGCGACGGCGACGGCCGGGAACTCCTGTCGCCCGGTGCGCTCGCGCCGCGCTCGGTGGAGGTGGCGGGCTCGCCCCACTTGGCGGCGGCGGTGGACTCGAACGGCGAGCCGGGCAGCAGCCGCAGGGACACGAGCACCAGGCCGATCAGGACCACCGCGACGGCGATCATCTTGACGGGGGAGGCGTCGCCGCCCCGCTCGTCGCGGCGTCGCGCCGCCATCAGAGCTTACCGACCGGCTGCTGCGGCACCTTGAGGGCGGCGCCGGGCTGCGGGGTCACGAGCTGGCTGGCGACCGACGCGCAGACCTGCGCGCCGTAGTCCAGCCCGCTGCGCTGCGGGTAGCGCAGCATCACGGCGAGGCTCCACCGCTCGGTCACCGCGAGGCAGTTGACGTGCCAGTTGCCGTCGTAGTTCAGCGGGGTCCAGCCGTTCTTGATGCTGACCGGGCCCTGGCCGAGGATCGACTCCGGCAGGCCGTCGATGATCCCCCAGCGGCCGCCGCCCGAGCGGGCCTTCTGGTCCTTGGCGGCCGTGCTGCCCCTGACCTTGCTCATCTCGTCGAGCAGGAGCTTGGTCCACTTGTCGCCGGCGGCCGTGCCGTCGGCGATGCAGTCGCCGAGCCGGACGGCGTCGCGTGGGGACATCCGGGTGAAGCTCCACCAGCCGACGTAGCCGGGCACGTTGCCCGGCTTGGTGTCGGTGAGCTCACAGGTGCTGATCATTCGCTTGATCGTGGCGCTCCGGCCGACCGCCGTGTAGAGGGCGTTGGCGGCGTCGTCGTTGCTGTCCCGGATGGCGGTGGTGATCTGCTTCCTCCGCTCGGTCGGCAGCGGCTTGTCGCCGAGCTGGTGGAGGTAGTCCGCGGCGAACCACGCCTTGATCATCGACTCGGTCGAACTCGTCGAGGCCATGTTCTTCGAGCCGGAGATCTGGCCGGTCTGCCGGTCCATCAGCGCCCACGAGAAGAACTCGCCCTTGAAGTTCACCGAGACCGGGCCGGCGGCCAGGGTCGGGGGCGGTGGCGGGGTCGGCGCGGGCGCCGCGACGCTTCCGCCGCCGCTTCCACCGCTCCCGGCGTCGTCGCCGGAGAGTCGGGCGTACGCGGCGGGAACGAGCAGGCCACCACCGAGGAGGACCGCCACGACGGCGAGCACCAGGGTCACGCGGGATCGCATGAGTGGGTGAGCTCCAGATGTCAGGGCCGGGGGGACCGGCTTGTTGTCCGGACGGATCGGCGGCTGGCCGGGGCCGGGGGCGGCCTCCGGGTGTTCCTGGGGGCGGATAGTCGGCAGCCGATCGGTGTGCCGGGGGAAGTCTACGTGCGGATCGGCGGCTCGACATGACCCGACACCTGGCAACTTGCCATGAAGGCGGGATATCGGGCCGCTATGTGTTTATTGGGAGTATTCATCTTCGCCTGGTGACCGAAGTCATAGTTTGAACGACTCGTGCCGGCGCGCCGTCCGTCCGGAACCGTCTTCGGAAACCTGTTACACCCCTCTGGTGCGGCGAGTTGCGAGCTGTAACACTTGGGCCCATGTATGGCAACGACTTCTCCGCCGAGGACGCACCCGGCGGTGGCCTGCTCGGCGAGGTCGAGGCGGCGGAGGCGGCACTGCGGGAGGCCGCCGAGCGGGGGCGGCGCGCCGGCGCCCCCGGCCCCGACGAGGACCTCGCGGCATACTTCGCCGAGGTCATCGACGCCGACCAGAAGATCGAGCCGCGCGACTGGATGCCCGAGGCGTACCGCAGGACGCTGATCCGGCAGATCGCCCAGCACGCGCACTCCGAGATCATCGGCATGCAGCCGGAGGGCAACTGGATCAGCCGGGCCCCCTCGCTCAAGCGCAAGGCGATCCTGCTGGCCAAGGTCCAGGACGAGGCGGGCCACGGCCTCTACCTCTACGCCGCCGCCGAGACGCTCGGCATCAGCCGGGACGAGCTGGTCGAGCTGCTGCTCAGCGGCCGGCAGAAGTACAGCTCGATCTTCAACTACCCCACGCTGACCTGGGCCGACGTCGGCGCGATCGGCTGGCTGGTCGACGGCGCCGCCATCGTCAACCAGGTGCCGCTCTGCCGCTGCTCCTACGGGCCGTACGCGCGGGCGATGATCCGGGTCTGCAAGGAGGAGTCGTTCCACCAGCGGCAGGGCTACGAGATCCTGCACACGCTGGCGCACGGCACCGAGGCGCAGAAGGCGATGGCGCAGGACGCCGTCGACCGCTGGTGGTACCCGTCGCTGGCGATGTTCGGCCCGCCCGACACCGACTCGACCCACTCGGCGCAGTCCATGGCCTGGAAGATCAAGCGGTTCTCCAACGACGAGCTGCGCCAGCGCTTCGTGGACATGTGCGTGCAGCAGGCCGAGATCCTCGGCCTGACCATCCCGGATCCGGGCCTGCGCTGGAACGAGGAGCGGCAGTCGTACGACTTCACCCAGCCGGACTACGACGAGCTGATGCGGGTGATCTCCGGCGACGGGCCGTGCAACCGGCAGCGGATGGAGCACCGTCGCCGCGCCCACGCCGACGGCGCCTGGGTGCGTGAGGCAGCCGCGGCGTACGCCGCCAAGCGGGTGGAGAAGAAGGAGAAGGTGGCCGCGTGAGCGAGCACAGCGAGCGGACCGGGCAGCACGGCGCGGGGCGTCCCTCGCCGCTGTGGGAGGTCTTCGTGCGGGCCCGGCGCGGGTTGTCGCACACCCACGTCGGCAGCCTGCACGCCCCCGACGCCGAACTGGCCCTGCGCAACGCCCGGGACCTCTACACCCGCCGTCAGGAGGGCGTCTCCATCTGGGTGGTGCCGGCCGGCGCGATCACCGCGTCCAGCCCCGACGAGAAGGACGCCTTCTTCGACCCGGCCGCCGACAAGGTCTACCGCCACCCCACCTTCTACGAGGTGCCGGACGGGGTGGCCCACCTGTGAGCGAGCGCAGCGAGCGAACCGTCCGGCTCAGCACCGGGGCGCGTCGCGCCGCCGCCGAGCGGACCGAGGTGGCGGCGTGAACGGTCCCTTCGACTTCACCCTCGCCCTCGGCGACGACGCGCTGATCGCGGCGCAGCGGCTCGCCGAGTGGACCACCCGCGCGCCGGAGATGGAGGAGGACATCGCCCTGGCCAACATCGCCCTCGACCAGCTCGGCGCGGCCCGGCTGCTGCTGTCGTACGCGGGCGAGCTGGAGGGCGCCGGCCGGGACGAGGACGCGCTGGCGTTCCTCCGCGACGACCGCGAGTTCCGCAACTGCCTCCTGGTGGAGCTGCCCAACGGCGACTTCGCGGTCACCATGGCGAAGCTGCTCTTCCTCGCGGCCTACCAGCTCCCCCTCTACGCCGCGCTGGCCGGCTGCGCCGACGAGCGGCTGGCCGCCATCGGGGCGAAGGCCCGCAAGGAGTCCGCCTACCACCTCGACCACGCCTCGCTGTGGGTGCGGCGGCTCGGCGACGGCACCGAGGAGTCGCACCGGCGCATGCAGGCGGCGGTCGACCAGGTCTGGCCGTACGCCCACGAGCTGTTCGCCCCCGACCCGGCGGCGCCGGTCGACCCGGCCACCCTGCGGGCCGACTTCGACGCCACCGTCTCCGCCGTGCTCGACGAAGCCACGCTGACCCGGCCCGAGTCGGGCTGGGCGCCAACCGGCGGGCGCGACGGCGTGCACACCGAGCACCTGTCCTACCTGCTCGCCGAGATGCAGGTGCTGCACCGCGCCCACCCCGGGGCACGCTGGTGAGGAGGCACCGGTGAGCGACCCCAGGGCGGCCGTGGCGGCGGTGGTGGATCCGGAGATCCGGGTCGTCACCATCGACGACCTCGGCATCCTGCGGGCGGTCGACGAGGACCCGGCGACCGGCCGGGTCGTCGTGACCATCACCCCCACCTACACCGGCTGCCCGGCGATGGACGTGATCCGCGCCGACATCCGTCGGGCGCTGGCCGCCGCCGGCCACCCCGACGCCGAGGTGCGCACCGTCTACAGCCCGGCCTGGAGCACCGACTGGATCTCCGACGCCGGCCGGGCCAAGCTCGCCGCCGCCGGGATCGCCCCACCGGCCCCCGCCCGCGCGGGCGGCGTGGTGCCGTTGACCCTCGCCGTACGCTGCCCGCGCTGCGGCTCGCCCGAGACCGAGCAGGTGAGCCGCTTCGGCTCCACCGCGTGCAAGGCGCTCTGGCGCTGCCGTTCCTGCCGTGAACCCTTCGACCACCTGAAGGCGCTGTGACTGTCACGATCACCCGCCCGGTCCGTCGCCGGCCCGTCTTCCACCCGCTTCCCGTAGCCGCCGTCGATCGGCTCACCGACGACGCCGTGGCGGTCACCTTCGCGGTGCCGCCGGAGCTGCGGGAGACCTTCGCGTTCTCCGCCGGCCAGCACCTGACCGTCCGGCGGAGCACCGACGCGGGGGAGGACGTGCGGCGGTCGTACTCCATCTGCTCCACGCCCGACGACCTGGCCCGGCACGGCCGGCTGCGGATCGGCGTGCGGGAGATCCCCGGCGGCGCGTTCTCCGCCTTCGCCTGCGGCGCGCTGCGCGGCGGCGACACGGTCGAGGTGCTGCCGCCGCTCGGGCACTTCACCACGGCCTTCGCGCCGGACCGGGCCCGCCACTACGGCGCGGTGGTCGCCGGCTCGGGGATCACCCCGGTGCTCGCGCTGGTCGCGACGGCGCTCGCCGTCGAGCCGGCCAGCACCTTCACGCTGGTGTACGGCAACCGCACGGCGAACACCGTGATGTTCGCCGAGGAGCTGGCCGACCTGAAGGACCGGTGGCCGACCCGGCTGCACCTGGTGCACGTGCTCTCCCGTGAGCAGGGCGAGTCGCCGCTGCTCTCCGGCCGGATCGACGCCGAGCGGCTGGGCCGGCTGCTGGACACCGTCGTCCCCGGCGACGCCGTCGAGGAGTGGTTCCTCTGCGGCCCGTACGGCATGGTGGTGGACGCCCGGGAGGTGCTCACCGGGCGCGGCGTGCCGGAGTCGGCGGTGCACACGGAGCTGTTCCACGTCGACGAGGCGCCCGCCCCGCCGCGGCGTCCGGCCGACGAGCCGGGGGCCGGCGCCGAGGTGACCATCGTGCTGGACGGCCGGTCGTCGAGCTTCACGATGGGCCGCGAGGAGCGGGTGCTGGACGCGGCGCTCAGGGTGCGCGGCGAGCTGCCGTACGCCTGCAAGGGCGGGGTCTGCTCGACGTGCAAGGCGAAGGTGGTCGACGGCGCGGTCACCATGGCCCGCAACTACGCCCTGGAGCCGGACGAGGTGGCCGCCGGGTACGTCCTCACCTGCCAGTCCAGCCCCACCACCGACCGCCTCACGGTCGACTACGACGCGTGACCCGTAGGACGGTTCGTTCTCCACTCGTCCCGTGGAGCAGATCGCCATCCGGGAGCTGAACCAGCACACCAGCAGGGTGCTTGCCCGGGTGCGGGCGGGCGAGACGGTCGAGGTGACCGACCGGGGCGAGCCGATCGCCCGACTCGTCCCGATCGTGGTCGGTGACGCGCTGCTGGCGCGGCTGGTCGCTGAGGGGCGCGCCACCGCCCCGACCGCTGCCGCGCCGCTGCCGACGCCACCGATTCGTCGGCTGCTCGACGCTGCGAAGGCCGTCGGCCTGCCGGTCGCCAGCCCCGGACTGGGCTGACCGCTGCGGCTGTGGGGTGAGCCGCAGCTCGCCGGGCCGAGGCGGTCGGGCCGGCCGGGGCGACGTACGCTCGGAGGCGTGACGGTGAGCCGGGAGATCGACGACATCCTGCAGCGCGGCGCGGACGGCGGGCGGATCACGCCCGAGGAGGCCCTGCTGCTCTACACCGAGGCGCCCTTCCACGCGCTGGGCGAGGCCGCCGACGCGGTGCGCCGGCGGCGCTATCCGGACAACATCGTCACCTACCTGATCGACCGCAACATCAACTACACCAACGTCTGCGTGACGGCCTGCAAGTTCTGCGCGTTCTACCGGGCGCCGAAGCACAAGGAGGGCTGGACCCACCCGACGGAGGAGATCCTGCGCCGCTGCGGCGAGGCCGTCGAGCTGGGCGCCACGCAGGTGATGCTCCAGGGCGGGCACCACCCGGACTACGGCGTGGAGTACTACGAGGAGCTCTTCTCCTCGGTCAAGAAGGCCTACCCGCAGCTCGCCATCCACTCGATCGGGCCGAGCGAGATCCTGCACATGGCCAAGGTCTCCGGCGTCAGCCTGGACGAGGCCATCGCCCGGATCAAGGCGGCCGGGCTGGACTCGATCGCCGGCGCCGGCGCGGAGATGCTGCCGGCCCGCCCACGCAAGGCCATCGCGCCGCTGAAGGAGTCGGGCGAGCGCTGGCTGGAGGTCATGGAGCTGGCGCACCGCCAGGGCGTCGAGTCGACCGCGACGATGATGATGGGCACCGGCGAGACCGCCGCCGAGCGGATCGAGCACCTGCGGATGATCCGCGACGTGCAGGACCGCACGCGCGGCTTCCGGGCCTTCATCCCGTGGACGTACCAGCCGGAGAACAACCACCTCAAGGGCCGCACCCAGGCGACCACCCTGGAGTATCTGCGGCTGGTCGCGGTGGCCCGGCTCTTCTTCGAGACCGTGCCGCACCTCCAGGCGTCCTGGCTGACCACCGGCAAGGACGTCGGTCAGCTCGCCCTGCACATGGGCGTCGACGACCTCGGCTCGATCATGCTGGAGGAGAACGTCATCTCCTCCGCCGGGGCGCGGCACCGCTCCAACCTGCACGAGCTGATCGGCATGATCCGCGCGGCGGACCGGATCCCCGCCCAGCGGGACACCCTCTACAACCGACTCGCGGTGCACCGGACGCCGGCCGACGACCCGACCGACGAGCGGGTCGTGTCGCACTTCTCCTCGATCGCGCTGCCCGGCGGCGGCGCCGGAAAGACCCTGCCGCTGGTCGACGCCCGCTGAGGAGCGCCGCGCGCCCCTGCCCCGACGCCCCACCGTCGCCCGACGGTGGGGCGTCGCCGTCCAGGGTGCGCCCGACGGGGGCGGCGGTGGGGGCAGCCGGTGAACGGCGGGTGCGCAACGCGTGACCATCGGTGGTCGCGCCGCTCGGCCGATCGGGTGAGGCTCGCCGGCCGTTGATCTCGATTCGGTTACCGTTCCGGCCCGTGGGACCGGCGGCGAGGGGCAGCAAGGCATATCAATCCGGGCATTCCTTAAGCGATTCTTAGCCGCACTGCTCAACGCGGGGGTGGCGGGTGTGATCGCGGGCCGCTAACGTCCCGGCCCGTAATGTTCCTGCACCCCACGGGGGGAACTTCCCAATGATCTTCCGTAACCGTGCGCTGGCGTTCGCCGGCGCCGGCGCCGCCGGGATCCTGACCGCGGGCCTCTTCGCCGCCCCGGCCCTGGCCGACACCTCGGCGGACCTGGCGATCGAGGCGACCGGCACCACCATCGCGGTGGGCGCGCCCGGCAAGACCTCGACCGTCTCCCTGCTCAACAAGAGCAAGGTGGACGCCAAGGGCATCCTGGTCGGTCTCGACATCAGCAAGCTGGACACCAGCAAGGTCGACATCAACGAGAGCGGCTGCAACCCCCGCGAGGACGGCCTGATCCTCTGCGGCATCGAGGGCGACGTCCTGCCCGCCGGCGCCGACATCGACTGGGGCTTCCCGCTGACCCGCAAGAGCGGCGCGACGGGCGACGCGGGCCAGATCAGCGCGATCATCCTGCACGAGGGCAGCGACCCGAACGAGTCCAACAACGAGGTGACCGTCAAGGTCAAGGTCGAGGGCACCGGCCCGGACCTGACCGTGGTCGCCGGCGACGTGACCAAGGCCGTCAAGGTCGAGGGCGACAAGATCAAGGTCGTCGGTGACCTGCGCGCCGGGGACACCGCCCAGCTCATCTACTCGGCCTTCAACCAGGGTGACGCCACCGCCACCGGGCTGAAGATCAGTGTGAAGCTGCCCAAGGGCGTGACCTTCGCCGAGGCCGAGGAGGGCTGCGAGTACAACTCCGGCAAGACCTCGCTCGTCTGCACCTACCGCGACGCCGACCTGATCCCGGTGTCGCAGGACAAGGACGGCGACGACCTGATCGCGGGCGGCCGGTTCTACCACCTGCTCACGGTCGGCAAGGACGTCAAGGCCGGCAGCCTCACCGGTGGTCAGGTCACCGTCGAGGCGCTCGGCAGCCAGGCGACCACCGCCCGCGCCGCGGGCAAGAGCGCGCTCCCGGCCAACGCCGAGCCCGTGGCGACCACCGAGGTGGACGCCACCGACAACACCGACGCGTACGCTGTCGTCGTGACCGCCAAGGGCGGCGCGGGCGGCGGCGGCGAGGAGCCCGGCCTGCCGCTGACCGGTCCGCAGACCGGCCTCATCGGCGGCATCGGCGGCGCGGTCCTCGTCGCGGGCGCGGCGATGTTCGTGATCGCGCGTCGGCGCCGGGTGGTCCTGGTGACCCCGGGCGACGAGAAGCCGACGGCCTGAGGGTCGTCCTCCATCGACCCGCGAGGGTCGTCCACATAACGCACGGCAGCGAGGGCGGGATGGGTGACCATCCCGCCCCCGCTGTCCGTCCACCCGCCGGTCGCGGCACGGGGTCGGTCGATCGGGCATTCCGGAGGGACGCTCGGCTTCGGTCGCGCACAGGATCGTGTTCGGGACAGTGGGTGGCATCGCCGGTCGCTGATGTGCGGACCGGCTCGACAGCCACACCTGACGTGGGGAAACCGAGATGACCATGCACCACCGACCGCTGGCGCGCCTGGGCGCCGTCGCGCTGCTCGCCTCCGGCGCGTTCACCGCCGTCGGCACGCCGGCCCACGCCGCCGGCAGCGCCGCCGACCTCACCGTCACCGCCGTCGTCGGCACCAAGGTGGCGGAGGGCACCCGGATCAAGACGGCGTACGCCAAGGTGACGAACAACGGCCCCGGCACGCCGTCCGCGCTCGTCGTGAAGGCCGACACCTCGAAGGTGGACCACTACGGCGAGGTGGCCTTCCTCCCGGCCGCCGAGGGCTGCTCCGGCGAGGGCGCGGCGAAGCCGGTGCTGTGGACCTGTGTCGTGCCCGAGGAGCAGATCCCCGGGCCGGGGGAGACCCTCGAGCTGCCGATCGTCATGATCAAGCGCGTCCCCGACGTGGACGAGCCGTACACCGCCCCGGTCACGCTCACCGTGGAGTCCCCGGACGACACCACGGCGGACAACAACTCCGCGACCGTCCAGATCGAGATCAGCAAGGAGAGCGGCGTCGACCTCGGCGTCGTGGTGCCGGACGTCACCCGGCAGCTCGCCTTCGACGACGTGCTGAAGGAGAACCCGCCCACCGAGGCGCTGAACCCCGGCGACGCGACCACCGTCCTCGCGTTCATCGAGAACCAGGGCGACCGGATCGCCGACGGCCTCGACCTGAAGATCGCCCTGCCCAAGGGCGTGACCTTCGACGACGGCATCCAGGTCAAGGAGTGCGAGTACGCCGCCGACCTGCGGTCGGCCGACTGCCGGGCCGGCCTGCTCCAACTGGCCCCGGGCGAGGGCGTGCTCGGCGCCTTCCCGGTGGAGGTCGCCGCCGGTGTCAAGGCGCCGGTCAGCCTGACCGGCGGCGAGGTCTCGCTGCGCGCCCGCGGTGAGCTCGCGGCGACCGAGGCGAACCTGGCCCGCAAGCGCTCGTCCCTGCCGTCGTTCCTGCACCGACCGGCCGGCTCCCGCGCGGCGCAGGCCGGGGACGTCGACCCGACCGACAACCGCGACGACTTCGCCGTCGTGGTGGCCGCCGCCGGGACCGGTGGCGGCGGCCAGGACGGTGGCGACGAGGACGGAGGGCCGCTGCCGGTAACCGGCGCGCAGACCGGCCTGGTCGTCGGCATCGGCGGCGCGGTGCTGGTCGCGGGCGCGGCGATGTTCCTGTCGGCGCGGCGGCGCCGGGTCGTCCTGGTGACCCCGGGCGACGAGAAGCCGACGGCCTGACGGGCGGCCCCGGGTGGGGCGTGCACAGGACTCCGCCGGAGGGGCGGGACGGGCGACCGTCCCGCCCCTCCGTCCGTTCGGGTCGGACGGACGGATGAAAGATGATCGCCGTGCTGGCGTCGCCGCGTCGACCTTCGATACGGTCCGCTCGGTTCCGCAACCATCCGTTTCTTCCCTAACCCCCGGGGGACCGATGACCCTGTTCCACCGCTCGGCCCTGGCCCGCGCCGGCGCCGTGGCGCTCCTCGCGGCGGGCGGCCTGACCACCGCCGCCGTGCCGGCGTACGCCGCCGACCAGGCGGACCTCGCGCTGACCCCGACCAGCTACCACCTCGCCAAGGGCGTGCAGGCGGCCAGGGCCAAGCCGTTCAAGTTCACCGTCCAGAACCTCAGCGACGGCGTCGACGCCAGGGGCGTCACGGTCGAGGTGGACACCAGCGGCCTCAAGGCCAAGCGGGTCGGCTACGTCGTGCCGGAGGGCTGCGAGGTGGCCGGCAGGACCTTCACCTGCCGCCTCGGCGACCTGCGCGGCGGCACCAGCGAGGACTTCGGCATCCCGCTGTTCAGCACCGGCGGCAAGGGTGACGGCGGCACGTTGACGGTGACCGTCCGTGCGGCCACCGCCGACCCGGACCCGGACAACAACGAGAAGATCGAAGTGCCGGTCACGGTGACGAAGCCGGGCTACGACCTCACCGCCTGGGTGCAGGACGTCCAGGCCAACGTCGTGGTCGACGGAGCGGTGACCGACGAGCCCGACCTGCGGCCGGTGCGCCGGGGCGAGACCGTCCCGCTGGACTGGGCCGTCTACAACGACGGCAGCCGGCCGGCCACCGGTCTCTTCTACGGCCTCATGCTGCCGAAGGGTCTGAGCTTCGTGACCCTGCCGGAGGGCTGTGCCGCGGACGAGTTCCTCGGCCGGGCGCGGGCGCTGTGCGAGGACGCCGGCGTGACCGTCCGCCGGGGCCAGTACTACACGGCCGGTGTCACGGTGAAGGCCGACGACGACGTGACCGAGCCGGTGCTGCGGGAGGGCGACCTCTTCGCGTACGGGCTGGACGCCGCCGAGGGCGAGCCGGAGGGGAAGGCGCGGGCCGCCGGGCCCGCGCAGCGGAAGGCCTTCACCGAGGCCGACCCGATGGACAACCACGCGACCTTCGAGGCGTTCGTAGACCTGTCGGCGCAGCCGACCCCGACTCCGACCCCGAGCGGCCAGCCGACTCCGACCCCGAGCGGCGGGCCGACCGGGCAGCCGACCCCGACCACGACCCCGGGCGGCGGCACGGGCGGCGGCGGCCTGCCGGTGACCGGCGTGCAGGCCGGCCTGATCGGCGGCATCGGCGCGGCCGTGCTGCTGGCCGGCGGCGCGCTGCTGCTGGTCTCCCGGCGGCGCGACATCGTCGTGGTCGCCCCCGGCGACGAGAAGTCGACCGACTGACGCGCTCGCCGACGGGGGCGGGGTGGGCGACCATCCCGCCCCCGTCGCGTGCCCGGGGCTGCGCCGGCCGCCCGGGCCGCGCCGGCCGCCCGGGGCCGCGGGCGTCGACCTGCGGGGCTGCGGGCGTCGGCCGCCCGGGGTCGCGCGTCGACCGGCGGGGCCGCGTCGACCGGCGGGGGCCCGGCGGGGCCGCGCCGACCCGTCGACCGGCCGGGGCCACGCCGCCCCGCCGGCCGCCGGCCGGAGTCGGGCTGGCAGAGTGGAGGGGTGAGCCGTACCCCGCAGGGCCAGCGCGCCGGCCTGGACAAGCAGCCGCACGAGGTCGCCGCGATGTTCGACGGCGTGGCCGCTCGCTACGATCTGACCAACACGGTGATGACGGCCGGCCGGGACCGGGCGTGGCGCCGGGCCACCCGGGAGGCGCTCGGGCTGCTGCCCGGCGAGCGGGTGCTGGACGTGGGCGCGGGCACCGGCGTCTCCACCGAGGAACTGGCCCGCTCCGGGGCGTACGCGGTCGGCGCCGACCTGTCGCTGGGCATGCTGTACGCCGGCAAGCGCACCCGCCCGGCGGTGCCGCTGCTGGCCGGGGACGCGCTGCGGCTGCCCTTCGCCGACGGCGTCTTCGACGCGGTGACCATCTCGTTCGCGCTGCGCAACGTGGTCGACACCGAGGCGGCGCTGCGGGAGTTCGCCCGGGTCACCCGGCCCGGGGGCCGGCTGGTCATCTGCGAGCTGAGCCACCCGACCAACCCCTTCTTCCGCACCGCCTACCTGTCGCACCTGATGCGGTGGCTGCCTACGGCGGCGCGGGTGGTGTCCAGCAACCCCGACGCGTACGTCTATCTCATCGAGTCGATCCGGGCCTGGCCGGACCAGGCCGCGCTGGCGCAGCGCATCCAGGCGGCGGGCTGGGGCTCGGTGGCCTGGCGGAACCTCACCGGCGGCCTGGCGGCGCTGCACCGGGCGGTCCGCGACTGACCGGCGGCGTCGACGCGCTCGCCGCCGGCACGATCCTGCTCTCATCCTTTTCGGGGAATATCCGTTTTAGGTCCACTTTGCCCCGTAGGCTCGCCCCATGACGGGACCAGACCAGGCGGCCGGGGCGGAGGCCACCGACGACGACGCCGCCGAACTCATCGCCCAGCTCAGGGAGCTGGCCGGCGCGGATCCCGCCGATGTCCGTCAGGTGGTGGCCGAGGTGCTGGCCGCGCTGGACCGCGCCGCCGGCGGCGCGCTCCGCGACCACCTGCCCGAGACGATCCGGCTCGACGCCGGCCTGGGCGCGGCCACCTCCGCCGGGCACTGACGCCCCGTCGCCTCCCTCGCCGGGCCCGGCCCCGACCCGTCGGGGACACCGCGTCCGACCTCGACGGATGCCAGGTCCCGGCCCCGCCGGACAGGTTTCCGTCAAGTTAGGTACCCCTGATCCGGCGCGGATATGACACCGGTCATAGACTCCCACCGTCTGGCTTGTGAAGCATTTCACGAGCATGCGGGAGGAGGCGCGAGATGACCGCGGTGGAGCATGACGCCGACGTGATCGTCGTGGGCGCCGGTCCCGGTGGGTCGGCTACCGCGTACCACCTGGCTCGGCACGGCGTACGGGTGCTGCTGCTGGAGAAGACCGAGTTCCCCAGGGAGAAGGTCTGCGGCGACGGGCTGACCCCGCGTGCGGTCCGGCAGCTGGTCCGGATGGGCGTGGACACCTCGCCCGAGGCCGGCTGGTTGCACAACAAGGGCCTGCGGGTGATCGGCGGCGGCGTCCGGCTGGAGCTGGACTGGCCCGACCTGGCGAGCTTCCCCAACTACGGCCTGGTGCGCACCCGGCTGGACTTCGACGACCTGCTCGCCCAGCGGGCCGTCGCCGCCGGCGCCAAGCTGCGCACCAGCGTGAACGTCACCGGCCCGGTGCTCGACCCGGACGGCCGGGTGGTCGGCGTCGAGGCCGAGGTCGGCCCGGAGAAGGAGCCCGCCACCTTCCACGCGCCGCTGGTGGTCGCGGCCGACGGGGTCTCCGGCCGCTTCCCGCTCGCCCTCGGGCTGGTCAAGCGGGAGGACCGGCCCATCGGCGTCGCCGTTCGGCGCTACTACCGCTCGCCCGCCAAGCACGACGACAACTACCTCGAGTCCTGGCTGGAGCTGCGCAGCAAGGACAGCGGCGACAACCTGCTGCCCGGGTACGGCTGGATCTTCGGGCTGGGCGACGGCCGGGTCAACGTCGGCCTCGGCGTGCTCAACTCCTCGTCCGCGTTCGGCAAGACCAACTACCGCCGGCTGCTCACCGACTGGCTGGCGAACACCCCGACGGACTGGGGCATGACCGACGAGGCGAACGCGGAGGGGCCGATCCTCGGCGCCGCGCTGCCGATGGGCTTCAACCGGGTGCCGCACTACACGCGGGGCGTGATGCTGGTCGGCGACTCCGGCGGCATGGTCAACCCGTTCAACGGCGAGGGCATCGCGTACGCGATGGAGTCCGGCGAGCTGGCCGCGGAGATCGCCGTGCAGGCGCTCGCCCGCCCGGCCGGCGCCGAACGCGAGCGCGCCCTGACGGCCTACCCGATGGAGCTGAAGGCCCGCTTCGGCGGCTACTACCGGCTCGGCGGCATCTTCGTGAAGCTCATCGGCCGCCCGGAGATCATGCGGATGGCGACGAAGCACGGCATGCCGCACCCGATGCTGATGCGCTTCGTGCTCAAGCTGCTGGCCAACCTGACCGACCCCCGTGGCGGGGACGCGATGGACCGGGTCATCAACGCGATGACGAAGGCGGCGCCGGCCGTGTGACGGCCGCGCCGGCGGCCGGTGACGACCGCTGGCGCGGGCAGGGATCGACCCCCGCCGACAACCGTCGCGAGGGACGTGAATAGTGTGATTTTTGTCAAGGACCAGGGGCAGGGAAGGACGAGCAGGAGAAAACGATGTCGCTCTCGCCTTACGCACCGATCATCGGGCTGTTCGCCCTCGCCGCGGGGTTCGCGCTGTTCTCCGTGGGCGCCGCCCGCTTCGCCGGTCCCCGGCGTTACAACAAGGCCAAGCTCGAGGCGTACGAGTGCGGCATCGAGCCCAGCCCGCAGCCGGTCGGCGGCGGCCGGTTCCCGATCAAGTTCTACCTGACGGCGATGCTCTTCATCGTCTTCGACATCGAGATCATCTTCCTCTACCCCTGGGCGGTCTCGTTCGACGCCCTGCCGATCTTCGGCTTCGTGGAGATGGTCCTGTTCATCGTCGCGGTCTTCGTCGCGTACGCCTACGTGTGGCGGCGCGGCGGCCTGGACTGGGACTGAGGGAGGAACCTCAGATGGGTATCGAGGAGAAGCTCCCCGCCGGTGTCCTGCTCACCTCGGTGGAGAAGCTGGTCAACTGGTCGCGGAAGACGTCGGTCTGGGGGGCCACCTTCGGCCTGGCCTGCTGCGCCATCGAGATGATGGCCGCCGGTGGCCCGCACTACGACATGGGCCGCTGGGGCATGGAGGTCTTCCGGGCGTCGCCCCGGCAGGCCGACCTGATGATCGTGGCCGGCCGGGTGAGCCAGAAGATGGCCCCGGTGCTGCGCCAGATCTACGACCAGATGGCGGAGCCCCGCTGGGTGATCTCGATGGGCGTCTGCGCCAGCAGCGGCGGCATGTTCAACAACTACGCCATCGTGCAGGGCGTCGACCACATCGTCCCGGTCGACATGTACCTGCCCGGCTGCCCGCCCCGGCCCGAGATGCTCATCGACGCGGTCCTCAAGCTGCGCGAGAAGATCATGCACGAGCCGCTCGGCCCGAACGGCCGCAAGATGCTCGAGGCGCGTCAGGCCCGCGGTGACGTCCCGGTCGTCCCGTACGGCTCGATGCCGTCGTCGTACCGCAGCGACAAGGCCCGGCGGGCCGAGTGGACCAAGGCGGTCCGCGAGGGGCGCGAGGAGCAGCTGCGGATCGAGAACTGGATGAAGGCCCAGAACCACCTGCACGGGGGCGTCAAGTGACCGCACCTAACGACAAGCCGAACGACGGCGGCGTGCCGGTACCGGTCACGCCGGCCGGCGCCAGCAGCACCGCACCGGCCGAGTACCCGCCGGCCAGCCCGGCCGGCCGGGGCATGTTCGGCAACCAGGGCTCCGGCGACGTGTCCGGCTTCGGCGGCCTGGTCCGTCCGCGCCGCACCGTCGAGGACGCCCCCCGGCCGTACGGCGGGTACTTCGACGAGGTGCGCGACGCGCTGGAGGAGGCGTACCCGGCCTTCGCCGACGCCATCGAGAAGGTCGTGGTCGACCGGGGCGAGCTGACCCTGCACGTGCGCCCGGAGCGGATCGCCGAGGTCTGCCAGGTGATGCGCGACGACCTGGCGCTCCGCTTCGAGCTGTGCTCCTCGGTGTCCGGGGTGGACTACCTCGGCGCCGACTCCCGCCGGCTGCACGTCGTCTACCAGCTCACCTCGATGACCTACCGCCGCCGGGTGCGGCTGGAGGCCGCGGTCCCCGCCGAGGACCCGCACCTGCCGAGCGTCACCTCGGTCTATCCGACGGCGGACTGGCAGGAGCGCGAGGCGTACGACATGTTCGGCGTCGTCTTCGACGGCCACCCCAACCTGACCCGGATCCTCATGCCGGACGACTGGGAGGGGCACCCGCAGCGCAAGGACTACCCGCTCGGCGGCGTCCCCGTCGAGTACAAGGGCGCTGAAATTCCACCGCCGGACCAGCGGAGGTCGTACCAGTGACCACGTCGAACTACGCCACCGAGCGCGACACCACCGAGGGCAGGGTCTTCACCGTCACCGGTGGCGACTGGGACAGCGTCGTGTCGGGCGCCGACCCGATCAACGACGAGCGGATCGTCGTCAACATGGGCCCGCAGCACCCGTCGACGCACGGCGTGCTCCGGCTGATCCTGGAGCTGGAGGGCGAGACGGTCCGCGAGGCCCGCTCGGTCGTCGGCTACCTGCACACCGGCATCGAGAAGAACCTCGAATACCGCAACTGGGTCCAGGGCAGCACCTTCGTGACCCGGATGGACTACCTCTCCCCGCTGTTCAACGAGACGGCGTACGCGCTGGCGGTGGAGAAGCTGCTGGGCATCGAGGAGCAGATCACCGAGCGGGCCACCGTCATCCGGGTGCTGATGATGGAGCTCAACCGGATCTCCTCGCACCTGGTCTGGGTGGCGACCACCGCCATGGAGCTGGGCGCGATCAACATGATGCTCTACGGCTTCCGCGAGCGTGAGCACATCCTGGAGATCTTCGAGATCATCACCGGCCTGCGGATGAACCACGCGTACGTCCGGCCGGGCGGCGTGGCGCAGGACGTGCCGGACGAGGCGGTCGTCAAGATCCGCGAGTTCCTGAAGCTGATGCCGAAGAAGCTCAAGGAGTACGAGAGCCTCCTCTCCGGTCAGCCGATCTGGCTCGAGCGGACGAAGAACGTGGCGGTGCTCGACGTCACCGGATGCGTCGCGCTCGGCGTGACCGGCCCGGTGCTGCGCTCCGCCGGCCTGGCCTGGGACCTGCGCAAGACGATGCCGTACTGCGGCTACGAGACGTACGAGTTCGACGTCCCGACGCACACCGACGGCGACGTGTGGGGCCGCTACCTGGTCCGGCTCGCCGAGATCCGCGAGTCGCTCAAGCTCGTCGAGCAGGCGCTGGACCGGCTCCGGCCGGGCCCCGTGATGGTGGCCGACAAGAAGATCGCCTGGCCGGCGCAGCTCGCCATCGGCGTCGACGGCATGGGCAACTCGCTGGAGCACGTCGCCAAGATCATGGGTCAGTCGATGGAGTCGCTGATCCACCACTTCAAGCTCGTCACCGAGGGCTTCCGGGTGCCGCCGGGCCAGGTCTACGTCGGCATCGAGTCGCCCCGGGGCGAGCTGGGCGTGCACGCGGTCTCCGACGGTGGCACCCGGCCGTACCGGGTGCACTACCGGGAGCCGAGCTTCGTCAACCTCCAGGCCCTCCCGGCGATGGCCGAGGGCGGCCTGATCGCCGACGTGATCGCCGGCGGCGCCTCGCTGGACCCCGTCATGGGCGGGTGTGACAGGTGAGCGCGAGGAGTGAGCTTGCGAGCCCCAGTCGCCCGCGCGAGGAGAGAGCGGAGCGAGCCCCGCAGTCGCGGGCAGAGGCGTGCCCGGTCGCGAACGGAAGGCGACGCTGATGAGTGTTTTCACTGACGAGACCCGCGAACGGGCACGGGAGATCATCGCCCGCTACCCGGCCGACCGGTCCCGCTCGGCGCTGCTGCCGCTGCTGCACCTGGTGCAGGCCGAGGAGGGCTACGTCTCGCCGGCCGGCGTGGAGTTCTGCGCCGAGGTGCTGGGCCTGAACAAGGCCCAGGTCGGTGCGGTCGCCACCTTCTACACCATGTACAAGCGCCGGCCGACCGGCGACTACCTGGTGAGCGTCTGCACCAACACGATGTGCAACGTGCTCGGCGGCCAGGAGGTCTACGACACCCTCGCCGAGCACCTCGGCGTCGGGCACGACGAGACCACCGCCGACGGCAGGATCACCCTGGAGCACGCGGAGTGCCTGGCGGCCTGCGACTACGGGCCCGTGATGACCGTCAACTACGACTTCTTCGACAACGTGGACCCGCAGACCGCGCGGGGCGTGGTCGACGAGCTGCGCGCCGGCGGCCGGCCGATGCCGACCCGGGGCGCCCGGCTCTGCACGCTCAAGGAGATGGCGGTGCAGCTCGCCGGCTTCGCCGACGAGCGCGAGGGCGCGGTCGCCGACGGCGGGCCGGGGGAGCCCACCCTGCGCGGCCTGCGGCTGGCGCAGGAGCACGGCATCTCGGTGCCGGGCTTCGACCCGAACACCCCGATCCGGAGCAAGGCCGAGGCCGACAAAGCCGCCGCCGAGGCGAAGGCCCGGAGCGAGGCCGCCGCGAAGCCGGCTCCCGCCCCGGCGAGCGGCAACGGCGCCGGGCCCGCCACGGGTACGCCCGGCAGCGCGGGCGTCGGCGAGCCGGCCGCCCCGGCTCAGGCGGCCGGCAGCACCACCCGGGACGTGAAGGCGCCGGACGACAAGTCGCCCGAGGTGCGGGCCGCCGAGACCCGGCAGCCCGACGCGGCGACCGCCGTGCCCGACGCGCCGGGCACCAGGGTTCCGGCGGACACCACGCCGCCGGCTCCCCGCGACGCGCAGGCGGCGGAGGCCGCCGGCGCCGCGGCCAACGCGCCGGCCGGCGACGGCAAGCCCGCCGGCGACGAGGCCGGGGCGCAGGAGCGCAACCTCAAGGAAGCCGAGGCGGGGGCCGGCGCCGGTGGCGCGGGCTCCACCCGGGCGAGCGAGACGGGGGTCCAGAAGTGACCACTCCCCGGCCGGAGACCCTGGCCAAGCTGACGCCGGTACTCACCAAGCGCTGGCTGTCGCCGGACGCCTGGCGGATCGGCACCTACGAGAAGCTCGACGGCTACGCGGCCCTGCGCAAGGCGCTCAAGGCCCACCCGGACGACCTGATCCAGCTGATCAAGGACTCCGGGCTGCGCGGTCGCGGCGGCGCCGGCTTCCCGACCGGTCTCAAGTGGGGGTTCATCCCGCAGGGCGACGGCAAGCCGCACTACCTCGTGGTCAACGCCGACGAGGGCGAGCCGGGCACCTGCAAGGACCTCCCGCTGATGACGCACGACCCGCACTCGCTCGTCGAGGGGGTGATCATCGCGTCGTACGCGATCCGGGCCAGCCGCGCCTACATCTACATCCGGGGCGAGGCGGTGCACGCCGCCCGCCGGCTGCGCAACGCCGTGCAGGAGGCGTACGCCCGCGGCTACCTCGGCCGCAACATCCAGGGCAGCGGGTTCGACCTGGACCTGGTGGTGCACTCGGGCGCCGGGGCGTACATCTGCGGCGAGGAGACGGCGCTGCTGGACTCGCTGGAGGGCTTCCGGGGCCAGCCCCGGCTGCGCCCGCCGTTCCCGGCGACCCACGGCCTGTACGCGAGCCCGACCGTCGTCAACAACGTCGGCACCATCGCCAGCGTGCCGTACATCGTGCTGGGCGGCGCGGACTGGTGGAAGACGATGGGCACGGAGAAGTCCTCCGGCCCGATGATCTACTCGCTCTCCGGCCGGATCGCCAACCCCGGCCAGTACGAGTGCTCCATGGGCATCACCCTGCGGGAGCTGATCGAGCTGGCGGGCGGCATGCAGCCCGGCCACAACCTCAGGTTCTGGACGCCGGGCGGCTCGTCGACGCCGCTGCTCACCGCCGAGCACCTGGACGTGCCGCTGGACTTCGAGGGGGTGGCGGCGGCCGGCTCGATCCTCGGCACCACGGCCACCCAGATCTTCTCCGACCAGGACTGCCCGGTCTACGCGACCTACCGGTGGCTGGAGTTCTACCACCACGAGTCGTGCGGCAAGTGCACCCCGTGCCGCGAGGGCAACTACTGGATGGTCCGGGTGTACCGGCGGATCCTCGCCGGCCAGGGCACCCACGAGGACCTGGACACCCTGCTCGACACCTGCGACAACATCCTCGGCCGCTCGTTCTGCGGTCTGGGCGACGGCGCGACCAGCTCGGTGACCTCGTCGCTGAAGTACTTCAAGCAGGACTACCTCGACTACATCGAGGGACGTACCGCTCCGAAGCTGTCGGAGAAGACCCTGGTAGGGGCGCACTGATGACCGACGTAGCGAAGCAGACCGAGACCGTCACGCTCACCATCGACGGCGTCGAGGTCACCGCCCCGAAGGGGGCGCTGCTGATCCGGGTCGCCGAGCAGATGGGCACCGAGATCCCCCGGTTCTGCGACCACCCGCTGCTGGCCCCGGCCGGCGCGTGCCGGCAGTGCCTGGTCGAGGTGGAGGGGCAGCGCAAGCCCGTCGCCTCCTGCACCCAGACCGTCGCCGACGGCATGGTGGTGCGCACCCAGCTCACCTCTCCGGTCGCCAAGAAGGCGCAGGAGGGGGTCATGGAGCTGCTGCTGCTCAACCACCCGCTCGACTGCCCGATGTGCGACAAGGGCGGCGAGTGCCCGCTGCAGAACCAGGCGATGTCCACCGGCCGCGCCGACTCGCGGTTCCACGAGCACAAGCGGGAGTACCCGAAGCCGCTGCCGATCAGCACCCAGGTGCTGCTCGACCGCGAGCGGTGCGTGCTCTGCCAGCGCTGCACCCGGTTCTCCGAGGAGATCGCCGGCGACAAGTTCATCGACCTGATGAACCGGTCGTCCGCCGAGGAGATCAACATCTACCGGGACGACGCGTACGGCGAGGAGGGCGACGCGGGCGACGTCCCGTTCAACTCGTACTTCTCCGGCAACACGGTGCAGATCTGCCCGGTCGGCGCGCTGACCGGCACCCAGTACCGCTTCCGCGCCCGCCCGTTCGACCTGGTCTCCACCCCGAGCGTGTGCGAGCACTGCTCCGCCGGGTGCGCCCAGCGCACGGACTGGCGGCGGGGCAAGGTGCTGCGGCGGCTGGCCGGCGACGACCCGGCGGTGAACGAGGAGTGGAACTGCGACAAGGGGCGGTGGGGCTTCCAGTACACCCGCGCCTTCGACCGGCTCACCACCCCGCTGGTCCGCGACGAGCGCACCGGCGAGCTGCGCGAGGCGTCGTGGAGCGAGGCGCTGACCGTGGCGGCCGAGGGGCTGCGCGCGGCGCGTGACGGCGGGCGGGGCACGGCGGTGCTGACCGGCGGCCGGCTGACCGTCGAGGACGCCTACGCGTACGCGAAGTTCGCCCGGGTCGCGCTGAACACCAACGACATCGACTTCCGGGCCCGGCCGGTCTCCCGCGAGGAGGCCGACTTCCTGGCCAGTTCCGTCGCCGGGGTCACCGACGTCACGTACGCCGACGTCGAGAAGGCCCCGGCCGTGGTGCTGGTCGGGCTGGAGCCGGAGGAGGAGTGCCCGATCCTCTTCCTGCGGCTGCGCAAGGCGTACCTGAAGAAGAAGCTGACGGTGTACGCCATCGCGCCGTTCGCCACCCGCGGCCTGGAGAAGCTCGGCGCCAAGCTGGCCCGGGTGGTGCCGGGCGAGGAGGCGACGGTGCTCGCCGAGCACGCCACGGTCGCCGACGCGCTCAGCGCCGAGGGCGCGATCCTGTTCGTCGGCGAGCGGCTGGCGAGCGTGCCGGGCGGCCTCTCCGCCGCCGCGGACGTCGCCCGGCGTACCGGCGCGAAGCTGGCCTGGGTGCCGCGGCGCGCGGGTGACCGCGGCGCGGTCGACGCGGGCTGCCTGCCCAACCTGCTGCCCGGCGGCCGCCTGGTCACCGAGCCCGCCGCCCGCGCCGAGCTCGGCGAGGCGTGGGACGTCGCGGCCGGGGTCATCCCGAGCCAGGCCGGCCGGGACACCGACGGCATCCTCGCCGCCGCCGCCGGCGGCCAGCTCGGCGCGCTGGTGGTGGCCGGGGTCGACCCGGCCGACCTGGCCGACCCCCGGCTGGCCGAGTCGGCGCTGGACGCGGTGCCGTTCCTGGTCAGCCTGGAGCAGCGGATGAGCGCGGTGGCCCGCCGGGCCGACGTGGTCTTCCCGGTCGCCCCGGTGGCCGAGAAGGCCGGCAGCTTCCTCGACTGGGAGGGCCGCCTGCGCACCTTCGAGGCGGTGCTGAACACCGCCGCGATGACGGACGGCCGGGTGCTGGACGCGCTCGCCGCGCAGCTCGACGTGCCGCTCGGCACCGGCGACGTGCTCAGCGTCCGCCGCGAGCTGGGCGCGCTGCCGCGCACCCGCACCGACCGGCCGGCCGCCCCGGCGGTGGAGCCGGCCACGGTGCCGCAGCCGCGCGCCGGCGAGGCGGTCCTCGCCACCTGGCACCAGCTGATCGACCTGGGCAGCCTGACCGACGGCGACGAGCACCTCGCGGGCACCGCCCGCCCGCCCGTGGTCCGGCTGGGCAAGGGCACCGCCGAGGCGCTCGGCGTCGCCGACGGCGACGCGGTGACGGTGGGCACCGACCGGGGGGCGCTGACCCTGCCGGCGGCGATCACCGAGATGCCGGACGGCGTCGTCTGGCTGCCGACCAACTCGCCCGGCTCGACCGTGCGGCGCAGCCTCGGCGCGACGTCCGGAGCGATCGTGCGGATCTCCGCCGCCGCGGTGGCCGCCGACTCGGCCGACCGCCCGGGCCCGCTCCTCAACGCAGGGGGTGTACACCAGTGAACGCGGTCTACCTGGCCCAGGACCCGACGCTGGCCGACTTCGGCCGGGACCCGTGGTGGCTGGTCCTCATCAAGATCGTCTTCGCCTTCGCCTTCGGCCTGGTCGCCACGCTGCTCGGCGTCTGGTTCGAGCGTCGGGTCGTGGGCCGCATGGCGGTGCGGCCCGGCCCCAACCAGGCCGGCCCGTTCGGCCTGCTGCAGACCCTCGCCGACGGCCTGAAGATGGCCTTCAAGGAGGACATCCTGCCGAAGGCGGCCGACAAGGTCGTCTTCTTCTTCGCGCCGACCATCTCGGTGATCTGCGCGGTCACCTCGCTGGCGGTGGTGCCGTTCGGCCCGATGGTGAGCATCTTCGGCCACTGGACGCCGCTGCAGGTCACCGACGTGCCGGTGGCGGTGCTGGTCCTGCTGGCCTGCTCCTCGATGGGCATCTACGGCATCGTGCTCGGCGGCTGGGCCTCCGGCTCGACCTACCCGCTCCTCGGCGGCCTGCGCTCCAGCGCCCAGATGATCTCGTACGAGGTCGCCATGGGCCTGAGCGTCGTGGCGGTCTTCATGACCGCCGGCACGATGTCGACCAGCGGAATCGTCGCCGCCCAGGGGGACGGCACCCGGCTCAGCATCGCGGGCCTCGACGTCCCGGCCCCCGGCTGGTACGCGATCCTGCTGCTGCCGAGCTTCATCATCTTCTTCATCGCCACCGTCGGCGAGACCAACCGCGCGCCGTTCGACCTGCCCGAGGCGGAGTCCGAACTGGTCGCGGGCTACATGACGGAGTACAGCTCGCTGAAGTTCGCGCTCTACATGCTCAGCGAGTACGTCGCGATGGTCACCATGTCCGCCGTCACGACGACGCTCTTCCTGGGCGGCTGGCGGGCCCCGGCGCCGATCACCACCTTCTGGGCCGGCGCCAACTCCGGCTGGTGGCCGATGCTCTGGTTCTTCGCCAAGGTCGTCATGCTGGTCTTCGTCTTCGTCTGGCTGCGGGGCACGCTGCCCCGGCTGCGCTACGACCAGTTCATGCGCTTCGGCTGGAAGGTGCTGCTCCCGATCAACCTGGTCTGGATCCTGGTCCTCGCCGGCCTGCGCTCGATCGAGGACTGGGACTCGCGCAGCAAGCTGATCGCGGTCGGCATCCCGGCCGGCATCCTGCTGCTGGCCACGCTGCTGTGGCCGAGCCGCAAGCCGCAGCCGAAGTCGACGGTCCAGGAGCAGGTCAACGACCGGCCGCACGGCAGCTTCCCGCTGCCCCCGATGGACCTGCAGGTACCACCGAGCCCGCGCACCAGGCGCGTGGTCGCCGAGCGGGAGCCGGCCAACGTCGCCGCCGGCTCGGACTCCAGGGAGGTGTGACGTGGGCGCGATCACCGGAACGTTCAAGGGCTTCGGTGTCACCTTCTCGCACATGTTCAGGAAGGTCGTCACCACCGACTACCCGTTCAAGCCGCCGGTCTCGGCGCCGCGCTACCACGGGCGGCACATCCTGAACCGGCACCCGGACGGGCTGGAGAAGTGCATCGGGTGCGAGCTGTGCGCCTGGGCCTGCCCGGCGGACGCGATCTACGTCGAGGGTGGCGACAACACCGACGAGCAGCGCTTCTCGCCGGGTGAGCGGTACGCCAGCATCTACCAGATCAACTACGCCCGGTGCATCTTCTGCGGGCTCTGCATCGAGGCCTGCCCGACCCGTTCGCTGACCATGAGCAACGAGTACGAGCTGGCCCGGGACAGCCGGCAGGACCTGATCTTCACGAAGGAGCAGCTGCTCGCGCCGCTGCTGCCGGGCATGGAGCAGCCGCCGCACCCGATGCGGCTGGGCGACAGCGAGAAGGACTACTACGTCGGCGCGCTGACCAACCCGGGCACCTCGGCCGGCGCCGAGCACTCGGCCAACAACCCGGGCCGGTACCAGGTGGAGGAGCACCCCGGCGTGACCTTCCCCGGGGCCGAGCAGCACGCCCAGCGGGCCGCGGCCGGCAAGGGGGACGGAGCATGACCACGCAGACGGTGCTCGCCGCGGCGGGCGGGGTCTCCGGTGGGGAGCAGGTCACCTTCTGGATCCTGGCCCCGCTGGCGCTGATCGGGGCGATCGGGATGGTCGCGGCGCGCAACGCCGTGCACTCGGCGCTCTGGCTGGTGCTGACCATGCTCTGCCTGGGCGTGTTCTACGTGCTCCAGGCGGGGCCGTTCATCGGCATGGCGCAGATCATCGTCTACACCGGCGCGATCATGATGCTGTTCCTGTTCGTGCTGATGCTGGTCGGGCGCGACGCGTCCGACTCGTTGATCGAGACGCTCCGCGGCCAGCGGGTCGCCGCGGTGGTGCTCGGGCTCGGCTTCGCCGGCCTCGTCGGCGGCGGGCTCTGGCGTGCGCTGAACGGCACCACGGCGGTCGGCCTGGAGCAGGCCAACGCCGAGGGCAACGTGCAGGGCATCGCCCGGCTGCTGTTCACCAAGTACGTCTTCGCCTTCGAGCTCACCTCGGCGCTGCTCATCACCGCCGCGATCGGGGCGATGGTGCTGGCGCACATCGAGCGGCGCAAGCAGGACCGGATGGACCAGCCGGCGACGATGCGGGCCCGCTTCGCCCCGGGCAACTACCCGGGCCCGAAGCCCGGCCCGGGTGTCTACGCGACCTCCTCCTCGGTGGCCACCCCGGCCCGCCTGCCCGACGGCCGGCTGACCGAGGGGAGCACCTCGGGCATCCTGCCGGTGCGCGAGCTCACCGACCGGGAGACCACCCTGAAGGGGACGGACCGGTGAGCGCGAGGAGTGAGCTTGCGAGCCCCGCAGTCGCGAACGAAAGGCTGGCACCGGTGAGCGCGAGGAGTGAGCTTGCGAGCCCCGCAGTCGCGAACGAAAGGCTGGCACCGGTGAGCGCGAGGAGTGAGCTTGCGAGCCCCGCAGTCGCGAACGAAAGGTTGGCGCAGCGATGACACCCGACTACTACCTGGTGCTGGCCGCGGTGCTGTTCACCATCGGCGCGGTCGGCGTGCTCGTCCGGCGCAACGCGCTCGTGCTGTTCATGTGCGTCGAGCTGATGCTCAACGCGGCCAACCTGACGCTGGTCACCTTCAGCCGGATCAACGGTGACCTCAACGGCCAGATCATGGCGTTCTTCGTGATGGTGGTGGCGGCGGCCGAGGTCGTGGTCGGGCTCGCCATCATCATGGCGATCTTCCGGACCCGGCGCTCCGCGAGCGTCGACGACGCCAACCTGCTGAAGTACTGAGGGGTCCTGCGGTGGGAACGATTCTGACGAACGCCCCGGCTGAGCCCGCGGGCACCGTCGCCTACGCGACGGCGGACGGGCTGCTGGGCAGCGTCTGGCTGCTGGTGGCGATTCCGCTGGTCAGCGCGGCGATCCTGCTGCTGCTCGGCCGGCGGGCGGACCGCTGGGGGCACTGGCTCGGGGTGGCCGCCATCGGCGCCGCGTTCGTGCTGGGCCTGACCTACTTCTTCCAGCTGCGCGGCCTGGAGAACAAGTCGGTCGAGCTGAGCCTCTGGGACTTCATCACGGTCGGCGACCTGCGGGTGGACTTCGGTCTGCTCTTCGACCCGCTGGCCGCCGTCTTCGTGCTGCTGATCACCGGGGTGGGCTTCCTGATCCACCTCTACGCGGTCGAGTACATGGCGCACGACGCGGGGCGCCGGCGGTTCTTCGGGTACTTCAACCTGTTCGTCGCCGCCATGCTGCTGCTGGTGCTCGGCAACAACTACGTGATGCTCTACTTCGGCTGGGAGGGCGTCGGTCTGGCGTCGTACCTGCTGATCTCCTTCTGGTACGAGCGGCCCAGCGCCGCCACCGCCGGCAAGAAGGCGTTCCTGATGAACCGGGTCGGCGACGCCGGCCTGGCGATCGGCATCTTCATCATGTTCGCCACCCTCGGCACCACCCAGTACGACGAGGTGTTCAACGGCGTCGGCTCGCTGACCGCGACCACGGTCCTGGTGCTCGGCCTGCTGCTGCTGCTCGGCGCGACCGGCAAGTCCGGCCAGTTCCCGCTCCAGGCGTGGCTGCCGGACGCGATGGAGGGCCCGACCCCGGTGTCGGCGCTCATCCACGCCGCCACCATGGTCACGGCGGGCGTCTACCTGATCGCCCGGTCGAACCCGATCTTCTCGGCCAACTCCACCCTCCAGCTCGTGGTGGTGAGCGTCGGCGCGCTGACCCTGCTGATCGGCTGCGTCATCGGCGCGGCCAAGGACGACATCAAGCGGGTGCTGGCCTGGTCGACGGTGAGCCAGATCGGCTACATGTTCCTCGGCGTGGGCCTGGGCGGCGCCGCGTACGCGCTGGCGATCGTGCACCTGCTGGCGCACGGCTTCTTCAAGGCCAACATGTTCCTCGGCGCCGGCTCGGTCATGCACGGCATGAACGACCAGGTCGACATCCGCCGCTTCGGCGGGCTCTCGAAGTACATGAAGGTCACCTGGATCACGTTCATGATGGGCTGGCTGGCCATCATCGGCATGTTCCCGTTCTCCGGCTTCTTCTCCAAGGAGCCGATCATCGTGGCCGCGTTCGAGCGGGACGACTGGACGGCGTGGCTCTTCGGCATGGCCGCGCTGCTCGGCGCCGGGCTCACCGCGTTCTACATGACCCGGCTCTTCGTGCTCACCTTCCACGGGCCGAAGCGCTGGACGGAGGACATCGAGCACCCGCACGAGTCACCGAAGCTGATGACGATCCCGCTCGTCCTGCTGGCCGCGGGCTCGGTCGGGGCGGGCTTCCTGCTCGCCACCTCCGTGCCGGACTGGCTGGAGGCCACCGCCGGGCTCGGCGGTCAGGAGGAGGGGCACCACGCGGTGCTCTCGCACACCGTGATCACCGTGCTCTCGCTGCTGGTCACCGTCGTCGGCGCGGGCCTGGCCTGGTTCCTGTTCCGGGGCGGCACGGCCACCGAGCCGCAGCCGGCCGGGGTGCTGGTCACCGCCGCCCGACGCAACCTCTACACGGACGCGTTCAACGAGGCGGTCTTCGAGAAGCCGGGCATCTTCCTCACCCGGGCGCTGGTCTACCTCGACAACCGGGGCGTGGACGGGCTGGTGAACGGCCTCGCGGCTGCGGTCGGCGGCGGCTCGGGCCGGCTCCGGCGGCTGCAGACCGGCTTCGTCCGGTCGTACGCCACCTCGATCCTGACCGGCGCGCTGCTGGTGGTGGCGGCCTTCCTGGCCGTCGAGGCGGGGTGGCTGGCGTGATCGACCTCTTCCAGGCGGCCGTCTACGGCGGACCGCGCAGTGACGACGGAGGTAAGGCCGCATAATGTCCGACTTCCCGTTCCTCTCGGTGCTCACCGTGGCACCGCTGGTCGGCGCCCTGGTGGTGGCCTGCCTGCCGCGCAGCCGGCCGGAGCTGGCCAAGCAGGTGGCGCTCGGCTGGTCGCTGCTGGTGCTGGCGCTGTCGGTGGTCATGTGGGTGGCCTTCAAGGTCGGCGGTGACCGCTTCCAGTTCCGCGAGTCGTACGCGTGGATCCCGAACTGGGGCGTCAACTTCACCTTCGCCGCCGACGGCATCGCGCTGGTCATGCTGATGCTGATCGCGGTGCTGGTGCCGCTGGTGATCCTGGCGTCGTGGCACGACGCCGAGTCGTCGAAGCGGTCGGTGCCGGTCTACTTCGCGCTGCTGCTCGTCCTCGAGTGCACGATGATCGGCGTCTTCGCCGCCGCCGACGTCTTCCTGTTCTACGTGTTCTTCGAGGTCATGCTGGTGCCGATGTACTTCATCATCGGCAGCTACGGCGGCCACCAGCGGCAGTACGCGGCCGTGAAGTTCTTCCTCTACTCGCTGGTCGGCGGCCTGTTCATGCTCGCCGCGGTGATCGGCCTCTGGGTGGTCGGCGGGAAGACCTTCGACTGGCAGGCGCTGTCCCAGGTGGACATCTCCACGGGCACGGAGCGCTGGCTGTTCCTCGGCTTCTTCCTCGCGTTCGCGATCAAGGCGCCGTTCTTCCCGTTCCACACCTGGCTGCCGGACGCCGGTGGCGCGGCCCCGGCCGGCGCGGCGGCGCTGCTCGTCGGCGTGCTCGACAAGGTCGGCACGTTCGGCATCCTGCGCTACTGCCTGCCGCTGTTCCCGGACGCCGCCAAGTGGTTCGCCCCGTGGGCGCTGGCGCTGGGCCTGATCGGCATCATCTACGCCGCGCTGCTGGCCGTCGGCCAGAACGACCTCAAGCGGCTGGTCTCCTACACGTCGATCGCGCACTTCGGCTTCATCGGTGTCGGCATCTTCGCCTTCACCACCCAGGCCGGCACCGGCGCGGTGCTCTACATGGTCAACCACGGCCTCGCCACTGGCCTGCTCTTCCTGGTGGTGGGCATGCTCATCGCCCGGCGCGGCTCGGCGCTGATCAGCGACTTCGGCGGCGCCGGCAAGCTGGTGCCCCTGCTGGCGGGTGTGCTCTTCTTCGCCGGTCTGGCCTCGCTCGCGCTGCCCGGCACCGCGCCGTTCGTCTCCGAGTTCCTGGTGCTGATCGGCACGTTCACGGTGAACAAGCCGGTCGCGGTGATCGCGACGCTGGGCATCATCCTGGCCGCCGCGTACGTGCTGTGGATGGTGCAGCGCACCACGCAGGGCACGCTCAACCCGGCGCTGACCCAGATCGACGGCATGAAGCGCGACCTCAACCTGCGCGAGAAGGTCGTGGTCGCCCCGCTGATCGCGCTGATCGTGCTGCTCGGCTTCTATCCGAAGCCGGTCACCGACGTGATCAACCCGGCCGTGCAGGCGACCATGCAGGACGTCGGCCGGACCGACCCCGCCCCGACCTCGGGCGGCACCGTCCAGGAGGCGGCAAAGTGAGCGCGAGGCGTGAGCTCGCGAGCGCCGCAGTCGCGAACGAAAGGTTTGCGCAGTGACCGAGCTGAAACTGCCGTCGATCGACTACGCGGCCCTCGCGCCGACCCTGATCATGCTGGGCGCCGCGCTGCTCGGCGTGCTGGTGGAGGCGTTCGTGCCCCGCCGGCTGCGGCACGTGGTGCAACTGTCGCTGGCCCTGCTGGCGGTGCTCGCCGCACTGACCATGGTGGTGCTGGCCGCCGACGAGCGGTCGATCACCATCGGCGGGGCGATCGCGGTGGACGGGCCGACGCTCTTCCTCCAGGGCGCGATCCTGGTGCTCGCCGCGATGGCGCTGCTGCTCATCGGCGAGCGTTCGGTGGAGCGGGGCGGGGCGTTCGTCGCCCAGGCCGCGATCACCGCCGAGTCGGCCGACGACCGGCGGCAGGCCGAGGGCTCCAACGGCCTCACCGAGGTCTACCCGCTCACCACGTTCGCGATCGGCGGCATGCTGATCTTCGTGGCGGCGAACGACCTGCTGACCATGTTCATCGCGCTCGAGGTCTTCTCGCTCCCGCTCTACCTGCTCTGCGCGCTGGCCCGCCGCCGGCGGCTGCTGAGCCAGGAGGCCGCGCTGAAGTACTTCATGCTCGGCGCGTACGCCTCGGCCTTCTTCCTGTTCGGCGTGGCCCTGATCTACGGCTTCACGGCGGGCATCCCGGGCCGGCAGGCCGGCGTCGACTTCGCCACCGTGCACGCCGCCGTCGCGGACTCGCCGGCCAGCCCGGTGCTGCTCTTCGCCGGTATGGCGTTGCTCGCCATCGGCCTGCTGTTCAAGGCCGCGGCCGCCCCGTTCCACGTCTGGACGCCGGACGTCTACCAGGGCGCACCGACCCCGATCACCGGCTTCATGGCCGCCTGCACCAAGGTCGCCGCGTTCGGCGCCCTGCTGCGGGTGTTCCACGTCGCCTTCGACGGGGCCCGGTGGGACTTCACCCCCGTCCTCGGCGCGGTGGCGGTGCTGACCATGCTCGTCGGCGCGGTGCTGGCGGTCACCCAGACCGACATCAAGCGGCTCCTGGCATACTCCTCGATCGCCAACGCCGGCTACCTGCTGGTCGGCGTGCTGGCGCCGAGCGCCGACGGCGTCTCCGGGACGATGTTCTACCTGGTGGCGTACGGCTTCTCGGTGCTCGCCGCGTTCGCCGTGGTGACCCTCGTGCGCGACGCCGACGGGGAGGCCACCCACCTGTCCCGCTGGGCCGGGCTGGGGCGGCGCTCGCCGTTCTACGCGGCGGTCTTCACCTTCATCCTGCTCGCCTTCGCCGGCATCCCGCTGACCAGCGGCTTCACGAGCAAGTTCGCGGTCTTCGGGCCGGCGCTCGACGGTGGGCAGGCGTGGCTGGTGATCGCCGGCGTGCTGACCAGCATGGTGCTGGCCTTCCCGTACCTGCGGGTCGTGGTGATGATGTGGCTCTCCGAGCCGGGCGAGTCGACCCCCACCGTGGCCGTGCCCGGCGGGCTGACCTCGGCCGCGCTGATGATCGGCGTGATCGCCACCCTGGTCCTCGGCGTCGCCCCGGCGCCGCTGCTCGACCTGGCCACCGGCGCCGCCGAATTTGTCAGATGACGGACGCTGACGCCCTCGGGGGCCGGTACGCCACGGCGTGCCGGCCCCCGCGCCGTATCCCCCGTCCCGGGCTGGTCGCAGGGGTGTGGCATGGTTGATGGCGTGGTGAATCCGGCTGGCGAGCGTTCAGGTGCCCCCGGGTCCGGCGGCCGTCGGACCAGGGTGAGCACGAGTCAGTTCGGCGCGCTCGGCCTCTATCTCGCCGACCCCCGCGTCGAGGCGTCCGTGCTGGGCCTCCTGGAGGGCGTCGAGACCGAGCTGCGGGCCAGCGTGGCCAGCGCCGACCCCTTCGTCACCGAGGCCGCCCGGCACCTCGTGGAGGCCGGCGGCAAGCGGTTCCGCCCGCTGCTGGTGGCGCTGGGCGCGCAGTTCGGCGACCCGACCAGCGCGCAGGTCGTGCCCGCCGCCGTGGTGATGGAGCTCACCCACCTGGCGACGCTCTACCACGACGACGTGATGGACGAGGCCGCCGTGCGCCGGGGCGCCCCGAGCGCCAACTCCCGGTGGACCAACTCCGTCGCCATCCTCGTCGGCGACTATCTCTTCGCCCGCGCCGCCGACATCGCGGCCGACCTGGGCATCGAGGCCGTACGCCTTCAGGCGCGCACCTTCGCCCGGCTGGTGCACGGCCAGATCGCCGAGACCGTCGGCCCCCGCCCCGGGGACGACCCGGTGGCCCACTACCTCGACGTGATCGCGGGGAAGACCGGCTCCCTGATCGCGACGTCGGCCCGCTTCGGCGGCATGTTCGGCGGCGCCTCCGCCGAGCACATCGAGGCGCTGGCCGGCTACGGCGAGACCATCGGCGTGGCCTTCCAGCTCTCCGACGACCTGCTCGACATCGCCTCGGAGTCGGTGGAGTCGGGCAAGACGCCCGGCACCGACCTGCGCGAGGGCGTGCCGACCCTGCCGGTGCTCTACGCGCTCGGCTCGGACGACGCCGACGCCGCGTCGGCGCGGCTGCGGGAGATCCTGGCCACCGGCCCGCTTACCGACGACGACCTGCACGCCGAGGCCCTCGGCCTGCTCCGCGAGAGTCCGGCGCTCAAGCGGGCCCGGGAGACCGTCCGCAGCTATGCCGAGGACGCCCGGGAGCAGCTCGCGCCGCTGCCGGCGGGCCCGGCCCGCCGCGCCCTCGAATCCCTCTGCGACTACATCGCCGACCGCACCAGCTGACGCCGGGTCAGCGGCGGGCGAGCATCCGGCTGCCGATGAGCATGAGGGCGGCGGCCGCCAGCATGGCCGCCGCGGCGGTCAGCCACATCGTCGGGTAGCCGACGTGGGCGGCCACCGTGCCGAGGCCCAGCGGGCCGAGGCAGCCGCCCGCGTACACCCCGGTCTGGGTGATCGACGTGGCGGCGGCCGGGGCCCGCGGGTGCAGCCGGACCACGGCGAAGGTCATCAGCCCCGGCCATGCCCAGCCCAGGCCGAAGCCGAGCACCACGCCGAGGACCAGCGGCGCCGGGCCGGCCGCCGCGAGCAGGCCCAGGCCGGCCGCCCCGACCACGAGCATGCCGGCGATGACGGCCACGTGCCCCGTGGGGCGCCGGTCCGCCAGCCAGCCCGCGCCGACGCGCGCGCCGACGCAGACCGCGCTGCCGAGGGTCAGGATCAGCCCGGCGAGCCCGGGCGTCAGTCCCCGGCCGACGGAGGAGTCCACCACGAAGGTGCCCAGGGCGTTCGCGGCGGCGGCGGCGAGCATCGCGGCGGCCCCGACCACCAGTAGCGCCGCGCCGGCGCGGTCGGCGCGGGCGGGCGCGGCCGTCCGGTCCGGGCGGGGCTCCCGCGCGGGTACGGCCGGCAGCGCCGCCAGGGCCACGGCGGCGGCCGCCACGAACGCCCAGCGCCAGCCGGCGGTCAGCGCGACCGTCGGCACCGCCGCGCCGGCCAGCAGGGTGGAGACGGGGATGGCGGCCTGCTTCACCCCGAACGACAGCCCCTGCCGCCGCGCCGGCACGTGCCGGGCCAGCGCGGCGTTGCTGGCGAGCTGGCCGAGGGCGTTGGCGGCGGCGCCGATCGCCAGCAGCCCGACCAGCACGGCGTACGACCGGGCGAGGGCGGCGACGGCGAGCATCGCCCCGGCGGAGAGCAGGACGGCGCAGCGGGCCACCACGGCCGGCCCGTACCGCTCCACGAGCCGCCCCGAGGGCACCGAGGCCAGCGCGCTGGCCCCGAAGTAGACGGAGACGGCCAGGCCCAGCCCGGCGGGGGAGAAACCGAGGTCGTCGCCCAGCTGCACGGCGAGCCCGCCGACCAGGAAGACCGGCAGGACGGACGCGATGGTGACCGCGACGGCGCCGGAGGCGGCCCGTACGGGTCGGGGCGGTGTGACGTCCGGGGCAGGGTGGAGGGCGGTGTGGGTCATGGTCCGGCAAACCTACGCGAGCCGTCTCCGGCCACGTATCGTGGCGGCGGGGGTACGCGCTGTTCGTGCCGATCTGGCATCCTCCATCCGAACGGGCATTTCACACCGGGCCTGTTTTTCATATGGTGTAAGTCCCCGGCGGCGGAGGTGGTTGTGCGCGACCCCTTGGCGGAACCTTCGGATCTCATCCGGAGCGTGTCTCGCGCGCTACGAGTGCTCGAGTCGGTCGGCCGTGCCCCCAAGGGGCTGACCGTGAAGCAGATCGCCCGTCGGTGCGAGCTGACCGTGGCGACGACCTACCACCTGGTCCGCACCCTGGCCTACGAGGGCTACGTGATCCGGCGCGAGGACGGCACGTACATCGTGGGCCTGGAGGTGGCCGACCGCTACCGCGAGCTGGTGACGGCGTTCCGGGGGCCGCCGGCGGTCGGCGAGAGCCTGCGCAGGGCCGCCCTGGACACGGGCTACAGCCACTACCTGGGCCGCTTCGTGGGCGGCCAGGTGGCGGTCACGGCCGTCGCCGAGGGCCCCCGCTCCCCGTACCTGGAGGACATGGTGCCCGGGTTCGACGAGGGGGCGCACGCGACCGCGCTGGGCAAGGCCCTGCTCGCCACGCTGACCGCCGAGCAGCGCTTCCGCTACCTACGGGAATACGGCATGCGCCCGTTCACCTCGGCCACCCTGACCAGCCCGGAGGCGTTCGAGTCCGACATGGCCGCCGGGGACCGGCGGGGCATGCAGCTGGAGCTGGGCCAGTTCCGGCAGGGCGTGGCCTGCGCCGCCGTGCTGGTCAGCCCCGACAAGGACATGGAGCGGCGGGTCGTGCTGGCTTGCGCCCTGCCGGCCAGCGAGATGATGACCTCCGCCCGGGTGGTCCGGGCGAAGCTGCTCACCGCCGCCCGGACGATCGCCGACGCCCTGGCCGCCGAGAGCTGACCCCGGCCGGACCGCTCCCCTGACCGGGCCGGGCTCCGGCCCAGCCGGGCTCGACCCGTCCGTGCCCGCGCCGGCCGGACCTCCCGGCCAGCCCGGGCCCAGCCCCGGCCGGGCCGGGCTCACGGCCAGCCCAGCCTTGGCCGGGCCGGGCTCACGGCCAGCCCAGCCCTGGCCGGGCCGGGCTCACGGCCAGCCCAGCCTCGGCCCGGCCGGGCTCACGACGACCCGGCTCGGGCTGCGCCGGGAACGGCCGGGCCCCCACCCGGGCGGGTGAGGGCCCCGGTGGCGGTCCAGCGCCGGACCGCCCGAGGAGGGTCAGCTGCCGATCGGCCCGCCGTCCAGGCGCCAGGTCACCACCACGCCGGGCTTGGCGTAGTCGCCGTCCGGCCAGTTGGAGGCCGGCTTCTCCACCGACGCCCCGTTGAGCTCGCCCGGGTGCTGCACGGCCACGAAGACCGAGCGGTTGTCGCCGGTGATGAACGGCCCGCAGGCCTCCGCGCCCACCGGGACGGTGAGGAACTGCTTCAGGTGGCCCCGCTCCGGCCCCTCGACGGCGGTCGCGAAGAGGCCGTCGTTGCTGCCCAGCGCGTTGCCGTCGGTGGAGATCCAGAGGTTGCCGGTGGCGTCGAACGCGACGTTGTCCGGGCAGGAGATCGGGGAGACCTTCGTCTTGTCGTACCCGGAGAAGTAGGTCGACGGGTCGGTCGGGTCGCCGCAGACGATCGGCAGCGACCAGGTGAACGTCTCGGCGGAGTTGTCGCCACCGTCCTCGACCAGCTCCAGCACCTGGCCGTGCTTGTTGGTGTTGCGCGGGTTCGCCTCGTCGGCGGCCGGCTTGTTGGCCCTGCCCCGGTCGGTGTTGTTGGTCAGTGCCACGTACACCTTGCCGGTGAGCAGGCTCGGCTCGACGTCCTCGGGGCGGTCCATCTTGGTCGCCCCGACCTTGTCGCCGGCCAGCCGGGTGAAGGTGAGCACGTCGGCGGCGGTCATCCCGTCGACGTACGAGCGGTTGCCGCTGACCAGCTTGATCCAGCGCCCCCGGCCGTCGAACGCGCCGTCGGAGGGGAGCCGGCCGGAGCCGTCGATCTCGCCGGCGCTGCTCTGCTTCAGCTCGGCGACGTAGAGGGTGCCCGACTCCAGCAGGGTCAGGTTGTGCCGACGGGCGACCCAGGAGTTGCCCTTCATGAACTTCTTGTCGGAGACGAACTTGTAGAGGTAGTCGAAGCGCTCGTCGTCACCCATGTACGCGACCACGTGCCCGCTCTTCGCGACGATGACGTTCGCGCCCTCGTGCTTGAACCGGCCCAGGGCGGTGTGCTTGCGCGGGCGGCTCTCCGGGTCGAACGGGTCGATCTCCACGATCCAGCCGAACCGGTTGGCCTCGTTCGGGTGCTTCGCCAGGTCGAACCGCTCGTCGGCGCGCTCCCACTTGCGGCTGCCGCTCGGGTAGCGGGCGGTGGTGGTGATGCCGTACCGGGCCAGCTTCGGCTTGACGTCCTCGGCCACCGCGTCGCCGCCGACGAAGTACTGGTTGAAGTTCTCCTCGCCGGAGAGCACCGTGCCCCAGGGGGTCACGCCGCCGGCGCAGTTGTTCAGGGTGCCGACGACCGTACGACCCTTCGGGTCGGCGGCGGTCTTCAGGTGGTCCGAGCCGGCGGCCGGCCCGGTCAGCTCGAACCTGGTGGCCAGCGCGGTGACCCGCCGGTTGTACGGCCGCCGGCCGTTGTCGACCGGCCGCCACTGCCCGGTGCCGTCCACCCGCTCCAGCTCCACCACCGACATGCCGTGCGCCGCCATGGCGACCCGGAGCTGCTCCACGGTCAGCGCGTCCTGGCTGGTGAAGCCGGGGAACATCAGGTCCTCGTTGGTGTACTCGTGGTTCACCACGAGCAGCGCCCGCCGGCCGCGCCCGTCCAGCGGCAGCACCCCGACGAAGTCGTTGTTGTAGCCGAACTGCCTGGCCTGCGCCGCGGCGGTCTGGCCGTGCAGGTCGAACTCGGGCGCGCCCGGGACGACCGGGTCGCCCCAGCGGATGACGACCGCGTGGTCGTACCCGTTGGGCACGACGAGGCTGTCCAGGGTGTTGGGCGGCACCGCCTTGAAGGTCAGGGCGCCGCTGCCGACGCCGCCGGCCGGGCGGCCGAAGCCGGCGGCCTCGGGGACGGCGGGGGTGGCGGGGGCGGCCGCGGCGGGGGCGGCGGCCAGCGCGCCGGCCACCGCGCCGCCGAAGCCGAGGACCAGCGCGCCGACCGCGCCGGCCCGGACCACGCCGCGCCGGGAGACCTCGGCGTCCACCACGTCGCCGAAGTACGCGTTGTCGGAGGTGTTCGGCACCGGGTGGTCGCAGGCGTTGCCGCACCGGTAGAGACAGGTCATGGCGTCGCGGCTGCCGTGGCGGGTGGCGCCCAGCAACGGGAGCAGCCGGGGACGGTCGCTCATGGAAGGAGCCTCCTGGAGGGGGTCGGTGCACGCCGGACAGCCGCTGGCGTGCGTACCCGCCGGACGCTAGGAGGACGCGGTGAGCGGTCGTCGGCGACGGTGTGAACCGGGCGTGAACACCTCCGCGGCGCATCCCGCGACGACCTGCGGCTGAACCGATCGTTGCGGCGGCACGTATCTCCGGGGGAACGCACCGTCGGACTCGCGCCCGAGAGCGAGGACACCGCCATCAGCGACCACGACGCCCAACTGCTCCGCGCGCTGCACGACGAGCACGCGGAGGCGCTGTACGCGCACGCCCTGCGGCTGGTCAACGGCGACCGGCAGCGGGCCGAGGACCTGGTGCAGGAGACGCTGCTGCGGGCCTGGCGGCACCCCGAGTCGCTCGACCCGACGCGCGGCTCGGTCCGGGCCTGGCTCTTCACCACCGCCCGCAACCTGGCCATCGACGCCTGGCGGCGCCGCTCCGCCCGGGTCGGCGAGGTCTTCACCGACGAGCTGCCCGAGCCCGCGGAGACCGTGGACGAGGCGGAGCGCGCGGTGGAGGCGTGGACCGTCGCCGAGGCGCTGAACCGGCTCAGCCCCACCCACCGGGAGGTGCTGGTGGAGTGCTTCTACCAGGGGCGTTCGGTTGCGGAGGCGGCCTCCCGGCTGGGCGTGCCGCCGGGCACGGTGAAGTCCCGGACGCACTACGCCCTGCGCTCACTACGGTTGGTCCTGGCCGAGATGGGGGTGACCGGATGACCCGGTGCGAGTTCGCGCACGACGACGGCGCGTACGTGCTGGGTGCGCTGGCTCCCGCCGAACGGGCGGCCTACGAGCGGCACCTCGCCGGCTGCGCCCCCTGCCGGCAGGCGGTCGCCGAGATCGCCGTCCTGCCCGGACTCCTCGGCCGGCTCGACCCGGCCGGGCTGGAGCAGCTTCTGCCGCCGCCGGAGAACCCGAGGGTGCCCGAGCTGCTCGGCGCCGCCCGCGAGCGCCGGCGCCGCGAGCGGTCGGTCGACCGCCGCCGGTACGCCCTCACCGCCCTCGCCGCCGCCGCGCTGGCCCTGGTCGTCGGCGTCGGCGCCGCCGCGCTGCTGCCCCGCGAGCCGGCCCCGGGCGGCGGCGACGTGCGGATGGTCGCCATGGAGCCGGTGGCCGGCGCCGTGCCGGTGCACGCCGAGATCGCCCTGACCGGCACCGACTGGGGCACCGAGGTGACCATGCGCTGCGGGTACGACGCCAGGGCGGGCTACGCCAAGGCGTACGCCTTCCGGCTGGTGGCCCACGGCCCGGGCGGCGCGACGGAGCAGGTCGCCTCCTGGCTCGCCGCTCCCGGCGACGACCTGCGGATCACCGGCGCGACCCGGTTCACCGACGCCGAGCTGGTGCGCCTCACCCTGCACCGCGCCGACGGCCCCCCGCTGCTCACCTATCCGATCCCCTGACGCCCTCGCGTCGGCCAGCCCCTACGCCGGGGCGGGCTCCGTGGCCACGGCCGCCGCGCGGGCCCGGGCGCGGCGGGAGTTGCGGAGCGCGTCGACGGTGAAGACGATCAGCGCGACCCAGACCAGGGCGAACCCGGCCAGCCGGGCCGGCGGCATCGGCTCGTGGAAGATCAGTACGCCGCAGCCGAGCTGGAGGATCGGGGCGAGGTACTGGAGCATGCCGAGACCGCTGAGCGGGAGCCGGTTCGCCGCCCCGGCGAAGAGCAGCAGCGGGATCGCGGTGGCCGCCCCGGCCGCCACCAGCAGCGCGGTGTGCCCGACCGAGACGTGCCCGAAGGTGGCGTCGCTGCCGGCGGTGAGCCAGCCCAGGTAGGCCAGCGCGGGCAGCGCCAGCACCGCCGACTCGACGAAGAGCCCCTCCGCGGCGGGCAGCCCGAGCCGCTTCTTGACCAGGCCGTACCCGGCGAAGCTGAGCGCCAGCACCAGCGCCAGATAGGGCAACCGGCCGTAGTCGACGGTCAGTACGGCCACCGCGAGCCCGCCGACGCCCAGTGCCGCCCACTGCGCGGGGCGCAGCCGCTCGCGCAGCACCGTGACGCCCAGCAGCACCACCACCAGCGGGTTGATGAAGTAGCCGAGGGCGGTCTCCACCACCCGGTCGGAGTTGACGCCGTAGATGTAGGTGCCCCAGTTGACCGCGATGAGCGCGGCGGCCGCGCCGATGCCGGCCAGCGCGCGGGGCCGGCGCAGCAACGCACGCAGGAAGCCGACGTTGCGCGCCGCGGCCAGCAGCAGGGCGACGAACACCACCGACCAGACGATCCGGTGGGCCAGGATCTCCATCGGCCCGGCCGGGCGCAGCAGCTTCAGGTAGAGCGGGAAGAAACCCCAGAGCAGGTACGCGCCGAACCCGTAGAGGTAGCCGAGGCGGAGTGGCGTCACGCTTCCACCGTAAGGGCCGACTGGCCGTCCTGATCCTTGCTGGTGACCGGGCTCACCGGCTGGTCCCGCTGGTCGAGCTGCATCCAGCGGTGCGGATCGGTCATCGGGGCGAAGCCGACCTTCGCGTACACCTCGTGGGCGTCGTGGGTGGCCAGCAGGATCCGGCGTACGCCCAGCCCGGCGAGGTGGTCGCGGACGGCGCCGGCCAGCCAGGTGCCCAGCCCCCGGCCCCGCTCGCCCGGGTCGACGTAGACGTCGCAGAGCCAGGCGAAGGTGGCCCGGTCGGTGACCACCCGGGCGACCGCGACCTGCCGCCCGTCGCCGGGGCGGTAGACGCCGAACGGCACCGACGCGGCGAACGCGCGCGCCACCGTCTCCCGGTCGCGCCCGATCGCCCAGTACGCGTCCGTCGAGAGCCAGTGGTGCACCCGGTCCAGGTCGATCCGGCCCGGGTCGGTGCTGAGCAGGTAGCCGTCGTCGCGGGTCAGGGTGGTCACCAGGTGACGCTAGCCCGCCGACCCGCGCCGCTCAGCAGCCAATTCCCGGGATCTGGTCGGTGCCCCGGCGGCGGTCAGTCGCGGTCGAGGACGGCGCCGAGGATCCAGGTGACGATGCCGACGAGGAGCGCGCCGAGCACCGCCTCCGGCCAGAAGCCCTCGACGTGGAAGGGCAGCCCCGCCTGGTCGGCGATCCAGCTGGTGAGCAGGAACAGCAGCCCGTTGACCACCAGCGCGATCAGCCCGAGGGTCAGCAGGTAGAAGCCACAGCCGACGGTCTTGATGATCGGCTGGAGCACCGCGTTGACCACGCCGAAGATCACCGCGACGAGCAGCAGCGTGGTCACCGCCTCGACGGCGGACCCGGAATCCAGCGTGATGCCCGGGATGAGCAGCGTGGCCAGCCAGAAGGCCAGCGCCGTGCTGCCCAGCCGGATCAGCAGCCCTTTGAGGAAACCCATGGCGGGGATCGTGCCACGGACCCGCCACCCGCGGAAGCCGCGAGAGCGCCGCCGGCCGCGACGGCATCGACCAGGGCGCCGGCGGCCCGCCGCAGGCGAGCCCGGTGCGCCGGCGGGCTGACGGGCGCTGCGACCGGCCCCGGGGCGCGAGGAGGGCGGGTCAGCGGCGGGAGGGACGGCCGATCAGTTGCGACTCGATCGGGGTGGGCGAGAGCAACGCCCAGCGCAGCGCCCGCCGGTTGACCACCGCGACCATGTCGTCCCGGATCCGGGTCAGCCACTCCGCCGAACCGCCGAGGCCCAGCGCGGCGCCGGCCAGGGCGGCCTCGGCCGGGTCGAGCGGTTGCAGCACGGCCAGGTCCGCGCGGCCCAGCGCGTCGGCGTCCGCCGGGGTCAGCTCGTCGCGTACCAGCAGCGTGGCCCGCCACCCGGCGCCCGGCGCCGGGTCGGCCGGCGGCGGGCCGGCGTCGACGACCACCAGCAGCGGGCACAGCGCCGAGCCCGGTCCGCCGCCCACCGGCCGGCCGGGCGGCACCAGCGGGATCATCGCGCCGGGGGTGCCGACACCCCGCACGAAGGGCTCCCAACTGCGGGGGCGGGCCGTCTGCACCACCACCCGGGCGCCGAGCGCCATGGCCCGCAGCGCCACGAGCTGCGCCGCGCGTACCCCGCCGACGAGCATCACCCGGGTGCCCTCCGGCCGGAACAGCCGGACGGTCACCGCGCCGCCGTGCCGGTTCGTGCCGACCATCAGCCCCGCCTCGCCGAGGGTGAGTTCCAGCCCGTCGGGGGCGGGACCCGGCCCCGGCGCGCCCGCCGCCGCGAGCGGCAGCGTGGCGGCCAGGCCGTCGAGCTGCGCGCCGTCGAGCCGGTGCACGTCCCCGCCCGCCTCGGCCACCGCGCGGCGCAGGGCCTGGACCGCGAGCGAGAGCTCCGCCGGGGTGGCGGCGGCCAGCCGTACGGCCAGCTCGGTCGGCGCCGACGCGGGGTCGGCACCGGCCCACGGCCCCGCGCAGAGCGACACCGTGGTCGCCGTCGCGGGCAGCGCGAGCAGTCGGGACACCAGCCGCCGACCGGCGTCGGCGCGGGTGTCCGGCCAGCGGAGCAGCCGGAACGTGGTCTGGAGCAGGTCGCCGGCCCGCATCGCCTGCCAGGACTCCCGCACCGGGTGGTCGTCGTGGTGGGCCAGCTCGGCCAGCACGCGCAGCGTGGCCTGCTCGCCCAGCGGGCGGGCGGTCACCGCGCCGAGGCGGCGCACGATCCGGCGTACCGTGCCGGAGAGCGCCCGCCGCAGCTCCTCGCCGGTCCAGCCATCGGCGCGCAGCACCCGCACCGCGAGGACGCCCCGTTCCAGGCCGGCGAGCCGCCCGTCGGTGAGCTGCCGGTAGGACGTGGCGACCGTGCCCCCGCCCGCGCCGACGGTCGGCGCGGGCGCGCCGGCCAGCAGGAGCTGGAGCCGGACCGGCGGCCCGTCCGGCGCGGCCGCCGACAGCAGCGACGCCGGGACCGGCAGCGCGCGGGGGCCGTCGCCGAGCAGGTCGGTCGGGTCGCCGACCTCCAGCAGTGCCACCACGCCGGCCGCGTCGTCGAGCACGGCGGCCGGCGTGCCGGCCAGCTCGGCGGGGCGGACCACCGCGCCCGGGTCGACCAGGCCCAGCAGGGCCGCCGGGTCGGCGGCCGGCGGCAGCGCGCGGCGGCGGGTCGCGTAGCCCAGGCCGGTGGCCAGCCACTCGAAGAGCCAGCGCCCCCGCAGCCGCACCCACGCCACCGGCAGCAGCAGCGCGGCCACCGCCACGGCGGCCAGCGTGGCGAGCACGCCCCGGCCGGCGGACGCGACCACGGCGGCAACCGCGACCTGCGCGGCCACGACCTGACCGGCCCCGACGCCGACCTTCCGCCGCCGGGCGGCCGGGATCCACTGTGGCGGCGGGGCGGCGCGCGGCCCCGCGAGGCCGAGGCCGGTCGGGGCGGACGCGACCGGCCCCGTGGCGACGAGGGCCGGGTGCGCGGCCGACGGGGCCGGGCCCGTCCTGCTGGTCACCGTCACCGTGCCTCCCCGACCGGTCACTCGCCGCGACATCGACGCCGCCCATCGTAAGGGCGGGGCCGCAGGGGCGGGGGAGCGGTTGTCCACAGGGGTTGGCGACGGGGTAGCAGAACCGCGACGTGGCGGCTACCGTCAGCGACGAGTTTTGCTGACCCCGCGCCCGCCGTGCTCGTCGTCCGGGCGGCGCGAGCGGACGCGCCCGGTGAGCGGGCGCGCCGGCGGCCAGCCACGACCGAGGAGACGAGGTGACGTCCGGGGTGTCCCAGACCCAGGCAGAAGCACCGGTGATGCAGCAGACCGCTGCGAAGTTCGAGCAGGTCGACCAGTCCCTGCAGTCCATGCTCAGCGGCCTGATGGCCCAGCTCGAGGTGTTGCAGCAGGCCTGGCGCGGCGCCGGCGGCCGCTCGTTCGAGCAGGTCAAGCAGCAGTGGGCGCAGGATCAGGCGGCGTTGCAGCGGGCGCTGCGGGAGACCGCCGGCGCCATCCGCACGGCGGGCCAGCATTACGACGTCTCGGACGCCGAGGCGGCCAGCCGCGTGTCCACCACCAACCGCGGCGGCATCCAGCTGCCGCTCTGACCCGGTCACCGGGGGAGGAGACATCTGATGGACCACGGTGTGCTGGTCGTCAACTTCGCCGCGTTGCAGCAGGCCAGCGCGGACATCCAGCGGGCGCTCAACACGCTCGACTCGCAGCTCGGGCAGCTCGAACGCGACGCCGCCCCGCTCGTGGCGAGCTGGTCCGGCGAGGCCCGGCAGGCGTACGAGCAGCGGCAGACCCGCTGGCGCTCCGCCTCCCAGGACCTGCAGGCCATGCTGCGCGACATCAAGCTCGCGGTCGACGACTCCGCGGCCGACTACCTCGACACGGAGAAGAAGAACGTCAACCTGTTCCAGTGAGCCCCGCCCGATGGTGGCGCCGACCCTGACCGGTCGACGCCACCATCGTCGTAGCGGCTCCTCCGGTGGGCTCGGCTTCCCGCCCGCGTGCCGCACCCGCCCGGGCTGACCGGCGTCCCGTGCGTCAGGCCGGGCCGGCCGGCTGCCAGCGGCGGCGGGCGCCGCGCGGCACGACCAGCGCCAGCAGCGCCGCCGCCGCCACGACCGCCCCGCTGACCCCCGCCACCAGCAGCGCCCGGTCCCGGGCCGTCGCCCGGCGGGCCCGCTGCGCCACCAGCGCCGGATCGGCCGGGTCGTCGGCGAGGGCGGTGGCCGGGCGAGGCCGCTCCGCCGCCCCGCCGCCGGTCTCGGTGACCGCCCGGTACGGGTTCAGCACCCCCGCGCCGTATCCGCCGCCCCGGCCCGGCGCCGGGTCCGCCGTGGCCACGATCCGCCGCGCCACCTCCGCCGCGGTCAGCTCCGGGCGGTACTGCCGCAGCAGCGCGGCCGTGGCCGACACGAAGGGCGCCGCGTAGCTGGTCCCCTCGGCCCGGTGGTGACCCTGGCCGGGGGCGGCCATCAGCACGTCGCTGCCGGGGGCGACCAGGTCGACGTACGAGCCGGTCTGGGAGAACGGGGCGCGGGCCCCGTCCGCCCCGATCGCACCCACCCCGAGCACCCCGTCGTACGCGGCCGGGTACGGCCGGGGGTCGCCGCTGTCGTGCAGGTTGCCGGCGGCGGCCACCACGACCACGTCCCGCTCGACCGCGTAGCGGATCGCGGCCCGCACCGCCGGGTCGTCCGCGTACAGGACGACGGAGAGGTTGAGCACGTCGGCGTCGTGGTCGACGGCCCAGCGGACGGCCCGGGCGAACTCCTCGGCGCTGACCGTCCGCCCCGACCCACGCCCGTCGACGACCTGCTGCTCGCTGACCCGTACGGGCAGGATCCGGGCGCCCGGGGCGAGGCCCTGGAACGCCACGCCGTCGCGGGGGCGGGCGGCGATGATGCTCGCCACGCCGGTGCCGTGGCCGGCGCAGTCCCGGCCGCCGTCGCCGCCCGCGTCGAGCAGGTCGGTGCCGTCGAGCACCCGGCCGGCCAGCTGCGGGTGCCGCCGATCCACCCCGGAGTCGACCACCGCCACGGTCACCCCGGCCCCGGTGGCCAGCGGCGTCAGCCGCTCCGGGGCGTACCGCTGCTGGGGCCACGGGGGCGCGGCCACCGGCCGGACCGGAGCCAGCGGCGCCGGGCAGCCGGGGGCCGCCCGCGCGGCGGGAGCGGACCGCCCGGCGGGGAGCGGTCCGGGGCGGGCGGCCGGCGGCGTTCGCGCGGCGAGCGCCGGCCGGCCGACGAGGGCGGGTGACCCGGCGGGAGCCGGCCGGGCGGCGGCGGGCGGCGTGGCGGGACGGGTCGACGGCGCGACGCTCGCAGCGGCCGGTGCGACGGCGCTCACAGCGGCCGGCGCGGCGGTGGTCGGGGCGGCGGCGACTGCGGTCAGCAGCGCCGCCGCCAGGGCAGCCAGGGGCGGACGCGCGGGGGACCGAGACATCGACCGCCTCCGTATCGTGTCGACTCCGGGACGGGATGTTAGCGCCTCCGGCGCGACGGCGCGGACCGCTGCCGGCCAGCCATTGTGATCTTGTTACTACCTTGTAGGTTGTACGCGATGCCTATGGCCTGTTCGCGGGAGGAGTGGTGGCCGTGACCGAATGGGAGCCGGCCACCGACGCGGAGGCGGCGATGCGGGACGCGCTGCGCGCCAGCGACCAGCAGCTCTACTTCCGCATCCTGGCCGGGACGGAACTGCTCCTGCCGGTCTCCGCCGAGGCGCTCGCCGGGCGCGCGCCGATGGGCTGGGGCACCTGGACGACCGGCGGTCGCACCCACGTGCTGGCGTTCACCTCCGCGGGGGCCATGCGGGCCTGTCTCGGGGAGCACGCGGGCACCAGCCGCCGCACCACGTACGCCGACCTGGCCGCCGGCTGGCCCAACCACGAGTGGTGGCTGGCGGTGAACCCGGGCCTGCCCATCGAGGGCTACCTGCCGGCCTGGTTCGTCGCCCAGCTCTCCCGTGGCGACGTCCGGCTGCCCGGCCGCACCCTGGGCGCGCGGGCCCGGCTGGAACGGGCCGAGACGGTCGCCCGGGCGCGGGCCCAGGCCACCGGCCACGACACGCCCGGCGGGCCCGGCATCCGGCCGACCCTCGACGGCGCGGGGCGGGCCGGCGCGGCGCCGGGCCTCGGCGTCCCGCCCCGGCCCGACCCGATGGCGGGGTCGAGCACCGGCCGGGCCGCGCCTGCCCGGCCCGGACCGCCGCCGGAGCCGCTCCGCACGGGCGTCCCGCCCGCGCAGACCCTGGGGCCCGGCGACCCGACGGCCGGCGAGCCCGCCCAGGGCGACGGGGGCGCGGCCGTCGACCGGCCGGCGCCGTCCCGGTTCGCGCCGCTCGCCGACCGCGCGGAGGGCCGGCCGCTCCCGCCGGCCGCGCAGCCCGTGCCGCCGAACGGCCGCCCCGCCGGAGAGCCCGCGGAACGGCCCAACCACCGGTCCTTCTTCGAGCCGGCGTCCGGCCGCGCGTCGGCCCAGCGGCAGGAGGCGCTGCGCTCCGGCGAACGCGCCGTCCCGCCGTCCCGCCTCGCGCGCGGCGGCCAGCCGTTCCCCCGGCGTCGGCCGCTCGCGGAGCCGGTGCCGGAGGGGCCGACCCAACCGTTTCCGGTCGCCCCGGCCGACGGGGAACCGACCCGCGCCTTCGCGGTGACGGGTGGGGAGAACACCCAGGTGCTGCCGTCGCGGCGACCCGACGGGCCCGCCGAGGACGCCACCCGGGAACTACGGGTTCCCGCCCCCGACCCCGCGCCGACGTACGCCGCGCGCCGGCCGGAGCCGGACGGGGACGCCACGCAGGCCCTGCCGCGTCCCCGGCCCACGCCCGAGCCGGCGGAGGAGCCGGTGTCGGCCGCGGAGCCGGTCTCGGGGCCGCCCGCGCCCCGGCGCGGGTTCACGCCGATCGTGATCGAGGGCACGGTCATCGAGTCGAGGGAGATCACCGGGCCGCCCGGGGGCGCAGCCGACGAGCCCGTGTCGCTGTTCGAGCCGGTCCGCCGGGGCGACCGGTCGGCATCGTCCGCCCCCGCGAGCCCGGCGCCCGGCCGGGCCGACGCCACGTCCGGTCCGGGACGTCCGACGCCCGTCGCCCCGGCATCGGACGCTCCGTTCCCGCCCGGGCCCGGCGGACCTGTCGATCCGCAGCCCACCGGCCCCGCCCACCCGACGCCCGGGGCGGACGGCCCCACACCCGATCCGGTCGTCCCCCGGCCCGCCGACCCGGCCGACCCGGCTGCCGTCGGCCCGGCCCGCGCCGACCTGGGCGCCGTCGACCCGGCCCTCGCCGGTGCGGTCGCCCCGGCATCCGCCGCGGTGGTCGATCCGGGACCGCTCGGTCCGGCCCACGTCGGTCCCGCGCCGGCGGCAGGCGAACCGTGGCCCGCGCAGGGGCCGGCCGGCGACGTCGGGGCCACGGCCGGGCCGACGCCCGGCGGGGCGGGCACCCCGCCCGCGGAGTCCGGGCTGACCGGCGCCCCGACGGCCGAACCGGCCCCCGCCGGGACGGACGACGGATCTCGCGACCCGGACGACGGGCCGGCCGGCGCCGGCGGGACGACGGCCCGGGCCGAGGCCGTGCCGGCCGACTTTCAGCCGGCCAACGAGGTCGAGGAGAACCTCCTCGACGCCGCCGGGGCCGGCAGCACCGACACGTTCCTGTCCACGCTGCTGCTGGCCCGCGTGCTGCTGCCGGTGGCGGCCGACTCCACGCCGGGCAGCCGGCCCGGCGAGCCGGGCTTCGTCTGGCGTACGCAGGAGCTGGACGGCGAGACGTTCGTCGTGGTGCACACCTCGCCGGAGCGGCTCGCCGAGCACACCGACGCGGCGGTCGAGACCGTCGAGGTCAGGTTCGTCCAGCTCATCCGGCGCTGGCCCGACGAGTCGTGGTCGTTCGCGGTCAACCCGGGCAGCCCGGTCGGGGCGAAGCTGCCCGGGGAGCAGATCGTCGCGCTGGCCAACTGGGCGGCGGAGGTGGGGCTCGGTGACGACACCGGGGCCGAGAGCGAGCCGTCGCCGCCCGCCGAGGAGCCGGTGAGTCGTCCCCGCTACGCCGCCCCCGACCCGGCCCGGCCGATCGTGATGCAGAAGGCGGTCGCCCCCAGCCAGCTCGCGTACTACCTGGAGCGGGGCTACGACCGGGTCTCCGGCTTCGTGCACCGGGCCAACGAGCTGGCCCACCTGAACACCCCGGCCCAGCTCCACGACGCCCTCGGCCTCGGGTACCCGGAGTCGCCGTTCGCCCGGGACGCCGAGGAGATCTACGTGCTGCGCTGGCCGGCGCACCGCCCCAGCCTCTACCGGATCCCGTACGGCGGGCAGAACGAGGCCGCCATGCGAGCCATGGAGGGCTGGGTCATCGAGCGCCCGCCGTTCCGGGGCAACGGCTTCGCTCCCGGGGAGAGCAGCGACGTGGTGGCCGAGTTCAAGGTGGACAGCGCCCGGCTGCCGCACGGCGCGCAGCTCTGGCGGATCGGCGCGGACGGCAGCGAGCGGGTGGTCGCCATCCTCGACACCGACGCGCTGCTGTGGCGACAGGTCGGTGAGCAGTGATCCGGGACGGCTACGTGGCCCGCTGGCGGGGTCGGGAATACCAGGCGAGCCCGGACGGCGACGACGTCCGGCTCTACCAGCCCGAGGCGGGCGAGGGCTTCGAGGAGGTACGCCCCGGCCGGTACGTGCGGGTGGTGCCGGCCGGCGAGGTCGACGACCTGTCGTACGTGCGGACGACCTGCACCTGGCAGGGGCAGCCGTTCATCGTCCTGGGCGAGCACGACGGCTGGCTGCGGGTCGAGTACACGGGCGGGCGCTGGCCCGTGGCGCGGGCGATGGGGCTGGAGGTCTTCGACTTCGGCGTCTACCAGGGCTGGGCGCCCGCCGCCGAGGTCGCCGACCTGCGCGAGCAGCGGGTCTGAGTCAGGACTTGGCCCAGCGCAGGACCTCGCCGAGCACCACCTCGCGGGCCTCCACGTGCGGGAAGTGCCCCACGCCGTCGAGCAGCCGCCACTCGTAGGGCGCCACCACGTACCGGCCGGAGCCCTGGGCGGTGCGCGGCAGGGACGCCTGGTCGAGCGCGCCGTGCAGTTGGAGGGTCGGTGTGATCAGCGGTTTCTGCATCAGCCGGACGAAGCGGTAGCCGTGCAGGCGGAGCACCGACCGGAAGGCCCAGCGGTAGCCCTCCAGCGCGCAGAACGCCGCCTGCGGGATCCGCATCGCCTCCCGGCACCGCCGGGCGTACGCCTCGAAGTCCGGCCCGTGCACCCAGCGCGGCCCGCCCCAGCGGCGCAGCATGTCCTCCACCGCCGCCGCGTCGTCCCGGGTGAGCACGTGCTCGTAGCGGGGCAGCTGGAACTTCAGGGTGGGCGTGGAGGCGGCGAACTGCCCCCGCGGGTCGGCGAAGATGGCGGCCCGGAGCCGGAGCGGGTGGGGTGCGCCGAGCACCACCAGCCGGCGGACCAGCGACGGGTGGAACGACGCCACGGTCCACCCGATCATGCCGCCGATGCCGGTGCCCACCACGGTCGCGGAGCGCTCGCCCAGGGCCCGGATCAGCCCGGCGATGTCGGCGGCCAGCGTGTAGCCGTCGTATCCCCGGGGCGGCTTGTCGCTGGCGCCGTAGCCGCGCAGGTCGACGGCGACGGCCCGGAACCCGGCGTCGGCGATCGCCGGCAGCATCTCGTGCCAGGCCCACCAGTGCTCGGGGAAGCCGTGCAGGAAGAGCACCATCGGGCCGGTGCCGGACTCGACGACGTGGAACCGGCTGCCGTTCGCGCCGACGAACCGGTGCGTCCACGGCCCCTCGGTGAGGACGCAGGACTCGTCGACGGGCCCGCCACGCTGCTCGGTCATGGCAGACAGCCTAGGACCCCGCCGCCTGTCGGCTCCCGCCGCCGACCCGGCCGCGTGGCCGGGACCGCCCGTCGGACACGGGGACCCCGTGTCCGACGGCCGGCCGGAACGGGCGATGCCCGGGCAGGTGACCTGCCCGGGCATCGTCTGGTGGTGCGGGATCGGTGGATCAGGAGATGCGGATCCTGGTGTAGACGCCGTCCTTCTCCAGGACCTTGATCTTGGTGCCGGTGGCCGGGAGCTTGACGCCGTGGTTCGGCAGCTCCGGGAACCAGTACTGCTTGGTGTCGTCGAACAGCGGCTGCGCGGCCTGGCCACGGATGTACTGCGGCTGGCTGTTGAGGTGCAGCGTGAACGAGTCGGCCTTCTTCAGGCTGAACGGCGCGTCGTAGACCTGGACGCGGGCCCGCCAGGGCTCACCGGTCAGGTTGTAGATCGGCCGGGGGTGCGCGTCGATGATCAGGTTGCGACCCTCACCCGGGTGCGCGAACGTGTCGTTGTCCGCCCAACGGGTGTTCCAGTAGGAGATCAGCAGACCCTCCTGGTACGCGTAGTGGTCCACGTAGTCCGGGCGGGTGTTGGAGTAGCCGAAGAAGTACGGGCCGGTCTTCAGGTACTTGTCGTACGAGATGTACTGCCGGGTGCCCGCGATGTAGTAGTTGTCGTACGCCTTGGTGTAGCTCTTCTCGGCGACCTCGAAGCCGCCGGCGAGCGTCCAGCCGTCGGCGCCGGTCTCGGCGCCGTCGGAGACGACGGTCTGCCCGTCGGCCGTCACGGTGATCGCGTCACCGTAGAAGCCGCCCTCGGAGACGCCGCCGTCGGTCTGGTAGCGCAGCCGGAACTGCGCGACCTTGCCCGCCGCCGCGTCCATGGGGATGATGACGTCGACCCACTGGCCGTTGCTGCTGCCGTCGAGGGCGTAGCGGCCGGCCGAGATCTCCTTGAGCGGCTGGCCGTTGGCCGTGCCGGGCAGGGTCACCCAGGTCTGGCCGCCGTCCAGCGACGCCTCGAAGAACAGGTAGTCGTAGTCGGCCTCGATGTTGTAGCGGCCCTTCATCGACAGCGACGCCGACGACTTGCCGGTGAAGTCCAGGGTCCGGGTCATCGTGCTGTTGAGGTCGTCCCGGTTGCCCGAGAAGAACTGCTTGCTGCCCTCGAACGGCGCGCCGTGCTCGAACGTGTAGTCACGCTTCGGGAGCACCACGACGACGGCCTGCGCCTCGTCGCTGTTGTACTCCTGCGGGCCGAGGGTCATGGTCCGCTTCTGCCCCGCGACGACCACCTCGTAGTCGAGCCAGCCGAGCTGGAGCTTGTTCCACGCGCCGAGGTCGCCACCCCGGTCGCCGATGCCGGCGTCGTTCTTGGCGCCGAGCCGGCTCTGGGCCATCAGGGTCCAGTGCTCGTTGTTGTTGTCCCCACCACTGGTGACGTTGTAGTCGTCCGGCAGACCGAGGTCGTGGCCGTACTCGTGGTAGAAGACGCTCCGGCCGCCGTTCTCCGGCTGGATGGTGTAGTCGCCGATCCAGATGCCGGTGTCGCCGATCTGGGTGCCGCCGGCCGGGTTGCCGGCCGGGCCGGTCGAGCCCTGGTCGGACGCGAAGGCGTACCAGCGGTGGCTCCAGATGGCGTCCTCGCCCTGGTACGGGTCACCGTCCGCCTCGTCGCCACCGGAGTGGACGATCTGGAAGTGGTCGATGTAGCCGTCCGGCTCGTTGAAGTTGCCGTCCGAGTCGTGGTCGTACCGGTCCCACTCGTCCATCGCCTTGAGGTCCGCGGCGATCTGGGCGTCGGTGCGGCCGGCGGCCTTCTGGTCGGCGACCCACTGGTTGGCGGCGTCGCGGACCAGCGCCCAGGTGTTGGTGCAGACGTTGGAGGCGCACGGGTAGCCACCGGAGCGGCCGTAGCGGGCCTCGTTGTACTTCACCTTCACCCAGTCGGTGACCTTGCCGTCGACGCTGTAGCGACCCGAGGACTGGGCCTCGTAGTACTGCTTCACCGACTCGTCACCGGGGTTGGTGCCGAAGTAGAGCTTGCGGTAGTGGTCGGCGTTGTAGTCCGCCTGCCACACGGTCGAGTTGTCCACCGCCCGGTTGGGCTCCGGGATCTCGTTGTGCAGCGGCCCGTCGAACCGGGTCGGGCCCGGGGTGTCCGGGTCGGTGTCCTGGTCCGGGTAGCTCGGGTGCCGCTCGTTGCCGAACTCCGCGAGGATGACGAAGATCCGGTCGGTCTTCTCCCGGGAGAGCTCGACGTACTGGTCCTCCGTCTGGGTGGCGGCGTTGGCCCGGGTCGAGCGGGCGGCAGCCCCCTCGGCCTGGGTCTTGCCGACCTTGACGACCGTGCTGCCGTTGACCTTCTGCGGCTTGGACCGGCCGGAGAGGACGTCGCTCAGGCCCTCCTGACGCAGGGCGCGACGCTTGTTCTCCAGCGGGTTCGGCAAGTCGTGGTCGACATGGGCTGGCTCGGCGACCGACGGAGCGGCCGTCGGCAACTTCGGCTGCGGGGCGGCGCTGGCGGACGTGCCGACCGCCAGTCCCGTCGCTGTCAGCGAAAGCCCGAGCAGACCCACTGCGACTTTGCGCACGTGGTACCTCCGGTGTGAGGGAACCGGCCCAACGGGGGTACGGGCCGGTGGAGATCGATCCCACTGGTGGGACCAATGGTGAACATAGACACTCGTGTGATCCCTGGGAAGATGCGTGCGTCGATTTGTTGCGAAGTTTTGTTGAGAATGCTTTTCACCGTCACATATCGGCCGTTGACCAGCCCTCATGAGCAGGGCTTACGGCCGTCGATGGGTTGGAAGAGGCGGTTTTCGATCGGCCTGATCGGTTACGCGAAAAGTGGGGCCGGTGACGTCACCGCCACCGGCCCCACGGGTAACCCGATCGTCAGTTGCTGACCTTGACGACCATGTCGTCGGTCGGGTTGGTGCCCTGCTGCAGGATTTCGATCCGGGTGCCGGAGCCGGCCACCTTCACCGAGTTCCACGGGTTGCCGGCCGTCCAGTACTTGTTCGGCCCGTTGTCCGAGAACACCGGGTTCGCCGCGAGCGCCGGGAGCGTGACCGGGACACCGTTGAGGTGGAAGGTCTGCGCCGGCTTGGCGTACAGGCTGAACGTGGCGTCGAATCCGTTGCGCCGGTTGGTGACGTTGCCCTGGCCGTCCACGGTGATCTTGTTCGGCCGGACGTCCACCGGGAGGTTCAGGCCGTAGCCCGGGTGCTCCGAGGTGTTGTTGTCGCCGTACGCGTAGTTCACGTACCACACCAGCATGCCCGGGTGGTTCGAGAACCGCTCCACCCAGTTCGGCCGGGTGTTGTTGAACCCGTAGTTGTACCCGCCGGTCCGCAGGGTGTCGTCGTAGCCGACGTAGGACCGGTTCTCCGCGATGTAGAAGCGGGGGTAGGTGTCGGTCACCGCGCCGCCCATCCGGGTGAAGCCCCTGGCGGTCCACTCGGCGGCCAGCGTCTCGGCGTCGTCGGTCCAGGCGACGGCGCCGCCCTTGACCAGCGAGATGTTGTCCAGGAACGCGCCGGCGAGGTGCACGCCGCCGTCGGTCTGGTAGCGGTAGCGGAACTGCACGGTCTGCCCGGCGTACGCGGACAGGTCGTAGGCCAGGTCCACCCAGGCGCCGCTGGTCGAGCCGTCGACCCCGGTCTCACCGGCGTCGATCGAGGAGTTGCTCAGCGGGGTCCAGGTGGCGCCACCGTTGGTCGACACCTCGGCGTAGAGGTAGTCGTAGTCCTCCTCGATGTCGTACCAGGCCTTCGCGGTGATCGACGCGGACGTCGTACCGGTCAGGTCGAGCTGACGGGTCAGCGTGGTGTTCAGGTCGTCCGCGCTGCCGCCCCACCACTCGTACGATCCGCCGAACGGCGTGTTGTAGCTGGTGGTCTGGGTCTGCGCCGGCAGGTTGACGACGACGGCCTGGGCCTTCGGCCCGTCGCTGTCGCCGGCCGGGCCGAGCGTGACCCGGGTGGTGCCGCTGTTCTCCTCGACGACCGAGTAGTTCAGCCAGCCCAGGTAGAGCTTCGACCACGGGTCCATGTAACCCGGGGTCGAGCCGATGTCGTCCTTGCCGCGGCTCAGCCACGAACCGGAGGACATCAGGCTCCAGAAGCCGACGCCGTTGTCGCCGCCGGCGGTGTCGTAGAGGTCCGGCAGACCGAGGTCGTGACCGTACTCGTGGGCGAACACGCCCAGACCGCCGTTCTCCGGCTCCGTGGTGTAGTCACGGATCCAGATGCCGGTGTCGCCGATCTGGACACCACCGGCCTTGTTCGCGCCCGGACCGGCGCTGCCGGCCAGGTTCGGGAACGCCGCCCAGCGGTGCGACCAGATGGCGTCCTCGCCCTGGGCGCCGCCGCCGGCCTCCTCGCCCTCGCCGGCGTGCACCGCCTGGAAGTGGTCGATGTAGCCGTCGGGCTCGTTGAAGTCACCGTCGCCGTCGAAGTCGTACCGGTCCCAGATGTCGAACTGGGCCAGGTACTGCTTGATCTGCTCCGGCGTCTTGCCGGCCGCGACCTGGGCCTGGTACCAGGCGGTGGCGCTGTCCTTGACGAAGTTCCAGTACCCGTCGGCCTCGGAGATGGCGTTGCTGCCGTACCGGGCCTCGTTGTAGGGGACCTTCACCCAGTCGCTGACGTCGCCGTTGACGGTGTAGCGCCCGCCGGACTGCTTGAAGTAGAAGTCCCGCATCGACTCACCCGGACCGAACATCATGTCCTGGTAGTGCGCCCGGTTGAAGTCCGACCGCCACAGCGTGCTGTTGTCGTCGGTCGGGCTGCCGTCCCAGTCACGGTCCGGCTGGGCGATCTGGTTGTGCACCGGGCCGGCAGCTCCACCGGTCCGGGGGTCGGTCTGGTCGCCGAACTCGACGAGCATCGTGAAGATGGGGTCGGTCTTCGGGGCCTGCTGGTACTCGACGAACAGGTCGTCCTTGACCTGGATGACCTTCGAGCCGTTGCGCGTGGAAAGCTTGGCCTTGCCGGAGAGCAGGTCGGCGATGGCCTTCTTCCGGAGCTCCCGCTGCTGATCCGCCTTCGGATCGGGGAGGTTGTCCCTGCCGTGCTTCGCCTTGTCGGAACCGGGGGCCGGGTCCGCGGCCGGTGCGCCGGAGGCCGGCGCCGACACGACTCCCGCCGCCAGCAGCGCGGCCGTGGCCGAGGCCAGACCGGCTGTGACTCGTCTCCTCAAAGGTCCTCCTCCTTTGTGGATCTGTTACATGACGGGCGCGGCCGAGGCCGCGACTGTCATGTGATGCGCCACTCACCCTGACAGAGGGGATGCGCGATTGTCACGGGCCGGATGGCGGACGGGCCCGCGCATCGTGGCTGACATATGCGCATAAACAACGACGAAAAGGCGCGTCCCACGAACTCCGGTTCACGTTACGTTTTGGCCACGATCACTCTCCGTGGCCGGAGTTATGAGGTCCCCTTCGGGGAGCGCCAGCGGCCCGCAATTCGTCACGGGGATCGGTGGGCGTCGGGAACGCCCGCAACAGGAGCGGGGCCCGCCCGGAGCAAGTGTGCTCCGAACGGGCCCCGCCGTGTGTCCCGTCAGTCGATCCTCGGTCAGCTCCGCGCGGGGGTGACGTGCACCGTGGCGTACGAGTTGTCCTTCGCGGTCCGCTTGATGGTGATGGTGACGCCGTACGCCACACCCTGGTCACCGGGGTTGCCGGTGCCCAGCACGATCGCGCCGCCGCCCAGGGTGACCCCGTAGTAGGCCGGTGCCGGCGTACCGTCCGGGTTGGTGACCCGGGTGGTGTACCGCTCGTTGCCCTTCGACGGGATGACGACCGAGGCGTCGCTGTCCCGGGCGTACGCCGCCCCGTCACGGATCTCGATACCCGGGTACCAGCCCTTGGCGTCGGTGAAACCCGGCACGGCCGGCTGGGCGCCGAAGTCGGTGCAGTACTCGCTGTACGGCTCGTCCGCCGCCTCCAGACACTCCCGGAAGGGGTACGTGGGGTTCAGCGAGAAGGCCGCGTTCGCGGACTGCGGGCGGCTGGGCAGGTTGTCCAGCACCGACGGGTCCTTGACGGCCGCCTCGCCCGTGCGGCGGTACGGGTCGAAGTGCGAGTCCACGATCAGCAGACCGCCCTTGGCGCCGTAGCTCGGCAGCGCCGTGAGCTGCGCGGTGGTGTGGTTGACGTCGCCGAGGGTCGTGTCCCGGTACCAGACCAGCATGCCGGGGGCGTTGTAGGAGACCCGGTCGACCTTCCACGCCTCGTGCGAGTAGACCGTGTCGTAGCCGTACTTCAGGCCCTTGTCGAAGCCGTCGAAGTTGCGCCACTCGGCCAGGTAGTAGTGCGCCTGCACCGAGGTGCCGCCGTCGATCCGCCAGCCCGCGCCGGTGGTGTCGACGAACGTGCCGCCGGTCGCGGTCCAGCCGTCGGCCCCACCCTCGACGTCGTCGCTCCAGGTGGTGGCGCCGCCGCCGGTCACCGAGAAGTCGTCGGCGAACCAGCCGCGCTCCACGAACGCCTCGTCGGTGGCGTAGCGGAGCCGGATCTGCACGGTCTGCCCGGCGAAGGCCGACAGGTCGACGTAGTCGTGCCGCCAGCCGTGGGTGTCACCGGTCAGGCCGTACTTCTTGTTGCCGAAGTCCACCATCCGGCCGTTCGGGTCGGCGTAGCCGTCGTCGGTGGTGACCAGCTTCCCCGTCGAGTCGTAGACCTTCTGCTCGGCCCAGGTGGCGCCGCCGTCGGTCGAGACCTCGACGAAACCGTAGTCCCAGTCCGCCTCGATGACGAAGTTGTTCCACATCCAGAACTTCGCGTCGGCCGCCGCCGGGACGGCCACCTGCCGGGCGATCTTCACGTCCGCCCAGTCCTGGTCGGCGCCCGAGTACCACATGTTCGCGCCGCTGTGCGGCGTGGCCAGCGTGATCACCTTGTTCGGCAGGTCGACCTTGATGCCGTCCTGGGTGCCGCGCGGGGTCCGCGAGGTCTGGCCGAGCTGCACGTCGCGCGGGTCCGCGCCGGGCGCGAGGGTCAGCGGGTCGGCCCAGCCGAGCACCCACTTGTCCCACAGGCCCATGTGCGTCGGCAGCGCCTGGAAGATCTCGCCGGAGTGCGAACCCGAGGCCATCAGGTCCCAGAAGTCCACGTCCGAGTCGGCGTTGCCGGAGGTGTCGTAGAGGTCCGGCAGGCCGAGGTCGTGGCCGAACTCGTGGGCGAAGACGCCGACGCCGGCGTCCTCCGGCTGCACGATGTAGTTCGAGACCTGGAGGTCGGTGCCGGGGATCGTGTAGCCGCCGGCGATCGACGACGAGTGCGCCCAGACGGCGTACGTGCCCTCGGCGCCGCCGCCGCGCGACTTGCCCTGGCCGGCGTGCACCAGCACCAGGTGGTCGATCACGCCGTCCGGTTCGAAGAGGTTGCCGTCGCCGTCCCGGTCGGCCTGGTCCTCGATGTCGTAGTCGGCCCAGGGGAAGTCCGGGTCCATCCTGGCGAGCGTGTCGATCGCGTCGGTGGCCAGCCGGCCCGCGCCCTGCGGGTTGTCCGGGTGGCCGTTCATCGACTGCTGGCGCCCGGCGACCCAGTTGCCGTTCTCGTCCTGGAAGCAGCGCGAGGCCGCGTACCAGCCCTCGGAGTGCGGCACCTTGATCCACGGGCTGGCCTGCCCGTCGACCGTGTACGCGCCCTTGGACATCTCCAGGTACATGTTGTGCATGGTCCGACCGGCCAGGCTGATCCCCGGCTTGCCGTCCGGCCCCGTCAGGTCCGGGCGGACCCGCTCGGTGATGCCCTCGGAGGTGTAGAGCATCTTGTCGTAGTGCGCCGGCGAGAAGTCCGGCACCCACATCGAGTTGTTGTCCTCGCGCGGCAGGTTCGCCGGGTTCGGGATGTTGTTGTGCAGGGGCCCGTTCTGCACGGTGCCGAGGACACAGCTCCGGTCCTCGAAGACCGTCCTGGGGACCATGACGTCGGTGAAGTCGTCGTTGGCCTGCTCGTTGAACTCGACCAGCAGGGTCAGCAGCTTGGCCGTCTGCGTGCCCGGGGCCCGCTTGATCTGCCGTGGGCTCTTGCCCGTCTTGATCGCCTCGGCCTCGGTCCTGGCGAGCTGCCGGGCCGTGACCGGATTGCCGCGGGCGAACTTCCGGTCGTAGGCCCGGGCCTCCTCGACGGCCGGGGCGTACACACCGCCCTTGCCCTTGACCTCGCGGCCGTGGCTGTCCGGCTGGACCGCCGGCTCGGCGTAGTTGATGTAGTACTCGTCCGCGCCGATGGCGGCGCGGGCGGGGCCCGGCTCCGCCGCCGCCGCGCCGCCGGTCACGGTCAGTGACGTGGCCGCGAGGGCGATGGCGGGTAGCGCGACGAGTAGGCGTCGGCGCGACCCGGATTGCGGATTTTTGTTCATGCCGCTCCATTTCTCGGGCATGGGGAGGGAGGGAGTCGGTCGGCCCGCTCATCGAAGTGATGTCCATCGAACCGGCTCGACCTGCGTGAACCTAGAACAGAAACAGGGATGACGACAGGGGTCGAAGCCTGCCTGTGTCCGTTCAGCTTCTCCGCGTTCCTCCGACCGACCGATGTGACACGTCGCACTCGGTCCGTCACGTACCCGTAAGAAATGACGATGGGTGACGGCCCGTCCGGGGCCGCCACCCATCGGGGCGTACGCCTGCCGTCAGTCCTCGTCGGACCTGCCGCCGCCCATCCCGGACGAGATCAGGTCCATCACCGAGGAGTCCTGGAGCGTGGTGACGTCGCCGAGCGACCGGTTCTCCGCCACGTCCCGCAGCAGCCGGCGCATGATCTTGCCGGAGCGGGTCTTCGGCAGCTCCGGCACCAGCATGATCTGCCGGGGCTTGGCGATCGGGCCGAGCGTCCTCGCCACGTGGTTGCGCAGGTCGGCAATGAGCTTCTCGCCCGCCTCGCCCGCGGTGTCGATGCTGCCGCGCGGGATGGCGAACGCCACGATGGCCTGCCCCGTGGTCGGGTCCGTCGCGCCGACCACCGCCGCCTCGGCCACCGACGGGTGCGAGACCAGGGCCGACTCCACCTCGGTGGTGGAGATGTTGTGCCCCGACACCAGCATCACGTCGTCGACGCGGCCCAGCAGCCAGATGTGCCCGTCGTCGTCCCGCTTCGCGCCGTCCCCGGCGAAGTACATGCCCTCGAACCGCGACCAGTACGTCTCGACGAACCGGTCGTCGTCGCCCCAGATGGTGCGCAGCATCGACGGCCACGGCTCGCGCAGCACCAGGTAGCCACCGCCGCCGTTCGGCACCGACTGGCCCTGGTCGTCCACCACGTCGGCGTTGATCCCGGGCAGCGGCGTCATCGCCGAGCCCGGCTTCGTCTCGGTGACGCCCGGCAGCGGCGAGATCATGATCGACCCGGTCTCGGTCTGCCACCAGGTGTCGACGATCGGCAGCTCACCCCGGCCGACGTGCTGCCTGTACCACATCCAGGCCTCGGGGTTGATCGGCTCGCCGACGCTGCCGAGCAGCCGCAGCGAGGACAGGTCGTAGCCGGCGGGGATGTCCTCGCCCCACTTCATCATCGTGCGGATCAGCGTCGGGGCGGTGTAGAGGATGCTGACCTTGTACTTGTCGACGATCTCCCAGAACCGGCCCTTGTGCGGGGTGTCCGGGGTGCCCTCGTACATTACCTGGGTGGCGCCGTTGGAGAGCGGACCGTAGACGATGTAGGAGTGCCCGGTCACCCAGCCGATGTCGGCCGTGCACCAGTAGACGTCCGTCTCCGGCTTAAGGTCGAAGACCGCGTGCGTCGTGTACGACGTCTGGGTGAGGTAGCCGCCGGTGGTGTGCAGGATGCCCTTCGGCCGGGCCGTGGTGCCGCTGGTGTAGAGGATGAACAGCGGGTGCTCGGCGTCGAACGGCTGCGCGGCGTGCTCCGTCGAGGCGGTCTCGACCGTCTCGTGCCACCAGCGGTCCCTGCCCGACCAGGCAACCTCCTCGCCCGTGCGGCGCACCACCAGCACGTGCTCGATCGACGGGCAGTTGGCCACCGCCTCGTCCACCGTCGGCTTCAGCGCCGACGGCTTGCCCCGGCGGTAGCCGCCGTCGGCGGTGATCACGACCTTGGCGCTGGCGTCCTGGATCCGGTTGGTCAGCGCGTCGGCGGAGAAGCCACCGAAGACCACGCTGTGCGTCGCCCCGATGCGGGCGCAGGCCAGCATCGCGACCGCCGCCTCGGGGATCATCGGCAGGTAGATGGCCACCCGGTCGCCGGCGGTGACGCCCAGGTCCGTCAGCGCGTTCGCCGCCTGGCAGGTCAGCCGGTGCAGCTCGGCGTACGTGATGGTGCGGGTGTCGCCCGGCTCGCCCTCCCAGTGGATGGCGACCTTGTCGCCCAGGCCGGCCTCGACGTGCCGGTCCAGGCAGTTGTACGCCACGTTGAGCTGCCCGCCGACGAACCACTTCGCGAACGGCGGGTTCGACCAGTCGAGCACCTGGTCCCACTGCCGGGCCCAGGTCAGCCGCCCGGCCTGCCGCTCCCAGAACGCCAACCGGTCCCCGTCGGCCTCCGCGTACGCGTCGGCGGTGACATTGGCGTTCGCGGCGAGTTCGGCCGGCGGCGGGAACTGGCGCGTCTCGTTCAGCAGATTGGCCAATGCCTCGCTCATGCCGTGCTCCCTCGTCGCTCGGGGTGATCTGTGTCTCCCGCACGAGGTTAGTCGGGGCGGCCAGTCCGGGGAGCGCCGGTCCGGCCGACGCGCGCCGAGCGGCCCGCGCCGCGCGCCGGACGGTGTTCCGAAGGCGGGGGAGACGGCGTCGAGGTCGGCCGGGCGGCGTCGGCCGCGGGCCCGCGGGCGGCGTCCCGGGCGCTCGTCGGGGTGGTGGCGCCGACCGCCGCGTCCAGGCCGTGCGGCACGTCCGTGCCGCTCGTCGGGGTGGTGGCGGTCGCTTCCGGGCGGCTCGTCGGCGGGGCGGGCCGGGCAGTCGATAGCGTGACGGGGTGACCGCAGACCCGCTCGCCCCGCTGCTCGCGCTCGCCGACATCGCACCCGCCGTCGAGCGGGCCCGCGAGCGCTTCGACCAGGCGCTGGGGCACCGCGCCCTGCGCCGCCACGGCGGCCAGGTCGCGGCCGAGGTCAGCCTCCGGTCCGCGGTGGCGAGCGCGGCCCTGGAGGGGTACGCCCACGAGCGCGAGGCCGTCCGCGCCGGGACCGTGACCGAGCCGGTGGTCCAGGGCGCGCTGCGGGTCGCCGGTGCGCTGCCCGGCCTGTCCGAGCTCTGGCCGAAGGCGCCCCGGCAGGCGCTGGCGAAGCTGCACGTGCTGGCCGCCCGGGACGTCGTGGCCGAGGCCGAGCTGGGCCGGCCCGTCGCCGACCCGGTGGTCGCCGCGCGGCTGGACGGCCTGGCCGGGCTCGTGGCCGGCGGCACGAAGGTCTCCCCGCTGGTGCTGGCCGCCGTCGTGCACGGCGAGCTGCTGAACCTGCGCCCCTTCGCCGGGCCGTCCGGGGTGGTGGCGCGCGGCGCCGCCCGGCTGGTGCTGCTGTCCAGCGGGCTCGACCCGCGCGGCCTGCTCGCCGTCGACGTCGGCCACCGCGAGCGCGAGCCCGAGTACGTCGGCTCGGCCGGCGCGTTCGCCACCGGCACCCCCGACGGGCTGCGCTCCTGGCTGCGGCACTACATGTCGGCCGTGGAGGTCGGAGCCGACCAGCTCACCACCATCGGCGACGAGATCCTCGCCGCCGCCTGACCCCGTCCCGCCCATGCTTCGGGCGCGGCTTCCGTGCCTCGGCGTCGACGGCTGAGGCGAAGTGCTCTCTCGCCTCGGTGTCGACGGCTGAGGCGGGCTCCTGCGCCTCGGTGCCGAGGGCTGAGACGGGTGCTCCATCTCGGCGTCGATGGCTCAGGTGGGATCCTGTGCCTCGGTGTCGAGGGCTGAGGCGGGCGCTCCCACCTCGGCGTCGATCGGTCAGGCGGGTGTGGGGGTGACGCGGGTGCGGCGGTGGCGGCCGTACCAGGCGATGCCGATGGCGACGCCCACGCCCACCCCCAGCGCCGCCGCCGCGACCGGGACGGCCGGGCGCTCGCGCAGCCGTCGGCCCAGCGGGATCGGGTGCCGGAACTCCAGCACCGGCCAGGAGTTCTCCACCGCGAGCCGGCGCAGCTGCCGGTCCGGGTTGACCACCGAGGGGTGGCCGACGCACTCCAGCAGCGGGCGGTCGCTGTACGAGTCGGAGTAGGCGTACGAGTCGGCCAGGTCGTACCCGCGCTCGGCGGCCAGCTCGCTGACCGCCTCGACCTTGCTCGGGCCGGCCGCGTAGAACTCGACCTCGCCGCTGTAGCGGCCGTCCACCACGCCCATCCGAGTGGCGATCACGTCGGTCACCCCGAGCAGCGCCCCGATCGGCCGGACCATCTCATCGCCGGAGGCGGAGACCAGCACGACGTCCCGCCCGGCCGCCTGGTGCTCCTCGATGAGGGCGGCGGCCTCGGCGTACACGTAGGGGTTGATCAGCTCGTGCAGCGTCTCCGCCACGATCTGGCGGACCTGCTCGACCTGCCAGCCCTTGCAGAGCGCGGCGAGATAGTCCCGGGTCCTGGCCATGGTCTGCTCGTCGGTGCCGCCCAGCCGGAACATCAGCTGCGCGTACGCCGACTTGACCACGTCACGCCGGGTGATCAGACCGTCCCGGTAGAACGGCCGACCGAACGCCAGGGCGCTCGACTTGGCGATGACGGTCTTGTCCAGATCGAAAAAAGCGGCACTTCGGCCCACGGCGCGAAAGTCTAGCCGGATGGTCTATGGTCGGCGGGTGCCCGGGGTCCGGTGCCCCCTGGACGTGCGGGCCGACCCCACCACCTTCGCTCATCGTGACGTCGATCACACTCTGCGAACATTAATTCGCAGGGAGTGGAGGCAACACCACTCGACGTATACAGGTCCGCTCAGGCAGACTTGTCGTTACGACAGGCGTTCATATGCCGTACGACAGCAGACCCTCGGCGGTTGCACCCCCCGTGACCGCTGAGTGGGTTCGGCTCGACCCCCCCGGAGCCGAACCTCCCGACGACCCCCGTCTCCCCCCGACGGGGGTCGTCCCTTTCCGGAGTGGGCTTCCGGCCCAGGTAAAGCCGTGTTTCCCGGGTCCGTCAGGCGGGGTGCCGGGCGGAAAGTCAGCGAATCGTCAGCGAACGTCAGCCGGACCCGGTCGGCGTAGTCGTCCGGGGTGTGCGTATAACGATTGAGCGTCGTTGACGCCTTCTCGTGCCCCACCACCCGCCGCACCACGTTGACCGGCACCCCGTCCGTCACCAGCCACGTGATGTACGAGTGCCGCAGGTCGTGGAACCGCAGCCCGCCGAACGCCGAGGCCGCCACGTGCGCCACCGCCGCAGCCTCGTCGGCGAACTCCGCCCGCTGCTCTCGGCCGTCCCGGTCCGGCCACGACGCCGCCCACCGGCCCGGCGCCACCTCGGCCACCCGGCCGAGCAGCCCGGCCCGCACCAGCGACGGCAGCCACACCCGCCGCCGGAAGTTCGACCGCCGCTGCGGCCCGCCGTCCCGGTCGGCGAAGACCAACGCCCGCGCGTCCGGCACCGCGGCCCCGCATCGCCGCCGCAGCTCGTCGACGAGGAACGGCGGCATCGGCACCGTCCGCACGCCGGCCCGAGTCTTCGGGTACGCCCGCAGCAGCACCCCGCCGTGGGTTTCCACCGCCACCTGGGCGACGTGCAGCAACCCCCGATCGAGGTCGACCGCTTCCCATGGCAGGCCCGCGCACTCGCCCCAGCGCAGTCCCGCCCCGGCGGCGGCGCAGACGATCGCCCGGTGTTCGGCCGGCACGGCGGGCAGCAGCCGGCCGAAGAACGCCTCCCGGCTGATCGTGCCGGCGCGAGCCTCCCGCGCCCGGTTACGCGGCACCCGCACCCCCTCGCACGGGTTCACCGCGATCAGGCGCGCCCGGATCGCCGTCTGCATGATCATCGACAGCATCCCGAGGTGCTTCGCCGTCGTCGACGGCGCCAGAGTTCGGCCAAGGTTGGTGACCCACTCCTGTACCGCCAGGTAGTCGATCTTCGCCAACGGCCAGTCCGCCCACTGCGGCAGCAGGTGAGCCCGCAGCATCGACTGCGTTCGCTCGGCCGTCCGCGCCTCCACCGACCGCCCGGCGAGCCAGCGCGTCACGAACTCGCCGAACCGCATCCGTCCCGCGTGCGGGTCGACGTACGTCCCTCGGTTGAGCGCGCCCTCCACCTCGGCCAGGAAGGCGTTCGCCTCCTTCTTGGTGCGGAACGTCTTCGCCTTCTGCCGGTCGGCCGAGTCCCGCCAGTTCGCCCGGTACGTCCCGGCCGGCGTCTTGCTTACGAAGCCCACGATCACCAGCCCCCGCGCGGCGCGTCGGTACCCGTTGCCGGAAGCTCACCGGAGGCACCGTCCAGCCAGGCGTGGAAACGGCTACGCGGCACCACCCAGCGCCGCCCCAGCCGCTCGGCCGGGATCTGACCCGCCCGGACCAGGGCATAGGCCGAGCTGACCGACAGGGACAGCAGCGCGGCCACTTCCTTGACCGTGTAGACGGCCCGGACCGGCCGGGGCGGGTAGTCGCCGGGGGCGACGTCGCCAGCACGAGGCCCGGCCTGCCGAGGCGCGAACGGCACGACGATGGACAAGATTTCCTCCCCAGAGGTTCAGGCCGCGAGCGCGGCGGGTTGATCGGTTGCCGAAACGGCGGCGGCTGTTCGTAGCCGGGCGGTGTCGAGGTCTGCACGCCAGCGGATGCGGGCGGAGATCGCCCGCAGGAGGCGGTGTTCCAGGGGCGGCACGTCCGGGTCTTCGGGTCGGGCGAGTTCGAACCGGTAGCGCTTCGGTCCGTCCGTCTCGTCGGCGGTCTGGTCGTGTTCGGGGGTGTCGGCCATGCCGCCGGCGAGGATGGCGCGGACCCAGGACCGGTTGTCGGCGCGGTGGTCGGCGAGGGTCTTGCCGGACCACTGCCGGGAGACGAGGACGCGGCGGCCGGTGAAGCCGAGGGTGGAGCGTTGGTGGACCTTCCCGGTGCAGCGGCCGGGGGTCAAGCCGGCCTTGACGCCGTCCGGCTGGACTCCGTACAGCAGCCAGTTCGCGCACGTCGGCGAGCACGGCAGGACGGACAGCTCCGCGTGGAGGCGGTCGAAGTGCGCCTTCTGCGCGTCCGAGCGGGGCCGGGCCTGGTCGGTCAGATCCTTGGTGACGTACTTGGTCACGTACCGGATCGACCGTTCAGCGTCCTTGCTGCCCTGCTCGATGCCGCGTGCGTCGATCCGGCCGAGCCGGGCGACGTAGGCGGGGCGGCTGTCGGGTTCCTCTAGGGCGTCGAGGGCTTCGCCCCAGGTGGTCAGCGGCTCGCGCGTCTTGGGGTCGACGTACGCCTGCTGGTCGACGTCCCAGACCGGAGGCTTGTCGACCGGGTAGACCAGTTCGTCGAACCGTGGCCACCACACCTGGTGGTAGGTGGCTGCCGCGATCTGTTTGAGCAGCCGGCGGGGCAGGGTGCCGCGGATGGCGAAGTGCGCGTGTGGGGCGAGGCGTCGTTGCAGTTCGACTGCTCCGGCGTACTGGACGTTCCAGCCGGCGGCGCGGCGGACGTTCTGCCACCACCGGTCGAGGACCCGCGCGAAGTGGATCGAGTCCAGGGCTGCGCGCCGGTAGTCGTAGCTGGTCGGGTCGACGGGGGTGCCAAGCACGTCGTCATACGGGCCGTGTCGCTGGCCGCACTCGCAGGGGGCGACGTAGGCGCCGCGCCGAAGGTGCGAGTGCACCGGCCCGTGCGAGCCGAGCGTCAGCGTGACGAGCATCGACGGCCGGTGCGTCTTGCCTGCCTTCCCGGAGTAGGCGCGGCCGACCGTGCGCGGGTCGACCGGCAGGCGTGGCAGGTCTGGGGAGTCCTGCCGCCGCCGGGTCGACCGCTTGCGTCGTGGCCGCTCGTCGCGTTCCTTGGGGGTCAGGTGCCCGCGCAGGCTGGTTTCGGCGAGCGCTTCATCCAGCTCCGCGATCGCGGCGTCTACGTCGGCGATCTGCGCGGCCCGCTCGTCGGGGGTCATCGGCTGGTAGTGCAGCGCTTCCCGTTCGAACTCCAGGTGTGCCCGGACCCGGACCAGGGCGAGCACGTCTTCACCGGGCTTGTCGGGGCGGACGGCGGGTTCGTCGGCGAGGTGCCAGCCCTCGCGGATCTGTTGGATGCGCAGCCGCCGGCCCCGTTCCGCGCAGGGCTTGCACTTGACGGCGAGGGTCGCCCCGCAGGGCACCTCCACTACCTCGGTCAGGCCGGTGGCAGTGTCGGTACGGCGCAGCGCCAGGGGCCGGACGCACACGCCGTTCTCTTCGGCGAGCTGCTTGAGCGCGTCCTTCGCCAGGGGCTTGCGCATCCGATCCGCCCGCGACCCCGGCCGGGGCTGCTCAACGGGAGTCGTGGGGACGAGTTCGAGTTGGCTCACCGGTCACGCTCCCCGCCGAAGACGCTGCCGTTGCGGGGCGCGAAAGCCGCCGCCGGCACGGGCACCAGTGCCGGCCGCCGCTCCACCGGCACCACGGGAACCGGGCGGAGACCCGCCGGGCGAGGCTGCTCGTCGGCGGCCTCTAGGGCGACGTTCACCGCCTGGCCCTCGTCGACGACGTCGACGGTCACCGCCCGGTCCTCGTCGGCGACATCGAAGGGCGGCCGGTCGCCAACCGGGTTGTAGCCGGGCGGGACGTCGCCCCAGCCGTCGGCGTCTGCCGGCTTGTCGACGGCCACCGCCGCCGGGGCGGCGGGGGCGGTGGAGAAGACGAGCTTGGACAGGCCGAGGAACGCCAGCGCGGGCACGGCTGACAGCAGCCATCCGGACACGCCCGGCTTGGCCACGGCGAGCTGCGCGGACAGGGACAGCGCGACCGCGCAGACGAGCAGGAACATCGGATACCCGATCGGGCCGCCGGTCCGGCGACGTCGCCGGATGGTGAGCAGCGCGGCGAGGGGCAGCAGTTCGGAGATGGCGGCGTTGGCCCAGCCGAACCAGTCCCCCGTACCGGCTGGAGAGTTGGCCATGGTCCAGTCGTGTACGTGGGTGAACGATGCCGCCCCGGCCAGCCCGCCGACGGTCAGGACGATGAGGACCAGGACCACGCCCTCCACCCGGTCTGCGTTCGCGTTGGCCTTCACTTGGTCACCTCCTGCTCGTCGGTTTCGTCCAGTCGCCGGTAGGTGCGGCCGAGTTGGCGGATGTCGTCGTCGGTGAGGTAGGAGAACCGGACCCGGACCGGTTCGCGAACGCCGTCGAGGACGACGAACCCGATCCCGGGGGCGGACTCAGGGATGCGGTCGCAGAGGGCTCCTCGGTCGCGGGCACCGTCGCCGAGGACCATGTCCACCTGTTCCGGCTCGGTCAGTCGCAGGCCGATGCGAGTCGGGAACAGGTCCCGGAACGGCAGCACGTCCTTGCGCGGATCCTGGAGCGCGGCGACCACGTGCACCCCGACCGCCCGCCCCTGGGACAAGAGCAGGCCGAGGGCTTCCTTGATCCGGTCGCGGACCTTCCGATCGGTGATGTACGCCGTCAACGCCGCCAATTCGTCGACCACCAGGACGATCAACGGCTCATCCGGCGTCGGCGTGTGCTGGCGGGCGACCCCGCGCAGCCGGGCCGCCCGAAGCCGCATCCGCTTGACGGCCTCTTCCAGCACGCCGGCCATGCCGTCGGGGTCGTCGTAGGAGAACCGGGCGAACAGCGGCACCCCGGCCGCCAACTCCATACCGCCCTTGGGGTCGAACGCCCACAGCTCCACCAGCCCCGAGCGGGAACCGCCGGCCAGGGAGCGGATGAGCGACCACAGCACCGGACCCTTGCCCGACCCGGTCGCCCCGGCGATCAGCACATGCGAGCCGGCCAGGCGCAGCGCGTAGGGCTGCCCGTCCTCTCGTATCCCGAGCGGCAGCCCGGCCAGGTCCGGCACGGCCGGCACCGGCAGCGGCGCCACCGTGCCGGCGAGGGGGTCACGGCGGAGGAACCGCAGCATGACCTGATCCGGTCGGTCCGTCGACCGTGCCTGCCCTTGGCGGAGGCGGAAGGCGTAGGCGAGGCGTTCCGCGGACTGCGCCCAGTCGTCGGGAATCTGACCGGGCAGCATCCGGACGGTCACCTCATCGCCGTACCGGTCACAGCGCACCCGCAGCAGTTGCGGCACGTACCGGTCACCGGCGAACGCCGTCGCCAGCCCACACGTCGCCATGACCGACGCCCACCGCCGCCGATACACCGTCAGAGCCCGAAAGCGGCTGACGAGCGGGTACCAGCCGAACCGCAGCCACGACGACGGGTGCCACCGCCACCAGGTCCCGCAACCGGCGACGACCGCAAGGACGACGCCGGCCAGGACCTGACCGCCGTACTCCCCCCACCCCCACAGGACAGCCACGGTCGGGACGACGAGCCACCAGTACCGGACCGCCAGGACCGTGACCCGGAACAAGCCCCGGGCCAGCCACCAGAACGCCAGCAGCCAGCCCGGGACCCGCCAGGCTGGAAGGCGCACGTTCATCGGCGCCACCGGGATCTTGTCGCCGGGAATGATGTTGATCAGAGGCACAGGTCACCACCCCGATCCGGGCGGGCCAGGGTGGCGATGCACGAGCGGCACGACATGCGCCGCAGGTCGAACCGACGCGGCTTCACCCACTCCTCGCAGCGGGGGCAGCGGATCGCGCACACCCGCGCCGAAGCCGGCGGCAACCGCAACACGGACCGGACGGCCGCCTCCACCTCCCGGTAGGCGTGCCGCACACCGACCAGACGGGTACGAGACATCAGGACCACCACCCCGACGAGCAGCGGCCCTCAGAGCAGTTCAGGGCAGGGGGAACTACGGTGGGCATCACGCCCTCCTTCACACGTGAGGGATGGGAGAGCGCGGGACGGGCCGGGACTCTTGGCGGGGAAACGACCCGCCCCGCGCGCAACAGCAGCAGTCAGGCCGCCGCCGAACCGGGCACCGTCGACGCCGGCCGGATCGCGGTAGCGCGCAGCGAGTACGCCATTCGGGAACGGCAGTCACCCGAGGACCGGCCCGGCTTGCACCGCTGCGAATCCACATACGGGGTCAGAGTCAGGCCCTCGAACTCCACCGCCGGCGGATAGCCCGGCACCGTCGACGGCGGCGGCACCGGCTGCTGCGGCGCCACGACCTTGACCTTCACCTCGGTCGACCGACCGAACTTCCCGGCCTCCGGGTCCAGGTCCATCACCCGCACCACCCAGACCCGCTCCCCGGTCTCCTTGTCCCGCGCCTGGTTGTCCGCCTCACCCCGCCGCTCAAAGTCGATCTGCGGCGAGACGCCAAGGCAGAGCGCCCCGGCGGGGAACACGTACTCGGACGGGACCGGAACCTTCAACGTCATCGGAACCATCAGACGACCTCCAACCGTCTAGCCAACTCAACCAGTTGACTTGTTAAGTGGGATCGAAGGTAGGTGCCGGCAACTTGACTTGTCAAGTGGTGTATCTACCTGGATCAGTCGAGTGGATAGACGTCTTCGAGATCGTGCCGACGGGCAGGCAGCAGGAGATCAACAGCTAGCAGCGGCTTTCCGGTTCGGTCGCAAACAGCCAGGAGCACCGTGAGCACGGCATCGTCGGCAGCGATCTGCAGGAGCTGCGCTTCCTCGTCCTCTGGGAGGCGAGCCGAGATGCGCTCGGTGACGTGATCGAACCGGACGCGCTTGCGAGCCGCCACGTGCCGAAGCAGCCCTTCCGGGAGAGCTTCCGCGCCGGCAACGCCCGTGCCGGTAGCGAGATCGGCGGGCAGGAAGGCGGTGCCGAGTTCGACCGGGCCGATGCCGTCGACGGCGATCAGACGGCGCCGAGCGACCACCGGCGTGCCCGGCTCCAGGCCCAGGGCTGCTGCGGCCCGAGGCGGAGCAGGTACCTCCCCCGCGTGGAGCAGGGTGGAGCCGGCCCGCTCGTCGTCTTCCAGCGCGCCGTATCGGCGTTCACGCTCTCGACGATTGGCGCCACCGGGCTGACCGAGGACGAAGCGGCCCTTGCCCTGCCGGCTGTCGATCCAGCCGTCCTGCCGCAGCAGATCAAGCGCTCTGACGACGACGGGTCGTGATGCGCCGAACTCGCGGATCAGTTCCGTCTCGCTGGGCAGCATCGAGCCCGGGGGATAGGTGCCGTCCTGGATGCGTTGTTGCACCGCGTTGACGATCACCACGTACTTCGGCGGCGCAACTTCGATCGGCACCGTTTCACCCCAGACGACAACTCAGCTTGTCAACAGGCTATCTGCGCTGCTCAGGTTCTGTCCATCGGCCCGCATTGACGCTCCGGGCAGCACTGCGCGCAACGCTGCTCTGCCAGTCACGTAGCGCGCGCTTAAGGCGCGCGTTCTCTTCGCGGAGGGTCGCTTCCGCCGCCTCCCGGGCGGTCAGATCGTCGACCACCGCCCGAACGAACGCGTACACCTGATCTTCGTCGAGTCCACGCCGCCCGATCCGGGTACGTCGGAATCGGAAGCGCCTCACCTGATCCGCGTGCAGCCGTGCCAGTCGTGACGCTGCACGGGACACTCCCATGGCGAAGGTGGTCACCGTAGCCTCCTGTCAACGTTCAGACCGTCGTTCTCGCCGTCCTGGCCGGCCGCTGTCGCGCCGGTTGGTTCGCAGGTGTCGGTATGCGTCGCGCGTCCGCCGCCGCGGTGGGGCCGATCAGTCGTAGGCCCTCGTGCTGCACGTAGATCTCCCGGCGATCCACCGCCTTGCCGGTCCGGTCGAGGACGTAGCCGGTCAACCAGACCCATCCGTGGTAGGTCGGCTTGTCGCAGACCTTGATCACGCGGAAGACCAAAGCTCGATCCCCGCCGAACTGCACCGACGCTCTGGCGCCGACATGGACCACATCGCCGGGCTTCGGATCCATCAGCAGCCGCCTTCGGAATGTGGATGGGCACCGAGGCGGGCGGACTTTGGCCACGGGCCGACACCGCGATGGCCTGCCGGCACCCGCCCCGGTGCCCTGCTCAGGACGCGATCCCCACGGCAGCCGCCACCACAGGCCGCGGCTGCCTCCCGGTGCCGACGCAGTCCGGGCAGTCCCGCCGCTGCAACCGGGTCGGATCACTCGGCACCCGCAAGGAGCGCCGAGGGCTAGCCATCTTCCAGCCCCGCCCCTCGCAGGCAGGACAGGCGATCGACACCGGGAACACCAGACGTGGTCCCGACGGTGGGCGGGCGCCGTCGATGCAGCGCAGGATCCGGACGCCGCCACCGGCGACCGCTCTCACACCCGGGGCGCCGTGCTGACGTACCGACATACGCGGGTTCGGTCCGCACACGTCAGCGGCTTGTAGGTGCACAATCGCGGTGGGTGACGTGTCCATGATGGAGATACAACACCCGAGTCCGAAGACCGATCGAGGACCGAATCAGCACCTCTGGCGGACATCGAGCGGACACCACGAGGACATGCATTGAGTTCAGGACCTCACACCGGCGAGCGTGGAGAACAGCCCATCAGAAAGGCATCGACGATGGCCCGAGAACGCCGCGAACCTCGCACCGTGCTGGAGCACCTCATCCAGCAGAGCGACCGCACGTACGAGGAGCTGGCCGACGAGTTCTCCCGCATGGACCCGCGCGCGGCGATCAGCGCACGGCACCTCGGACGGCTGGCGCGCGGCGAACGGGACCTAACCTCATCGACCCCCGCCACCCGCCGCGCGTTGCAGGCCATGTTCGGCAGACCAATCGACGAGCTGCAGCGCCGTTGGGCTCCCCACCAGTTGACCCCTGCGCCAGGACCAGAGTTCGCTGTCGAACTCACCGGCGCCGGCCCGGAAAGGAACCTCCTCGCCATGGCCGCACAACGCGCCCGCCAGTACGCCATGCTCGCCGCCGAAGCCACCTCGCCGGCAGCCATCGACCAGCTCGCCGAGGACGTGCAGCGCCTCGCCCTGGCCTACCCACAGCGTCCCGTCAGCCAGATCCTCCCGGACCTGGTCGAGACGCAAGACACCCTGTTCACCCTGCTCGAACGCCGCCAGCAACCCACACAGTCGCGCGACCTGCACTTCCTCGCCGGCATCACCAGCGGCCTACTCGCCAAGGTCTCCCACGACATGGCCGACCCGCACTCCGCCATGCTGCAAGCCCGCACCGCCGTCCTCTGCGCCGACCAGGCCGGGCACCCCGGCCTGCAAGCATGGCTGCGCGGACTCCAATCGCTGGTCGCCTACTGGGCCGGCAGGTACGCTGAGGCAGTCCGCTACGCCGAAGCCGGCCGCGAGTACGCCACTCAGGCCGGCGGCACCTCCGCCGTCTGGCTACCCGTCAGCGCCGCCCGCGCCTACGCCGCCCTCGGCAACGCCGAGCAAGCTAAGGCCGCCATCACCGAAGCCGAAGACACCTGGTCGCGCGTACGCCCCGACGAGATGGACGAGATGGGCGGCATCTGCACCTTCAACCAACCCCGCACCCTCTACTACGCCAGCGACGCCCTCGCCTGGCTCCCCGACGAGGCCGCCACCACCGAGCGCTACGCCCTGCGCGCTGTTCAGGCGTACTCCGACCGCTACGACCCCGCATGGGCCTTCGGCGACCAGGCGGGCTCCCACACCAACCTCGCCATAGCCCGCATTACCAACGGCGAACTCGACGCCGCGGTCGACGCCCTGGCCCCGGTGCTCGACCTCCCCGCCGAACAGCGCATCAACGGCGTCATGCACTCGGTTCGCCGCGTCCACCAGGCCATCACCCGCGCCGGCCGTGCCAACGACGCCCGCGACCTCATCGACGGCATCGAGCACTTCACCCACACCCCGGCCAACGCCCTCCCTCGATAAGGCACCATCAGTACATGTACCCGATCACCATCCCCGGCCGCGTCATCACCCTCCGCGAACTGCGACCCGATGACGCGGCCGACGCTTTGGCGATCGTCGGTGACGACCGAGTGACCCAGTGGCTCTCCTTCGACAGTCGGGACCAGGCCGCCACCGTCGCCATGGTTGAAGGAGCCGTTGCGCGGGCGCAGCTCACCCCGCGCAACGAGTACTACCTAGCCGTCGCCGACACCTCCGACCGGATGATCGGCTTCGCGCGGCTAGGACTCACCGGCCACCAGGCCGCCAAGCTCGGCTATGCCATCGGCGCCGACCACTGGGGCCACGGCTACGCCACCGACGCCGCCCGCACCATCGCTGACTACGGCTTCCGAGAACTCAAACTCCACCGCATCACCGCCGCCATCGGCCCCGACAACGCCGTCTCGATCGCCGTCGCCAAGCGGCTCGGCATGCAATACGAAGGCCGGCTCCGCGACCACGTCTACACCAACGGCGCCTGGCGCGACTCCCTGCTCTACTCCATCCTCTCCCCGGAGTGGAGCACCACCGCCGGCTGACCGCTCGCCTTCGTCTCGCAGCACGCACGCGAGCAGTTCCGATCATGGCGCCGGTACGATCGCCGCCATGCGCGACGCCGACACGCCGCCGCAGGAACCCGCCGACCCTCCCTACACCCGCACCAGGCTTACGCCTCGCCAGCAAGCGGCCCTCATCCGAGCCGCCGCAGCCGAGGTGTACGAGCGCGTGCACGAGTGGCGGAACAGGTTGCGTCCAGTGAAGTGGTGTACGACTTGCCCGTGATGGGCGTGTTGCGTAGATGAGAGACGGCCATCGCGTCGATCCTTCAAGACGACCAAGTCAGAGAAGGAAGAGAGAACGCGATGGCCGCTTCAGAGAGTGTGAACCCTGTTGACCTGCTGCGCGAGCAGATCGAGGGCGCGTCGCCGGACGTGTTGCAGGCGATGATCAGAACGTTCGCGCAGGCGTTGATGTCTGCTGAGGCGGACGCGATCTGCGGCGCCGGTTACGGGCAGCGCAGCGATGAGCGGGTGAACTCCCGCAATGGCTACCGGCCTCGGGAGTGGGACACCCGCGCCGGGACGATCGACCTGGCGATCCCGAAGCTGCGCCAGGGCTCCTACTTCCCCGACTGGTTGCTGACGCATCGCCGGCGGGCCGAGCAGGCCCTGGTCTCGGTCGTGGCCACCTCCTACCTGCTCGGGGTGTCGACCCGGCGGGTGGAGAAGCTGGTCGAGCAGCTCGGGATCCGGCAGCTGTCCAAGTCGCAGGTATCGGAGATGGCCGCCCACCTGGACGCGCAGGTCGAGGCGTTCCGCAACCGGCCCCTCGACTCAGGCCATTACACGTTCGTGTGGACCGACGCGCTGACGATGAAAGTCCGCGAGGCAGGCCGGACCGTCAACGTTCATGCCCTGATCGCCGTCGGCGTCAACGCCGACGGAGGGCGCGAAGTCCTCGGCCTCGACGTCGCCTCGGACGAGGACGGCGCCGGCTGGCTGGCCTTCCTACGGTCGTTGACCGCCCGCGGCCTCACCGGTGTCCGCCTGGTCATCTCCGACGCCCACGCCGGCCTCGTGGCCGCGATCGGAGCCGCCCTGCCCGGCGCGTCATGGCAACGCTGCCGCACCCACTACCTGCGCAACCTGCTGACCAAAGTCCCGAAGTCGGCGCAACCGTGGATCGCCACACTCGTCCGCACGATCTTCGACCAACCCGACACCGACGCCGTCCGCGCCCAGTTCACACGGGTCGTGACCACCATCGAGGCAAAGTTCCCGGCCGCGGCCGAGCACCTCGACACCGCCCGCGACGACCTCCTCGCGTTCACCGGCTTCCCCCGCGAGATCTGGCGCCAGATCTGGTCGAACAACCCGCAGGAACGGCTGAACAAGGAGATCCGCCGCCGCACCGACGTCGTCGGGATTTTCCCCAACCGGCCGGCGATCATCCGCCTCGTCGGCGCCGTCCTGGCCGAGCAGACCGACGAGTGGACCGAAGGCCGCCGCTACATGGGCTTGGAACTCCTCGCCAAAGCCCGCCTCATCCCTGCCCAGCCCGACCGACACGACACCGACCAGGACGAGCCCACCCCGATCGCCGCATAACATCAACCCGGATCCCGCGATGGCCGTCTCTTACACCACCAGCGCGGACGTGACCGGCGGAACACGCCCGGTTGGCAAGACACACCGACGAACGCTCACCGGCATCAGGCAACCGTGGAGGCGGCCGCCGCGCTCGACGCACTGCCCGAGCCAACCACTGCGGAAGACCTCGCCGGGCTCGTTGACGCCGTCCGACCCGTTCTCGCTGAGTGGCGGCCGAGCCGACCTGGTCCCGAGCAACAAATCTTCGTCGCGGTCGAGCGACTTCATCAGGCGTGCGGATAGCGTCCGTCCTGAGACCCGACATGTGCAGATAGCGCCGACCGTGCAGAGTCTCTGTACCTCCTCAAGGCGGCCTGAGCGGGCCGCACGCCGCCGCCTGGGCGTGCGCCGGCCGCTGCCGCTCGGCGGCGTCACGTCGGATGCCCGGCGGCTGGCGCGGAGAGCGGGAAGCCCGAAGGGCCGCCGCAGAACGACAGGTGTCTCCCCATGAGGGCGGGTCGACGGCAGACGGTAGGACAGAGCGCCCGCACCAGCGGTCGGCGTTGGATCGCGAGGCGGCGTAAGGAGCTGAGATCGCCAAACCGCCGTACAACACCACCGTAACGACCGAAGCCAATCGGGCCACACGTCCAGTAAGGTGCTCAAACCGGATGGCAACCCCAGTGGAGGGCACAGTGGACATCGAGGTATCCGCCCGGACGCGCAAGGCCCTGCCGAGGCCGCGGTGATTCGCTTTCCGCTCTTCGAGCATCTGAAGGTCGAAGGCTACGGTCTATACCCCGGTACCCAAGATACTCCTGGCCTCGAAGTCGACTTCGAGTCAGGGTTGACCCTGGTGCTAGGTGCGAACGGACTCGGGAAAAGCACTCTTGTGCTGCTCTTGTACAGGATGTGCACTGGTCCTAATGACATCCAGGGGCTGACGCCGGGCGCGTTGGGTAATCGCCAGTTCAAGATGGGCTCAATCAGCGCCTCAGACCGCCGGGCCTTCGCGTCACGTGTGAACGATTCAGCGGCGCGTGCTACAGCCCGCCTCCGCTTCCGTGTGGGAGAGACGACGCTTGTCGTGGGACGGAGCCTGAGGACACTGGCCCTTACGGAGCTACAAGTCGACGGCCAACCGCGAATGCTGAACGAGGACGCCTATCACGATGCGCTTTTGGACGCTACCGGACTAACCAGTTTCCCCGACTGGATCCTGGTTCTTCGGTACCTGACGTTCTACTTTGAGGATCGGCGATCACTGGTCTGGGACGCCACCGCGCAGCGTCAACTCCTCCGATTGCTATTCCTTCCGCCTGATGAATCGTCCAAATGGACGGATCTGGAGGCGGAGGCGCTTCGCCTTGACAGCCATGTCCGGAACATATCGGCCTTGCTTCATCGCGAGGAAGCCTCCATATCCCGTGCCGAGCAAACGACACTAAGCCGCCCTGAGGTGGAGGCCCGGATCAACGATCTGGGACAGCAACAGGACAGAGACCAAGCCGAGTTCGAGCGCGTTCAAGAGATGCTGCTCGACATCGAGGCGGAGCGCCAGGGCGCGAGGCTTGAGGCTCTGCGTGCCGCCGAAGACCGGGAAGCGGTCTACCGAGAGATTGAGCACCGCCGACTTGTCGAACTACAGGCTGCTTTCCCATCGAAAAGCGAGAGTGCTAGTTACATACTCGGATATCTCCTAGCCTCACAGACTTGCCTGGCATGCGGAAACGATGCATCTGAAGCAGCGGAGCTCCTTTGGCGAAGAATAGACGACCACAAGTGCGTGGTATGTGAATCCGTGATCGAGCGCGCCAACTCGTCGGCACCCGACGTGAATCTGGAGGAGCTGGGCCATGCTCTTCGTGCACGGGAGGACAGGCTCGCAGAGGCAACCAAACGTCGAAGCGAAGCGGAGGCGGCTTACCGATCGGCAGTCGCCCAGCTGGCCCAGCTGGAATCTGCAATAGCGAACCGAAGTGCTGAGCTTAACCACCTCGTCAAGCAGCTACCCGCCGGCAGCCAGCAGGTGCACGAACGGAGAAAGGAGTACAACGCCTTATCGGCGGCCCTTGAGGTGCGCCGCGAGGAGTTGGCGATAGCGCAGCGCACATTCCGAGCTTTTGTCGAACAGAAGAAGCAGACAATCTTTTCGTTCCGAGAGGATGTAAAGAGCACCTTCAGGGCCTACGCGAAGGACTTCCTGCTGGGGACCTGTGACCTGATTTGGCAGAGCCGCAAGACGAAAGTCGGCCAGTCTGGCGACACAATCGACTTCGGCACCTTTGCCGTCGATATGTCCGCAAGTGACTCCGGACTACTGGTGCGGCGAACAGGTGCGGGAGAGGTTTCAGAGAGTCAGCGGGAGTTCATCGATCTCGCGTTCCGTATGGCCCTGATGAAAGTTGCGGGTGTCGAGGGCCGTGGATCTTTAGTGGTGGATGCTCCAGAATCGTCGCTGGACGCCGTGTTCGCCCCTAGAGCAGCTCGAGTCTTGATGAGGTTCGGCGATCCGGACGCTGGTAACCGCCTAGTCATCACGTCCAATCTCGTCGACGGTGAGCTGATCCCGACTCTGCTTCGGCTTGCAGGTGTCAACGAACAGGATGACTCTAGAGTTGTTGATCTCTTCGAGATTGCCCATCCTACCGCCGCCGTTCGTGAGCTCAGGGATGAATACAACAACGCACTAGTTCGGGTCTTCCAGGGTCGGGACCAATGATTCAGCTAAAGGGATCCGAAGTTCAACGTCTCCGGTCTCATCTTCGGCTTGTCGCCATCCTGTACGCGTGCCGCAATGCTGGCATAACGCCGGTGCCAGTATCGGCTGTACATACCATCGCCTACTTCACCGATGCTTTAGCGCCAATATGGGACATTCCCTTGGTTGAAGGGCAGGTGCTAAAGAAGAAGCGCGTTCCAATTAGCCCGGAGTTGCAGGCGGCGATCGATGAGTTGGTCGGGCGAGCTGTTTTTTTGGCAGGAAATGTCCGCCACGTACCCGTCGACGGTTCTTGGTCGTTAGATGCCGACTACTCACTGAACGCTGTACTCGGCCGACGTATTGTCGATGCAATGGATCGAGATCTCGAATATCGGCGCGAGCTAGCTTTTGTACAGGAAGTTGTGCTGGCGCTTGCGGGATTGGGCGTTCCCGGTCTCTCCGTTGCTGCGCAAGCAGATGCAACCTACAGTGATCCGAATATCGATTTTGGGGGGATTGTCGACCTCGACAACAGCGAGGAGATCACAAGGACGAGTCAGGTGACGAAGAAGTTCGCGGAACTTGTAGGTCAGAATCACCGACTCACGGAAGCCGAGCTCACTCACCTGTACGTCCGCCATCTCTACTCGTTGCTCAGGGGGAGAAGTGATTGACAGTTGGGGAGGCGACGCATGGAGTCCCGAGGCGTTGCTGGACACGGTACAGCAGTTCCTTGGGGTCGGGCTGAACTCTGACCTCTCCGATGAGATTCGCTTCCTGGGCGGCGTAGCCACCCTTATCAGGAAACGACTGGTGCGAGGAGAGCTGAACCACGCGCCGAGGCGCCCGGCTGTCTTCTTTTTGCATCCTGAGCCGCTAGACGTGTCGAGCGCCGACAAGGGCCAGTTTTTTCCGATGCTGGACAATGGCCTAGACCCTGTATCTGGGCGACTCTGGTTCTTGAATAAAGTTGCCAACTGCGGCACGGCCATCGAGGTGCAGTCGGAGAATGACGCTGATCTCTTCAGCATGGTGGTGGAAGAACTCGGCGTAGGAGAGGCTCCAGCTGTGATTCTGGATACCCGTACGCCAGAACCCGAAGCTCGGTACTACCCTAAAGGGCTCGGCAGCCCGGGTGAATGTAGACTTGTGCGGATTGACGTCACGCACGTCTCGGTTGACGACGTGTTCGAGGTCATCGATCGGGTTTACGAACAGCAGCTATGCACCCCGGATGTCCAGGGTAACGCTGGCAAGCTCTGGGAAGGCGACAGTACTCGGGGATGGGCGGTAAAGAACGCAGAGGACAAGGTTTCGGTCGTAATCCGCAGCGGCCTTAGCGGGCACTTCATCGGATGCTTCATCGAAGCGGAGCAGGTTCAACCTGAGGGCAGGCTCGACATTCTCATCAAGGAACCCTCCCTTAACGATAGGGCCCAGCAAACCTTGCACGCCGTCCTTGAGTTGAAGGTCCTCCGGGGGAAAAACTCATCAGGCACATCGGTTTCTGACGCATTTAATAAAGATTGGGTTGAGAAAGGCGTGCTACAGGCTTCTGAATATCGAAGAGGCAATGGTGCGCGTTTGGCGGCCCTTTGCTGCTTTGATATGCGATCTGCTCCGTCAGGCCAGGACTGCTTCAACCATGTACGAGAGTTGGCGGAACGACTCGAGGTGCGAGTCAAGTGCTGGCACCTCTTCTCCTCGTCCGAGAGTTACCGTAGATATAAAGCAATGATTACTCTGTCCAACGCCGGTTCATGAGTCCGCGAGGAATAACTTGTCTAACCCAGCCGAAGTAGTCGCGGAGCATTACCGCTCGCTAGAGCGGAAATGGGACGTGTTCGACCGTAGTTCGGACTACGGGCGACTGGTCGTGCCGGCGGGGAATAACGATGAACCTTTCCACCGCTGGTTTAAAATGAAGGAAGCCTACTCCTTTGGCTTATTTGAGAGGCTCATTAAGGATTCCGGAGATCAGTCGTCCGGTCCTTTGAGGGTACTCGACCCCTTCTCCGGTAGTGGCACTACGGCCATTAGTGCCACAAACCTTGCAATTGAGCGCAAGCTTGACTCGCACGTCACGTTGATCGAGCGAAATCCCGTTCTCCGTATCGTTGCGGAAGGGAAGGCGGCGGGCCTTCTTGGTGGCGCAAAGGTCGCTAGGGCTATTGAGAATATATTGCCTTCGGTGCTTGAAAAACACGCCGCAATGATGGGCGGAAGGCGAAGGATCTCAACGGCCTCGGTAACGCTGAACAACAGGTCGTACTATCCGCCATCCCATAGGCGGTCTTTGCTGGCGCTCAGCCAAGCGGTGCGCTCGGTGGAAGACCGAGATGCCCGACTAGTGCTTCAGACGTGTGTTGCATCCGCCGTGGAGCCGTCCGGTCGGCTGCGCCGAGACGGTCGTGCGCTCAGATACACCCCCGAACGTCGTCCGGCCTCGCCAATCGAGGCATTTTCGGCGGCACTCGACCGATGCCTCGAAGACCTGAAGTCCGTCGGCGAGACCGAGACTTCGTCTTCTGTGACCGTGTTGGAAGGCGACGCTCGAGAATCGGATCGGTGCGCTGCTGGGCCTGCCTACGACTGGATCGTATTCTCACCTCCGTACCCAAATAACATCGATTACACAGAGGTCTATAAGACGGAGGCTTGGGCACTCGGTTGTTTCGATAGCGTTGAGGCAATGAAATCGCAGCGGCTTGCCACTGTTCGCAGCCACACAAGTCTCTACTTTCCGGACGAATATACCTTTCGGTCACTTGATGTTGCGAACGAAGTTCAGAAGCTCATTGACCCACTGCTGAATGCCGTGCCGTCAGACCGCTACGAACGAGGACGACGCCAGCTTATTGCAGGATACGCTGACGACATGCTGCGCGTGTTTCAGTCACTCCGGAAGCTTGTGCACGCTGAGTCACGCCTTGTGTTTGTTGTCGGCAACTCGGTACACGGCACCGGCGACAGCCGTTTGGTAATTGCTGCAGATATTCTCCTCGCAGCGTTGGCTGAACTCGTTGGCTGGCAGGTGGAGGAGATTCGTGTAGCGAGAGAGCTTCGACGGCGAACAGATGACTTGGGACACGCGAGGGAAAGCGTGGTTTGCCTCCGTCCCGCGTGACGCCACCTGCTTTCGACCCAAAGGGTGAGGGATCGTGCCCATCAGCCGCAGTAGGGCGGCAGCGGACGGGCCAGGTCCGGGGGAGCCAATGCGCCTCGCCTGCCCAAGGGGCGGGTTGGTGCGTCTGACAGCTGTCGGCATTGGACGTCAGCCGTGGGTGGAGCCTGCAGTGCTTGCGCGACATGCAGCGCTGGGAACTGCTGGCAGGTCGGAAGTGCTGGGTTGAGCGGTTGAGCTAGTGGCGGTCTCAGTCGTGGTCTCATACGGCTGCGTACAGGCAGGTTCGCCGGTATCACCTTGACAGTTCCGATCCTGCGGAAGGCCGTACACGAGCGGCGTTGAACAGCGGGTCGCAGACATCGAAAGCATGTTAGGTTCCCAGCCGTCCCATTTGTCGTCTCCTTCGGCCGCGCTCACATCGTCCGGCAAAGTCCCGCCCGGGACCAGCCCTGCTGCTCCTACGGCTTTAGATTTCGGTGAGCGCTAGACGGCAGGCCTGGAAATCGTCTCAGCATTGCCGAAACGTTCTCTCTTGGATCAAGGCGCCGCGCAAGCACGGCGCGGCCCGACACGCTCGGCCTGCTGGCGGCCTCCGGCCGGCATCGGCCGGCGCGTCGGGCCTAGCTTGGCTGATCTATGCCAAGGGACTCAGTTTCTTCGTTGCCACCAGCACCCTCATTTGGGCTCTCAGGATTGGGTGGGCATCCTGGCCGTGTCGATCGCCGGAGTGGACAGCCGCCGTCGATGTCGGGGCGATCGCTGCCGCGCCGCTTCGCGGCTTGCCACCGAAGGACGGGAGCCAGGCCGCGGGATGCCAGCACGAAACAAGGCCGCCCCCGACCGGTGGCCGGGGGCGGCGAGCCGTACGACGCCGGGCACGCAGGCCCGAGCGTTCGCGGCATTACCGGCCGCGGATACGCTTACCGAGGTCTGAGTCTGGATTGATGATGGCATCACAGACACGGTGGCCAGAGTCCTTGGCGCCGCCGGCGAACGAGAGTCCCCCACTCGCGGTGCGCTTAGCCGCCACCCCCTCCCAGTATTTCTCCTCGCGCTCCCAGCGAACTTGCCGAAGGAGCGAGTGGAGTTGTTCGCTGGTCAGTCGCGGCTCTTCTCTTGTCCAACTGGTCGTCCGATGAGCAGCGGCACCCACACCAGCAAGCACCGCGGGAGCCGTCAAGGCGGACCGCGTTGCGAGGTCATTGGAGAATGCCCGCACCAGGTTGGATACGGTGGTGGAGACCTCGTTCAAGGCTGCCTGCGGGTCAAGCCCGGAAAGGTCCGACTTCTCGATCGTGCCCGAAGTTGCCTCGATGCCTGGCTTGCCAAGGAGGACGGTGACACAGAGAGAGCGGAGTGCAGAGAGGGTCATCCACTCTGAATCATTCTGCCCTAGTTGGCGTTTGCGCGCGTTGACAAAGTGGCTGAAACTCTCCGTCTTGCCGTCGACGGAGACCTCCGTGATCGACAGTACCCGCTGAGCGATGGTTGTACCGAAGTCGCGTTGGTCCATCGAGAGCGCAAGAGTCTTGGCAACGGACACGCCGAACAAGTTCCGGTCATGGAAGATCTGCCGGGCGTCGCTGGTTGTGATGTCCCAATAGATCTCGAAAGCAACCGGCGTTCTACCGATCACCGCCTCGTCCAGGTCGAACGCTGCCGGATCATTCATGATGGCGTGCATTGCTGCAACCTGGGTCTCCCCATCGATGGCAACAATGGGAACTCCCAGAGGTAGCGAAGCGACACCGTCCACGGGTTCCAGCGATCGAGAGGACCAGAGGCAGATAGGGGGTGATGACCATGCCTTATCAAGTTCGCCTCGGAGCCCGGCTGCGATGTATGCGGCGTAAGGCTTGACGTTCCTGCCCTTAGCGGTTCCCTTTAGCAGGCGCTGCACCTCGGACCGCAACTCCGCATGTTCGCGTAGCTTCCGATCGCTGCGGAGGGCAGTTGCGTTCTCTTCTCTGACGGGGTCTGGCACGAGCGTCAGGAGTGTTCCCCAACTCATCACTCCGACGGCTGCATACGAGCGGAACGGCATCAGCCGGATGGGGACACCCTCTGAGACGGCAAAAGTCACGTTTCGGCCTTCCTGCGTGGTCTGCTGCCGCGACTGTACTCGCACGGCAATCGCCCCCGCAACCCCGCAGCCGGGCTAATCCGAACTGCGGGGTGGCTGGCCGAGCGGATTCGCTCCCCGCGGTTCCAGCAACTCGGAGCCGCGGGAGCTCTACGAGGATCCCTGATGATCTTTGTATCCCAGCTCCGATCGATGCTGGGATAGGCTGCGGGAGTCGACGGGACAACCACTATCCGGAGGGGCGGTCACGAACGGGCACCACCGCGCGCTGACCTGGCACCTTGGCAGTCGACGATCTTCGAACTGGCGGTGACGACCGGCGTGAGTGCGGACCATTAAACGACGGATCTTGGCTCAGCCGCCTCGGGCGACGTCCGTAGCAGCAGGTCAGCCGTTTGAAGATGGTTTCAGCCCTACTCCATTCCTAAACCGCGTGTCAGTACCGTGATCAAGAACGCGCCGCGGACTGTTCTGCGAGCGCCTCCGGCCGTTTCCGGCGGGTGCCGCCCGTCATACGAGAGTCAGCGGATCGTCAGCGAACGCCGTACCGCGTGGTCCGACTCGATCATGCTCGGCGGCACGACCGATGCGTCTGACCACGCGGTACGGCACTTGATCACACTCGCCGCTACGTCAGGTCACTTTCCCCCCGACGGGGGTCGTCCCTTTCCGGCGGAAGCGCTCCGACGCAGGTCACAGGTCGTCTCCATCCCCGTGTAGGCCGCTCTCCGCGGGCGAATTCTCGGCCGGAGGCAGCAAGAGGCAGCAGAGCTGTCAGGGGCCGCCAGAATCCGGGCGGCGAACAAGGGCAGCGACGACGCCACGGCGGTCCACGCAAGCTGACCGGCCGGCTGCCGTGTGCCTGGTCTCGCATCATGGGTGACGAAACCGCGTCGCAGGATGGTTGACGCTGGATCAAGATCGATAGATTCTGGTGCCTGGGCCGATGGGAGGCGACGCCGGCCCGGAGGGGACAGTTCGCGTTCCAGGGTTCACAGCCGTCGAATGACACGATGCGTGCTGTGAGTTGGCACTTGCTGGTGATGCCGCTGCGTAGGGCGGCCGAGGACGGCGGGCTTGAGTGGGCGGCTGGCGCTGAGTCGTCCTTTGGTCTGCCCGAGGAGCCGCCGGCGGCCTGTGAGCTGCCGACGGTGGCGCAGGTCCTGTCCGCGTTCCGGGAGGCCGGCTGTCACGGCGTGCCGTGGTTCCAGATCGCGGGGCATGATCTGACCTGGGATCTTCCGGGCTGCCCGGATCCAGCCACGTGCGTATCGAACGGCGGCCTGGACCTGGGCGAGGTCAGTCTGGGCGTCGTTGATGGCGCCGACGGTGACGAGCCGGTGGAGTTGGACCAGGCCGTGACCGACATCGGGTTCCGCAAACCCTCGGGCAGCGCCGTGTTGGCCACGGCGGTGGCGCTGGCGTCGCAGGCGGGGCCGCTGCTGGTGTTCGATGACAGCGGCGAGAAGGTGTTCGTAGTGTCGCCGGGCGACGATCCGACCCACCTGGCTAGGCACTGGCCGTGGTAGCCACGCCACCATGGCGGCATCCGCCTTCGACGCCGATGCTCACCGGCGACACGCAATCTGCCCTCGACCCGATGGCCGGGGACGGTGAGCCGTGCCCGTCGGAGAACCACGCACTCATCGGCACCATGCCAGCCATGCGCCAGTAGCCGAGGTCCCGGCGGTCATGATCGGTTAGCACGGCAGCGCCGGGTGAGCAGGCGTTCCGAACGGTTCAGGCCAGCCGAGAAGTCCTGCAAACTGGGCGGTTCGGAAGGATCGATCAACGCTCCCGCGTCGAGGAAGTGGCGGCTGTGGCGAGCGCCTCCGCGACGCATTCGTAGTCCTTGACCAGCCGGCCGACCAGGCGCGGATCGGCCTCGAATGCCTGGACCAGCCCACGCACCAGGTCGCGAACCCTGTCCTCGTGCGACGGGTGACGGTTACGAGCATGCCGCCGATGGAAACTGTGCCAACGGCGTAGTCCGACATCGACGAGCCGCTCACGGTCGTCGGGTGAGGGGATGGGGCACCCCTGATCCCACAGGTCGGCCAACGCCGTCAATGCGACTGCGCGAGTTGGTTGGGTCACCCCCGCCTCCCCGTCGTCTCCGACGACTCCTCGCGACCGTACAGCCATCCGTGCCAACAAGCCGACCGTCAACCATGGAGGATGAGCGGCGACAGCAGACAACCTCGCGGGGCCGGTCGCGACGACTGACAGTCGTGCGGCCAGCCGACCGACGAGCGCTGAATGTGGGCGGCAGCGGCCGACAAGCGGTGCAGGTCAGCGGCGACCAGCGACAACGGCCAACAAGTGTTGTGATCTTTGTGAGGCAGGGTAGGCGCTCACACGCTGGCGGACCGCCCTGCGGGCGGCCTCCGGCCGTCCTCGGGTGCCCGCAGCGCCGCCTCCTGCCACAGGTGCGACAGCAGCGGGTTCACCTCCTCGGGCCGTTGTCGGTGCGGTGAGTGATCCGCACCGGCGACCTGGTGGAAGCGGGCGCCGATCCGCTCCGCGACGACTCGCGCCGTGGCCAGCAGTGACTCCCCGGTCGCCGAACGGTAGTCCGCCGGTGCGGTCTCCCACGTGCCGGCGAGCACCAGCTTCGGGTACTTCGCCGGGCGGAGGGCGTCAACCGGCACGTCGGCTTCCCAGCAGGGCCGCTCCCGCTGGGCTGTCTGCGCTGCCCGCAAGGCGAACTCGAACGGCTCGGGAATCGGCTCGTCGCTCCCGTCGTATGCCGCGCGGAGGTAGTCCTCCGCCGACATGGATCGTGACCCGGCCACGTACCGCCGGTTGGCTTCGAGCGCTGCGGAGACGACGGGATGGTCGGCCGCGACGGCGAGCGCGGCCGGCTCGATGAGCGCCAGCGAACCGACCCGCTCCGGACGGCGGATCGCGGCCAGCATGGCGACCACTCCGCCGTACGAATGCCCGACGAGGTGGCTCGGTCGGTCCATCAGCGCGACGATGTCGTCGGCGTCCACGTCGTAGTCGCTCTGTTCGACGTCGGGGCTGGCGCCGAAGCCCCTCCGGTCCACGACGAGGATCCGGTGGTGTTCCGCGAGCGGCCGCTGATGCGCGAATGCCGCCAGGCCCCACGTCATGGTGCCGTGCACCAGGATCACCTGGTCGCCGCACGCCTCGTGCTCGTCCCAGACCGTCACGTGTATCGGCAGCACGGCCCTGAGCGTACTGAGGCGGGCGGCTCCCGCGCTGACCCCGCATGCCCGATCGGGGGGTTCAGCGAGGCGGTGACAGTGGATCGTCAGTGGTCGCCGTACCTCGTGGCGACTCTCGATCGTGCCCGACCGGCACGACCGGCGCGTCTGACCACGCGGTACGGCAACTGATCATGTCAGGCAGTTGCCCGGACGCGAATGTCGGCGGCGGCGGAGAGGGCCACCAGGCCGAGCGTGGCGACTCCGAGCGCAGCGCCGATCCAGGCGATCGCGGGATAGTCGAAGCCGGCGTCGATCGCCAGGCCGCCGAGCCACGGCCCCGCCGTGATGCCGACGTTGAAGGCGGAGACGTTCATCGCGGCGGCGAGCGTGGGCGCCTCGGGTGCGAGCGCGAACGCGCGACTGTTCAGGGTGGGGTTGGTGGCGAAGCCGAACGCGCCGAGCAGGAGGATCGCGGGCACGGCCAGCGCGGGCACGTCGGTGGCCAGGGCGAGCAGCGTCGAGACGGCGACGAGCCCTCCGACCCCCGCCTGGAGGGTGCGGACGGGATGCGCGTCGGCGGTTCGGCTGCCGATGGTGATGCCGGTGAACGCGCCGATCCCGTAGAGGGCGAGCACCGCGGGGACCCAACCCGGCGTCAGGCCGGTCGTCTCGGTCAACATGGGGGCCAGGTAGCTGAACGAGACGATCAGCGCGGTCGTGGCGAGGGCGGTCGTGGCGTACAGCAGCCAGACCTGAGGGTTGGCCAGGGCGCGAAACTCGGCGCCGAGCCGGGGAGTGCGCTGCGGGTGCGGACGTCCACCGGGGATGGTGGTGATCACTCCGACGGCCGCGAGGGCGGAGAGCACCGCCACCGCCCAGAAGGCCGCCCGCCAGCCGAGGTGCTGCCCCACGACCGTGCCGGCGGGGAGGCCGACGACCGTGGCGACGGTGAGGCCGCCGGCCACGATTCCGATCGCCCGGCCCCGGGCGGTCGGTCCGGCGAGGCCGACGGCGGTGACCACGGCGACCGCCCAGAAGCCGGCGTACACGAAGGCCCCCACGATCCGGGTGGCGAGCAGCACCGCGTAGTTCGGTGTCAGCGCGCCCGCGACGTGTGCGGCGGCGAAGATCGCCAGGAACGTCAGCAGGGCGGTGCGACGCGGCCAGCGCAAAGTCACCACCGCGAGAACCGGGGCGCCCACCAGCATGCCGCCGGCGAACGCGGAGATCAGCAGCCCGGTGTGCGGGATCGACACGCCCAGGTCGGCGGCCATCTCGGGAAGCAGGCCGGCGAGCATGAGCTCCGACGTGCCCTGGGCGAATATCGCCAGGCCGAGGACGTAGACGGCTAGCGGCATCGAGGTGCCTCCTCGTAATGAACTGATCGGTCCAAAATTAAGGCGCGGAAAGGTGGCGGCAGGCGCCGCCACTGTCAGATCGCGTCGAGCGCGGTGTCGGCGATCGCCCGCAGGCTGGCCGGATCGGCGCCGCCGCGGGCGAGGACGCGCATCCCGCTGATCGTGGCGACGACGAAGCGGGCGAGGGTTGCCGCGTCCTTGTCCGCGTCGATCTCCCGCCGGCGCTGGCCCGCCTCGATCGCCTGGCGGAGGGCCGTCAGTCGCCGATCCTGGTCGCGTTCGAGCCGGGTGGCGATCCCCGCGTCGTGCGGCGCCAGCTCGATCGTGGAGTTGACCACCAGGCAGCCGACCGGATCTCCGGGCTCGGTCTCGGCGGCCCGCCAGAGGAGGGTCCGAATCTTCTCCCGAGCCGGCAGGTCGCTCTCCAGCAACTCGACGATCGAGGCGGTGCGGCTGGTCATGTAACGCAGCAGCGTCTTCTCGAACAGCTCGTGCTTGCTCTTGAAGGTGTTGTAGATGCTGCTCCGGCCCAGCCCGGTCGCCTCGCACAGGTCGTCTGTCGAGGTCGACTCGTAGCCGGCGGCCCAGAACGCCCGCATGGCCGCATCGAGCACCCGGTCCTCGTCGAACGCCTTCGGTCGCGCCATGCCGGTACCGTAGCAGTTCTGGAACATGAGGTACAGAACCGCCCCGGTTCAAGTGTTCCATCGGCCGGCGCCGCTCGCCTGCTGGCCGTCACGGCCAGGTCCTGGCCTGGGCGTCGAAGACCTCCGGCGGGCTCTCCACCGGCAGGACACAGACCAGGTGCCCGCCGGGCACGCGCAGCACGCGGCACTCCTGCCACCGCGCGACCCGGGTGGCGCCGAGGGCGAGCAGCCGGGCGGTCTCCGCCTCGACGTCGTCGGTTTCGAAGTCCAGGTGGAAGCGGGGCGCGTCGTCAACCACCTGCACGGCGGCGACCAGCCCGGGCAGGGCCTCGTGCAGGCCGATGAACTGCGGATACTCGGCGTCGGGCTCGGCCGGGACGCCGAGGGCGGCCGACCAGAACGCCGCCGCCTGAGCGGCCTCCGCCCGCGGCGTGTCGATCAGGATGGCGTACACGCGGCTGCGGTGCATGCAACGCAGGCTATCGATTCCGTACGGCCGGCGGCCATAGCAGATCGACTCGCTCTGCGGGCGTTGTCCACAGGCGCCGAAGTTGTCCACAGGTGGCCGGCGAGGGACGGCGGTCGGCGACCGGTCAGGGGCAGGGTCACGGGACAGCAACCCAGGAGCCCGACCGCTGGAGGCCGCGATGCCACCCCGTACCTCCGTCCCGCCGCACCGGCGCCTGCCGCTGCTCGTCACCTCGGACGGCGACCTGCTCGACGACCTGCTCCGGCTCGCCGCGGCGGGCGGCGTCGAGGTGGAGCTCGCCGCCGATCCGGCGGCGGCCCGGACCCGCTGGCTGCCCGCGCCGCTGGTGCTGGTCGGCGCCGACCAGGCCCAGCAGTGCCTGCGGGCGCGGCTGCCGCAGCGGCCACGGATGGTGCTGGTCGGCCGGTCCGGTCAGCCCGATCCCGGCTTCGAGGTCGCCGAGCTGATCGGCGCCGAACACGTGGCCGTCCTGCCGGCGGCCGAGCCTTGGCTGGTCGACCGGTTCGCCGAGTGCGGCCCGGACGGCGTCGATCGGGGCGGGGCCCGGATCACCGCCGTACTGGGCGGACGCGGCGGCGCGGGCGCGAGCATCCTGGCCGGTGGGCTCGCGGTGACCGCCGCGCGCGCCCGGCTGCGCACCCTGCTCGTCGACGCCGACCCGCTCGGCGGCGGGCTCGATCTCGTGCTCGGCTGGGAGCAGTTGGAGGGGCTGCGGTGGCCGGCGCTGACGGACGCCGACGGCCGGGTGGACGCGCCGGCGCTGGTGCGGGCCCTGCCGAGCCGGGGCGACCTGGTGGTGCTCTCCTGGGACCGGGGCGACCTGCTGGCCCTGCCCGCCCAGGCGATGGCGGCCACGATCGACGCCGCCCGGCGCGGCCGGGACTTCGTGGTGGTGGACCTGCCCCGGCAGTTGGACGACGCCGCAGTCACCGCCCTCCAGGCGGCCGACCAGGTGTTCGTCGTCGTACCGGCCGAACTGCGGGCCACCGCCGCAGCCGCCCGGGTGGTGGCGGCCGCCGCGCCGCACTGCGCCGCGATGTCGGTGATCGTGCGCGGGCCCGCGCCGGGCCGGCTCGGGGCCGCCGAGGTGGCCCGCGCCCTGGGGCTTCCGCTCGCCGGCACACTGCGCCCGGAACCGGCGCTGGCCCGGGGGCTGGAGCGGGGCGAGGCGCCGGCTGCCCACGGTCGGGGTCCCCTCGCGTCCCTCTGCCAGCGCATCGTCGCCGATCTGACGGCCGCGCCCGCGGCGGGTGCGGCATGACCGGGCCCGCCGAGGGCGACACCCTCGCCGCGCGGGTGCGACAGCGGATCGCGGCGGCGGCCGCTCCGGTCACCCCCGCCGCGATCGTCTCCGCCGTACGCGCGGAGCCCACCGCCGCCGTGCTCGGCGACACCGCCCTGCTGCGGATGGCCGACCGGGTGCGCGACGACCTCGTGGGAGCCGGTCCGCTCGCCCCGCTCCTGGCCGACCCGGAGGTCACCGACGTGCTGGTCAACGGCGTCCGGGTCTGGGTGGATCGCGGGCAGGGCCTGCACCAGGTCGCGGTGCCGGTCGGCACGGTGGACGACGTGCGCCGGCTCGCCCAGCGGCTGACCGCCAGCGCGGGCCGGCGGCTCGACGACGGCTCCCCGTACGCGGACGCGCGGCTGCCCGACGGCACGCGGCTGCACGCCGTGCTGCCGCCGGTGGCTACCGACGGGCCCTATCTGTCCCTGCGGACGTTCCGGCAGCGGCCGTTCACCCTCGACGAGCTGGTGCGCCAGGGGACGGTGCCGCGGCCGGTGGCACCGGTGCTCTCCGCCGTGGTGGCGGCCCGGCTGGCGTACCTGGTGGCCGGCGGTACCGGTTCGGGCAAGACCACACTGCTTAACACGCTGCTCGGGCTGGTGCCGGCCACCGAGCGGATCGTGCTGGTGGAGGACGCGGCAGAGCTGCACCCCCGGCACCCGCACGTCGTCGGACTGCAGGCCAGGACGGCCAACGTCGAGGGCTCCGGCGCGGTGGGGCTTACCGATCTGGTCCGGCAGGCGTTGCGCATGCGGCCCGACCGGCTGGTGGTCGGCGAGTGCCGGGGCGGGGAGGTCGTCGACCTGCTCGCCGCCCTCAACACCGGCCACGACGGCGGCGCCGGCACCCTGCACGCCAACGCCCCGTCGGACGTGCCGGCCCGGCTGGAGGCGCTCGGCATGCTCGGCGGGCTGCCCCGCCCCGCGCTCCACGCCCAAGTGGCAGCCGCCCTCCAGGTGGTGCTTCAGGTGCGGCGGGGCGAGCGGGGTCGGGTGCTGGAGTCGCTGTGCCTGCTCCTGCCCGAAGGGACGGACCGCCTCGTCGCCGCCGTTCCCGCATGGACACGCGGGCGCGGCCTCGGTCCGGCCGCCCGTGAACTGGCGACGCTGCTGGGGGAGCGTGGCGTGCCGGTGCCACCGGTCCTGCGCGAGCCCTGGCCCGGGTCGGCGGGGCCACAGTGAGCGCCCCGTACGCACTGGTGGCGCTGCTGTCGATCGTCTCGGCGGTGGTCGTGGTCAATCTGCTGGGTGGCCTGCGGGGCCGTCGGCGCGTGCTCTCCGGCGGGGCGTACCGGAAGGCGGGGGCGGACGACCCGCTCGTCGACTGGATCACCGAACTGCGGCAGGCGTCCGGCCCGGACCGCCGTCCCACCAGTGCGGACAGCGCCACTCCTGCGGGCCGTGTCAATCCTGCGGGCGGTGTCACCCCGCCGACCACTGCGTCGGGCCGCGCCATTCCTGCGGACCGCGCCATTCCTGCGGACCGCGCTACCCCTCCGGGCAGCGCCATCCCTCCGGGCCGGGTCACCCCTCCGGGTGGCACCATTCCGCCGGGCCGGGTCAGCCCGCCGGGCCGGGGCGCCCCTGCGGACGGTGTCGCCGCGGCACCTGCCGCCGACGCTGCCGGGGCGCCGACCGGGCGGCAGGCGGAACATGACGTCGTGTTCGAGGCGGCCGCGCCGGCGGCCCCGCCCGCCGTCGTTCGGGTTGCCGCCACGCACGACACGTCCGCAGGGCGCGATCCGGGTGGCGTGGCGCAGTGGCGGCTGCGCAACGTGGCGGACCGGCCGGCCTGGTCCTGGCCCGCCGGCGGGCACCCGGGCCCGTCCCGGCCGGCGGGACCGGCCCGACCCCCGGCCCGCCGGGACGCGCGACGCCCCGCCGGTACACCCGCCCCGACGGCGGCCCGCCGGCCCCACAAGCGGGACGCCGTCCCGGCCGACGGGGGAGGCCGGAGCTGGCCGGGCGTGCTGAGCGGGTCGCCGAGGCGCACGCTGCTGCTGGCGGGGCTGGTCGGTGCCGTGGCCGGTCTGTCGCTGGCCGGGCCGGTCGCGGCGGTGGCCCTCGGCGGCTACGGCACGCTTGCCGTCCGTGCGCTGCTGCGGCGACAGTCGGGCCGGCGTGCGGACCGGGCGCGGCGGCACCGGTTGGACCAGCTCTGCGGGCTGGCCGCCGACCTCCGCGCCGGCCTGCCGGTGCCGGTCGCCGCCGAGCGAATCACCCTCGGGCAGCCCGGCCCCCTCACCGGGAGCGGCCGGGACGATGCGGCTGCCGGCGACGGGCGGGACGGCTCGGACCGACTGGAGCGGCTGGCCCGGGCGGCCGTACGTCTCGCGGACCGGACGGGCGCACCGCTGGCCGAGCTGCTGGAGCGCATCGAGGCGGACGCCCGCTCCACCGACCGGGGGCTCGCTGCGGCGGACGCCCAGGCGGCCGGGGCGCGAGCCACCGCGCTGCTGCTCGCCGCCCTGCCGCTCGGCGGCATCGGGCTCGGCTACGGCATCGGCGTCGATCCGGTGGCGGTGCTGTTGCACACCCCGGTCGGCGGTGCGTGCGCAGTCGCCGCCATCGTCCTCCAGATCGCCGGACTGTTCTGGGCCGAACGGCTGGGCGTGACCCCGGGGCGGGCGACCTGATGTCTCGCACGGTGCTGGTGCCGGCCTGCCTGGCGATGGTGGCTCTGCTCGTCGTGGCGTTCCTCGCGGGACGGCGGCCCCTGCGCCGGCTGCGCGCGCTGGGCGCGGCGCCGCCCGGCGTACGCCCGGCCGGCGCGACCCACCGGCAGGCCGGTTCCGGGGCCGGTGACGACACGCCGGAGGCCGCGCGGTCCTGGCGACGTCCGGACGCGATCCGGCTGGCAGCCGGGCTGGGTGGCCTGGCCGTGGTCGTCGTCCTCGACGGTTGGCCCGGGCTCCTGGCAGCCGGGCCGGCGGCCCTGCTGCTCGATCGGTTGCTGCGCCGGATCGAGCCGCCGGCCGTACGCAGGCGACGACTGCGCGAGGCCGCCGACCTGCCGCTCGCCGCCGACCTGCTGGCGGCGGCGATGCGGGCGGGAGCGCCGGTGGACAGGTCGGTCCTGGCCGTGGCGGAGGCGCTCGACGGGCCGCTCGCCGACCGGCTCGCCCGGGTCGGCCGGTTGCTGCGACTCGGCGGCGGCCCCGACGAGGCGTGGGAACCGCTGGCGTCGGTGCCGGGGGCGGAGCGGCTCACGGCGGCCGTCCTCCGCTCCTCGAACAGCGGCGCCGCGCTGGCCGGCGCGCTGACCCGGCTCGCCGACGACCTGCGCGCCGACCGGTCCACGGCCGCCGAGGCGGCGGCCCGAAGGGCCGGCGTGCTCATCGTGCTGCCGCTGGGGCTCTGCTTCCTGCCGGCCTTCATTCTCGCCGGCCTGGTGCCGGTGGTCGTCGCCGTCCTCGGCGACGTGCTCTGATCACCATCGAGAAAGGACAGCCACGTGCGCAAACTCCTCTCCCGCCTGCGCGGGGACGCCGGGATGAACACGGCGGAGTACGCGGTCGGCACCCTCGCCGCGGTCGCCTTCGCGGGGATCCTGCTGAAGGTGCTGACCTCCGGCAACGTGCAGTCCGCGTTGACGGCCGTCATCGACCGGGCGCTCAAGTGAACCGGCGCCGGCCGGCCGGCCGCGACCGGGGATCCTTCACCGCCGAACTGGCGGCCGGCCTGCCGGCGCTCCTGCTGCTCCTGCTCGCCGGGCTGACCGCGGTGAACGCCGTCGGCACGAGGGCGGGCTGCCTGCACGCTGCCCGGGAGGCGGCGCTGGCCGCCTCCCGGGGCGAGGACGGCGCGACCGCCGCCGGCAAGGCGGCCCCGGCGGGTGCCGAGATCACGGTCACGGTCGACGGCCAGCGGGTCACGGCGACCGTGCAGGCGCCCGTACGCGCGCTCGGCGCGCGACTGCCCCGGATCACCGTGGCCGCCACCGCGGTCGCCGCCGTGGAGCCCGGCGTCCCGGCGGCCGGACCGTGACCAGCCCGGCGTCGGCGGACCAGCCCCGCAACCCGGCGACGAGCCGCGGTGCAACCGCCGGGGAACGCGGTGGGGCGACGATCTGTCTGCTCGCCGTCGGGCTGGTGTTCGTCCTGGTCGGCCTGTTCGGGGCGGCCGTCGGCGCCGCGCAGACCGCTCGCCAGCAGGCCCGGGTCGTGGCGGACCTGGGCGCGCTCGCGGGTGCCGGCCAGGCACTCCAGGGCGAGCCGACGGCCTGTCGCCGGGCCGCCGAGATCGCCGCCGCCAACGGCGGGTCGCTGCTCGCCTGCCGGCTCGACGGCCTCGACGTCCTGGTGACCGCGGAGGTGGCGGTGACGCCGCTGCCGGGCCTTGCCCGGGTGGCGACGGCGACGGCCCGGGCCGGCCCGGTGCGGGGCTGACCAGGGACGGAACAGCTCCTGACCGGGTCGGGGTAGACCCGACCCGGGTTGGACCAGAGGCGAAGCAGATCCTGACCGGGTCGGGCGGGGGGCCGGGTCGGGCGGGGGGCCGGGTCGGGCGGGGGGCCGGGTCGGGCGGGGGGCCGGGTCGGGCGGGGGGCCGGGTCGGGCGGGGGGCCGGGTCGGGCGGGGGGCCGGGTCGGGCGGGGGGCCGGGTCGGGCGGGGGACCGGGTCGGGCGGGGGACCGGGGCGGGGCGACGGAGGGGCGTATCCCGGCGCCGGGCGGGTCAGCGTGCCTGGAGGGCGTCGAGGGCGATGGCCATCGCGATCACCAGCCGGCGGTCGACCTGCGGGTGCTGTACCTGGACGACGTACCGGTCGCGCAGGCCCCACTGCTTGATCACCGAGAAGACGGGCTGACCGTCGGCGACGAAGTCGAAGTGGTACGGCAGCCAGGACAGCGAGTCGACGAACCGCCGCAGCAGCGCCACCGGCAGGCTGCGTTCCTGGCCGGTGATCTGCGGCAGCCCGGCCTGCTCGACGTGCCAGGTGGACCTGAGCAGCGACTGGGCGAAGTCCTTGCGGAACTGGCCGATCGGGTCGCCGGCATGGTCGGTCACGTCGTACGTGGCGCCGATGTCGAGGCGCTGGCGCGCCTTGAAGCCGAGGAGCGGCTGCTGCTTCGAGTCGTCGGTGTAGATCGTCACCTGCTCCTTGAAGGCGAGCCGCTTCTGCTGGGCGAACGCCAGCATCCCGCCTTCGGAGCCGTCCGGTGCCACGGAGTGGACCTCGTACTGGTTGACCATCATCCGAAGCCGTTGCCGGATGTGGAACTGCTGCTGGGCCTGCAAACTGTCGGGCTGCATCAGATCTCCTTCGAGGGGTGCGCCGGAGTGTCGCACAGGCTCAACCGATCCGCCCGCCCACAGGTCGCGTGCAGCCCGGCACCGACACACCATGCCCATCGCCGCTGGCACGCCGCCCGGCGGCATCCGTCGAGAGCGGCAGCGAGTGCCTCACCTCACCGACTACCGCTCATGAGCCACCGCGTGACCACTGACCACCCGCCGCCTGGTCGGCCACCGTGTGACCACCCGCCGCCTCAGCGGCCACCGTGTGACCACCCGCCGCCTCAGCGGCCACCGCATGATCGATCGACGCTCCGACGCTCCGACGCTCCGACGCTCCGACGCTCCGACGTTCCGACGTTCCGACGTTCCGACGTTCCGACCCCCGATGCCTCGACGGCCGGCGTGTCATCGGCCGCCGTCGACGGTTGCCTTCAGCGCCCAGGCGTTCAGCACCTGGTGGATGCTGCGCAGCCGTTCGTTGATCTGCTCCAGCCGCTCCGCCTGAGCCAGGGAGGCGAGCGCGGAGCCGAGGGCGATCAACTGGTCGGGCGTGAGGTTTTCCTGGTCGATCGTGTAGAGCAGGTCGACGGTCTCCGCGATGGTGTCGGCCACGACTCCTCCTTCGGCGGGAAGGACGGCTAGGGATCCTCGAGCGCCGATGGAAGCGCTCCCATGAACCCTTGCCCCGCGAGCGGAGGTTCTATGCCTGCGTTCCCGTGCCGTCCGCGGCAGGCGCGTCCCCGGCGGGCGTGCGAGCGACGTTGTCGTCGGCGCGGCGGGGCGCCGGTACGCCGTCGGGCAGGTTGGCCAGCACCACGTCCAGCACCTTCACGGCGTCCGGCTTCGACAGCGGGTTGTTGCCGTTGCCGCACTTGGGCGACTGCACGCAGGACGGGCAGCCCGCCTCGCAGCCGCACTCGGCGATCGCGGCCCGGGTGGCCCGCAGCCAGGCGGCCGCCGTCCCGTACGCGCGCTCCGCGAAGCCCGCCCCGCCCGGGTGCCCGTCGTAGACGAAGACGGTCGGCGCCTCGGTGTCCGGGTGCAGCGCCGTGGAGAGCCCGCCGATGTCCCAGCGGTCGCAGGTGGCGGTCAGCGGCAGCAGCCCGATGGCGGCGTGCTCGGCGGCGTGCAGCGCGCCCGGCACGTCGGCCGGCTCGACGCCGGCGGCGGTCAGGGACTGCGGCGACAGGGTGAACCAGACCGCCACCGTGCGCAGCTCGCGGGCCGGCAGGTCCAGCGGGCGCGTGTCGATGACCTCGCCGGTGGCGATGCGCCGCCGCTGGTACGACACCACCTGGCTGGTGACGTCGACCTCGCCGAGGAAGAGGCCGACCGGCCCCGCGTCCACGTACGAGCGGACCGACACCACCGACAGCGCGGTGACGTCGCGCGCGTGGGTGGACCAGTCGGGCTCCTCGGGGTGCACCAGCGCGCACCCGTCGGCCAGGTCGAGCGAGTCGACCACGTACGAGACGCCCTGGTGCAGGTAGACCGCGCCCGGGTGGAGCAGGAAGTGGGACGAGCCACCGTCGACGGTGCCGAGCAGCCGCCCGGTCGCGGCCTCCACCACGCAGACCGGCGCGCCGCCCTCGCCGCGCAGGTCCACCTCGGGCCGCTCGCGGTGCCGCCAGTACCAGCCGGTCGGCCGCTGTCGCAGCGCCCCCGCCGCCACGAGCTGGTCCACCGCCTCCTTGGCCCCGTCGCCGAAGAGTTCCAGGTCGGCCGGGGTCAGCGGGGCCTCGACCGCCGCGCAGGCGAGCTGCGGCGCCAGCACGTACGGGTTGGCCGGGTCGAGCACGGTGGCCTCGACGGGCCGCCCGAACAGCGCCTCCGGGTGGTGCACGAGGTAGGTGTCAAGTGGGTCGTCCCGGGCGACCAGCACGGCGAGCGCCTCCTGCCCGGAGCGCCCCGCCCGCCCGGCCTGCTGCCACAGCGACGCCCGGGTGCCCGGATAACCGCAGATCAGCACCGCGTCGAGCCCGATCAGGTCGACGCCCAGCTCCAGCGCGTTGGTCGAGGCCAGCCCGAGCAGGTCGCCGTGCAGCAGGGCGCCTTCCAGCTCGCGTCGCTCCTCGCGCAGGTAGCCGGCCCGGTAGGCGGCCACCCGGTCGCCGAGGCCGGGCACCGCCTCGTCGAGGGCGCGGCGGGCGTTGGCCGCGACCACCTCGGCGCCGCGCCGGGACCGCACGAACGCCAGCGTGCGTACGCCCTCGGCGACCGTGTCGGCGAGCAGGTCGGCGGTCTCCCGCAGGGCCGACCGGCGGACCTGGGTGAGGTCCGCCGCCGGGTCGGCGGCCGAGTCCGGCGGCAGCAGCGGCGGCTCCCAGAGCGCGAAGGTCACCCCGCCGCGGGGCGAGGTGTCCTCCGTGACGGCGGCCACGGGCAGCCCGGTGAGCCGCCCGGCCGCCGTCGCCGGGTCGCCGGAGGTCGCCGAGGCCAGCACGAAGACGGGGGTACGCCCGAACCGGGCGCACTGCCGCCGCAGGCGGCGCAGCACGTGCGCGACGTGCGAGCCGAAGACCCCGCGGTAGGTGTGGCACTCGTCGATCACCACGTACGCGAGCCGGCGCAGGAACCCGGACCACTGGGCGTGCCCCGGCAGGATGCCGTGGTGCAGCATGTCCGGGTTGGTGAGCACGAACCGGGAGTGCCGCCGGATCCACTCCCGTTCGGCGCGCGGGGTGTCGCCGTCGTAGCAGGCGGGGCGTACCCCCTCCAGCTCCAGCGCGGCGACGGCGCGCAACTGGTCGGCGGCGAGCGCCTTCGTCGGGGCCAGGTAGAGCACGGTGGCGCGGGGGTCGGCGAGCAGGGTGGCCAGCGCGGGGAGCTGGTAGGCCAGGGACTTGCCGGACGCGGTGCCGGTCGCCACCACGACGTGCCGGCCGGCGTACGCCAGCGCGGCGGCCTCGGCCTGGTGCCGCCAGGGCGCGACCACACCGCGCCGGGCGAACGCCGCGTGCAGCTCCGCCGGCGTCCAGTCCGGCCACGGCGCGGGCTCGCCGGCGCGGGCCGGCACCCGTTCGACGTGGGTGACCGGGTCGGCGCCGCCCCGGGCACGCAGCCGGGCGAGCAGGTCGGCCGGGGATCGCCCGGGGCCGGCGCCCGCGGATACGGTGGCAAGGGACGACGACCCGACGTCGTGGCGCGGCGTCGGGTGCGCCGAGCCGAGGTCGTCGAAGGTCACGTCCTGCACTCTCGCACTGGTGTTCGGAGATGGAAAGCCGGGGCCCGGGGTAAGAAAGGGCCTCCGCCGGTGAGCAGAGCCGGTGTCCGGCGGGGATGGTTAGATGCCCAGGAGAGTTTACGGCTCTTGCGAGGGAGGACCGATGGAGCTGTCGCTGGCGACCCGCACCGTGGGCGAGCACACGGTGCTCGAGGTCGGCGGTGAGGTGGACGTCTACACCGCCCCCCGACTGCGCGAACGGCTCCTCGAACTGATCGACGGCGGGGCCCGTCACGTCGTGGTCGACCTGGGCCGGGTGGACTTCCTCGACTCCACCGGCCTGGGCGTGCTGGTCGGCGCGCTCAAGCGGCTGCGCTCGGCCGGCGGTTCGTTCGCGCTGGTCTGCGACAAGGAGCCGCTGCTCAAGATCTTCCGGATCACCGCGCTCGACCAGGTCTTCCCGCTGCACCCCACGGTCGACGCGGCGATCGGGGCGGGCCCGGCCGGCGCTGGCGCGTGATGGCGACGGTCCGGCTCTCCTTCTCGCCGGCTCCGGTGCACGTGCGCACCGCGCGCCTGGTCGGCGTGGCGGTCGCCCGGCGGGCCGGGGTCCGCGAGGACCTGCTCGACGAGGTGCGGCTGGCCATCGGCGAGGCGTGCACGCGCGCCGTCGCCCTGCACCGGCAGTACGGCGTCTCCGACCCGGTGCTCGTCGAGATGTCCGACGGCGGGGCGTACGCGGTGCGGGTCGTCGACCGCGCGCCGATCGAGGCCGGCCTCGGCCTCGCCGCGCTGGACGCCGACCAGCTCGCCAACGAGTCGCTCAACGAGGACGATCTCACCACCGGCGTCGGCTTCGCGCTGCTCGCCGGCTTCGTCGAGGATCTCCAGGTCCGCCCGGTCGACGAGGGCATCGGCACCGAGGTGCGGATGGTCTGGCCCGTCGGCCGCTGAGCGACCGCCCCGCGAGCGGGGCCGAACCGCCCCCTCTCCGGCTGAGGGGGCACGACCCCGCCCTCCGGTGAGGGCGTCGTACGCAGTCAGGCCGCGTCCCGCCAGGGGCGCGGCCTCCTTGTCATGGACGGACCCCTATATCAGATTTTTTCTCATAGCACAGCGACGAAGATCATCGAGACACGGTGCCCCCTCGGTGTGACCTCCGACACTGTGGAGGGCTACAGTACGCGGGTTGTCAGCAAGTGATCGCATCCCGCAACCATCGGGAACGGTGCTCATCGCTGGTCCGCCGGGGTGGGGTGGCGCGCGCTTGCGGCTCCGCATCCAGGCGTCGGGCCGGTGCGTCTCCACCGGCCGACGCGAGCGTTCGGTACAGGAGGACACAGATGTCCGACACCTTGGCCGCCGAGGGCGGCGGGATCTCCCTCACCGGAAACAACGTCACGTACGTCGTCATCGCCGCGGTGATCGCGCTGGTGGCGCTCGCCTTCGCCGCCGCGCTGACGAAGGCCGTGCTGGCAGCCGGCAAGGGCACCACCAACATGCAGGAGATCTCCGGCGCGGTCCAGGAGGGCGCCTCGGCCTACCTGCTCCGACAGTTCCGTACCCTGGCGATCTTCGTCGTCGTCGCCGTGGTACTGCTCTTCCTGCTGCCGGTGCACGACACCGACGGCAGCGAGACGGCGGTGAAGATCGGCCGGTCCGCCTTCTTCGTCATCGGCGCGCTGTTCAGCGCGTTCATCGGCGGCGCCGGCATGTGGCTGGCCACCCGGGCCAACCTGCGGGTCGCCGCCGCCGCCCGGGAACGCGAAGGGGGCCGCGAGGCCGCCATGAGGATCGCGTTCCGCACCGGCGGCGTGGTCGGCTTCCTCACCGTCGGCCTCGGCCTCTTCGGCGCGGCGCTGGTCGTGCTGTTCTTCCGGGCCGACGCGCCGACCGTGCTGGAGGGCTTCGGCTTCGGCGCCGCGCTGCTCGCCATGTTCATGCGGGTCGGCGGCGGCATCTTCACCAAGGCCGCCGACGTCGGCGCCGACCTGGTCGGCAAGGTCGAGCAGGGCATCCCCGAGGACGACCCGCGCAACGCCGCCACCATCGCCGACAACGTGGGCGACAACGTCGGCGACTGCGCCGGCATGGCCGCCGACCTGTTCGAGTCGTACGCCGTGACCCTGGTCGCCGCGCTGATCCTCGGCCGCGCCGCCTTCGGCGAGCAGGGCCTGGTCTTCCCGCTGATCATCTCCACCATCGGGGTGCTCGTCGCGATCATCGGCGTCTTCATCACCCGGCTGCGGGCCTCCGACCGCAACGGTCTGACCGCCATCAACCGGGCCTTCTACATCTCGGCCCTGCTCTCGGCGGTGCTGGTCGCGATCGCCACGTACGCGTACCTGCCGGCCACGTTCGCCGGGCTGGAGGGCGGGCTCACCGACGTCGACGAGAACCCGCGGGTGGTCGCGATCGGCGCGGTCGTCATCGGCATCGTGCTGGCCGCCGCGATCCAGGCGCTGACCGGCTACTTCACCGAGACCAACCGGCGCCCGGTGCAGGACATCGGCAAGAGCTCGCAGACCGGCCCCGCCACCGTCATCCTCGCCGGCATCAGCGTCGGTCTGGAGTCGGCGGTCTACTCGGCGCTGCTGATCGGGGCCGGCGTGTTCGGCGCGTTCCTGCTCGGCGGCAGCTCCATCACGCTCTCGCTGTTCGCCGTGGCGCTGGCCGGCACCGGCCTGCTCACCACCGTCGGCGTGATCGTCGCGATGGACACGTTCGGCCCGATCTCCGACAACGCCCAGGGTGTGGCGGAGATGTCCGGCGACATCGACGAGCACGGCGCCCGGACGCTGACCGAGCTGGACGCGGTCGGCAACACCACCAAGGCGATCACCAAGGGCATCGCGATCGCCACGGCGGTGCTCGCCGCCACCGCGCTCTTCGGCTCGTACACCGACACGCTGCGCACCGCGTACTCCGACGCGGGGGTGGGCGACGTCGGCGCCGAGATCCTCAACTCGCTGAACGTGGCGAACCCGCGCAACCTGGTCGGCCTGATCATCGGCGCGGCGGTGGTCTTCCTCTTCTCCGGGCTGGCCATCAACGCGGTCTCCCGCTCGGCCGGCGCGGTCGTGATGGAGGTCCGCCGGCAGTTCCGCGAGCTGCCCGGGATCATGGACCGCACCCAGCGGCCCGAGTACGGCAAGGTCGTCGACATCTGCACCCGGGACGCCCAGCGCGAGCTGATGACCCCCGGTCTGCTCGCCATCCTCGCGCCGATCGCGGTCGGCTTCGGCCTCGGGCCCGGCGCGCTGGCGGCGTACCTGGCCGGCGCGATCGGGGCCGGCACGCTGATGGCGGTCTTCCTGGCCAACTCCGGCGGCGCCTGGGACAACGCCAAGAAGCTCGTCGAGGACGGCGCGTACGGCGGCAAGGGCTCCGAGTCGCACGCCGCCACGGTCATCGGCGACACCGTCGGCGACCCGTTCAAGGACACCGCCGGCCCGGCGATCAACCCGCTGATCAAGGTGATGAACCTGGTCTCGCTGCTGATCGCGCCGGCCGTGGTGGCCTGGAGCGTCGGCGACGAGCGGAACACCGGCCTGCGGGTCGGCATCGCCGTGGTGGCGACGCTGATCATCGTGGCGGCGGTGGTGTTCAGCAAGCGCAAGGGCGTGGCGATGTCCGACTCGGGCGCCGGCACCGGCGCGGGCAGCCCGGACCAGCGGCCGGAGACGGTCAACGCCTGATCCGTACGGCGTCCGGTCCCCGGTCGGCCCGCGTGGCCGGCCGGGGACCGAACCGTGGGCCCGGCAAACCTGACCGGTGCCCCGGCTCGACAGAGGCCGTACGCTGCATCGCATGCGCACGTGCCGGGCGACAGCCGCCGGAAAGCTCACGGTGGTCCTGGCCACGCTCGTCCTCGTGGCCGCCGGCTGCGGCGGCGGGCCCAGCCCGCAGGCGTGGGCCGCCTCGGTCTGCTCGGCGCTCACCCCGTGGCGGGCCGAGATCAGCAAGCTGACCAGCAGCACCGACCAGCAGATGACCGCCCAGACCACCCCGGCGCAGGCGAAGGAGAACCTGGTGCGGCTCTTCGGCGGCGCGGAGCAGGCCAGCGAGACCGCCCGGCGCAAGGTCGAGCAGGCCGGCATCCCGGAGGCCGAGCACGGCGCGGAGGTCTCCGAGGGCTTCCGCGCGTCCCTGGCCAAGATGCGCGACGCGTACGGCAGGGCCCGGGACACCATCGACGGGCTGAGCACCGGCCAGCCCGCCGCCTTCTACGACGGCGTCCGCGCCGCGGTGGAGACCCTCAACAAGGAGTACGACGCCAGCGCGCTGGACACCAGCCGACTCAACTCCGAGGAGTTGAAACGGGCCTTCGACGAGGTGCCGGAGTGTCGCTGAGCGGGACCGGTGAGCCGACCGACGGGCTGACGCCGCCCGCGCTCTTCCCGGCCCCCGCGCTCTTCCCGGCCCCCGGGCCGGACCGGGTGGCCCCCGCGCCCCGCCGTGCCGCCCCGCCCCCGCCGGCCGACCCCGACGACTCCGCCCGGCAACTGCCCTTCTTCGCCGCCGACGCGGCCGACCCGTCCCTCGCCGATCTCGCCGGGCTGCTCGCCGGTCCCGGCGAGGTCGTCAGGATGGGCGGCACCGCCCGCCTGTCGGTGGTCGTGGACGCCGCGTGGCGGGTGCACGTGCTGGTCGCCGAGCTGGCGTCGCGCGGGGTGGCGGCCACCTGGGAGGCGACCGCCGACGGGCGGCACGCGGTGCGCACCTCGTACGCCCGCACGCTCAAGCCGCTCGCGGTGGCCTGGCTGCGCGGCGCCGCCAAGCGCCCGCCCGCCGGGTTCCACCTCAACGGCCGGCGGCTGCGCCTCTGGCTCGCGGCGGCGGGGGTGGCCGAGCCGCCCGGCTTCCTGCTCCGGCTCGGCGCCGCCGACGAGGAGTGCTGGGAACCGGTCGGCGGCGCGCTCGCCGCGGTCGGCCTCTCCGGCGCGCTCCTCGGGCCGGGCGACGGCGGCCCGGCGTACCGGATCGCCGGCCGCCGCCGCCTCGCCCGCCTGGCCGAGCTGGTCGGCGACCCGCCGCCCGCCGCTCCGGCGGAGGCCTGGCCCGGCCCCGCCTGACCACGGTGAAGGCGGCGCGCCCGAGCCGGGCGTAGTCGAGGGCGGCGCGCCCGAGCCGGGCGGAGTCGAGGGCGGCCGGCCGCGCCTTGGGTGTCTGAGTTGGGCGGATCCGATGGTGGTCCGCCGAGCCGGCTGCCCCGGCCGGCCGCCGCGGGTGTCCGATCAGGGACAGCCGGATGCGGGAATCCGCAGGAAAACGGCCGGGTGGCGCCTCCACCGACGGTGCGCCATCGTCACAGTGTTCCGCCTACCGGCACACGCACGGTGTACGGTGGCGCCGTCCGGCACCGCCACGCGTCGCCGGAGAGCTGGTGCCGCCCCGCCGAGGGCGGTTTGCCGCCCGCGAAACCCGAAACGTGGGCGGCGCGTTACGTTGGACATCCGGACCGCCGGGGGCCGGCGGGTCGAAAGCGGGCCCCAACCGGGCATCGCGGCCACGAGCAGGAGTGAGGTCGGGGAGAGACGTGCCGAGCAACGCTGGAACCACCCGTCTGGTCATCGTCGAGTCACCGGCGAAGGCCAAGACGATCTCGGGCTACCTCGGCCCGGGGTACGTCGTGGAGGCCAGCTTCGGCCACGTCCGGGACCTGCCGCGCAACGCCGCCGACGTGCCGGCGAAGTACAAGGGCGAGCCGTGGGCCCGGCTCGGGGTGGACGTCGACAACGGCTTCCACGCCCTCTACGTGGTCTCCGCCGACCGCAGGCAGCAGATCAGCAAGCTGGTGAAGCTGGCCAAGGAGGTCGACGAGATCCTCCTGGCGACGGACGAGGACCGCGAGGGCGAGGCGATCGCCTGGCACCTGGTGGAGACGCTCAAGCCCAAGGTGCCGGTCAAGCGGATGGTCTTCCACGAGATCACCAAGCCGGCGATCCAGGCCGCGGTGGCCAACCCGCGCGAGATCGACCGCGACCTGGTCGACGCCCAGGAGGCCCGGCGCATCCTCGACCGCCTCTACGGCTACGAGGTCTCCCCGGTGCTGTGGAAGAAGGTCATGCCGAGGCTCTCGGCGGGCCGGGTGCAGTCCGTGGCGACCCGGATCGTGGTGGAGCGCGAGCGGCAGCGGATGGCGTTCCGCACGGCGGAATACTGGGACATCCTGGCCACGCTGGCCGTGGCGAACGCCGGCGAGGGGCCGCGCACCTTCAACGCCACCCTGGTCGCGCTGAACGGCGACCGGATCGCCACCGGCAAGGACTTCGAGCCGACCACCGGCCGGGTCAAGGCCGGCGCCGGGGTGGTCCACCTCGACTCCGGCGGGGCCCGGGGCCTCGCGGCCCGCCTGGAGGGCCGGCCGTTCACCGTCACCCGGGTCGAGGAGAAGCCCTACCGCCGCCGCCCGTACGCGCCGTTCATCACCTCCACCCTCCAGCAGGAGGCGGCCCGCAAGCTGCGGTTCTCGTCGCAGCAGACGATGCGCACCGCGCAGCGCCTCTACGAGAACGGCTACATCACCTACATGCGTACCGACTCGGTGAACCTGTCGGAGACCGCCATCGCGGCGGCCCGCCGGCAGATCGTCGAGCTGTACGGCGAGCGCAGCGTGCCGCCGGAGCCGCGCCGCTACACCGGCAAGGTGAAGAACGCGCAGGAGGCGCACGAGGCGATCCGCCCGGCGGGGGACAACTTCCGCACCCCGGGCGACGTGGCCAAGGAGCTGTCGGCCGAGGAGTTCAAGCTCTACGAGCTGATCTGGCGGCGCACCATCGCCTCGCAGATGACCGACGCCGTCGGCTCCAGCGTCTCGGTGCGCATCCGCGCCGTCTCCTCCGCGCAGGAGGAGGCCGACTTCGGCGCCACCGGCAAGACCATCACCGACCCGGGCTTCCTGCGGGCGTACGTCGAGTCGAGCGACGACGAGAACGCCGAGGCCGAGGACGCCGAGCGCCGCCTGCCCAACCTGGTCAAGGACCAGCCGCTCACCGCCGACGAGCTGGCCGCGCAGGGCCACCACACCCAGCCGCCGTCGCGCTACACGGAGGCGTCGCTGGTCAAGGCCCTCGAGGAGCTGGGCATCGGCCGCCCCTCGACGTACGCGTCGATCATGCAGACCATCCAGGACCGCGGCTACGTCAACAAGCGCGGCCAGGCGATGATCCCGACCTTCCTGGCGTTCGCCGTGATCGGGCTGATGGAGCGGCACTACCCGCGCCTGATCGACTACGACTTCACCGCCAGCATGGAGAACGAGCTGGACGAGATCGCCGGCGGTGACCACGCGGCGGTCGACTTCCTCACCGCGTTCTACTTCGGCAGCGCCAACGGCGCCGGCGACCGGGACATCGCCCGCTCCGGCGGGCTGAAGAAGCTGGTCACCGAGAACCTCAGCGACATCGACGCGCGCAGCGTCAACTCGATCCCGCTGTTCACCGACGACGAGGGCCGCGAGGTCGTCGTGCGGGTGGGACGCTACGGCCCGTACCTGCAGCGGGCGGTGCCGGGCGAGCAGCCCGCGCCCGCCGCGGAGGGCGAGGAGGGCGGCGGTCAGGGCGACCGGGCGCCGATCCCCGAGGGCCTGGCGCCGGACGAGTTGACCCCGGAGAAGGTGCACGAGCTGTTCCTCGGCGGCGGGGGCGAGCGCAAGCTCGGCGACGATCCGGCCACCGGCGAGCCGATCCTGCTCAAGTCGGGCCGCTTCGGCCCCTACGTGGCCAGCGGCGAGCGCAAGTCGTCCCTGCTGCGCTCGCAGTCGCCCGACTCGCTCACCTTCGACGAGGCGCTGAAGCTGCTCAGCCTGCCCCGGCTGGTCGGTGTGGCCCCGGACGGCGTCGAGGTCTTCGCGAACAACGGCCGCTACGGCCCGTACGTCAAGCGCGGCGACGAGTTCCGCTCGCTCGACTCCGAAGAGAAGATGTTCACCGTCACGCTGGACGAGGCGCTGGCCCTGCTGGCTGCCCCGAAGACGCGCCAGCGCCGGGCCGCCGCGCCGCCGCTGCGGGAGATGGGCGTCGACCCGCTGACCGAGAAGCCGCTGGTCATCAAGGACGGCCGGTTCGGCCCGTACGTCACCGACGGGGAGACCAACGCCTCGCTGCGCCGGGCCCAGACCCCGGAGGCGCTGACCATCGAGGAGGCCTCCGAGATGCTCGCCGAGAAGCGGGCGAAGGGGCCGGCGCCGAAGAAGAAGGCCGCAGCGAAGAAGGCGCCCGCCAAGAAGGCGACGGCGACGAAGAAGACGGCAGCGGCGGCCAAGTCGACGGCCGCCAAGAAGACCGCGACGGCCAAGGCCACCACGGCGAAGAAGGCCCCAGCCAAGAAGGCGGCCCCCCGAAAGGCCACCAGCCCCGCCGACTGACGCCGCCGCCCGCTGCTGCTGCCGCAAGCGATCTTGGTGCGAGCGAGCCCGCGGAGGGGTCGTTTCGTACCAAGATCCGTCTCGACCGGGCACCTTGGTCGGGCTCGGGGTGGGTCAGCCGAGGATTCGCGTCAGGTGCGGGTTGGTGAAGAGGCGGTCGGGGTCGAGGCGGTCGCGGACGGCCTGGAAGTCCGCCCAGCGGGGGTAGGCGGCGGCGAGCGACCCCGCGTCGCGCCAGTGCAGCTTGCCCCAGTGCGGGCGCCCGCCGAGGCCCTCGGCGACCTGCTCGAACGCCCGCAGGTACGGCTCGTACGGCATGCCGACGTACTGGTGGATCGCCACGTACGCCGACTCGCGCCCGTAGCCGTGCGAGAGCCAGATGTCGTCGGCGGCGGTGAACCGCACCTCGACCGGGAAGAGCACCTTGAACGGCAGGCCGTCGACGATTCTCCGGAGCGCGCCGAGCGCCTCGCCGAGGGCCTCGCGCGGCAGCCCGTACTCCATCTCGACGAAGCGGACCCGGCGCGGGGTGCAGAACACCCGGTCCGAGCGGCCGGTGTAGCGGCGCTCGGTGAGGGCCCGGGCGGAGACGGCGCTGATGCCGGGGGCGAGCGCCGGCACGGCGCGGCCGAGTCGGCAGGCGCCCTCGAAGAGGGTGTTGGACAGGAACTCGTCGTCCAGCCAGCCGCGCCAGCGGGGCAGCGGCCGGTCGTCGGCGGGCACCCGGTCGTTGGTCTTGACCTGCACCCGGTCGGTGTAGGGGAACCAGTAGAACTCGGCGTGGTCGTGCCCCTCGACCAGCGCCGGCAGGTCGGCCAGCACGTCGTCCAGCGGCGCGGGCCGCTCGTGGGCGTGCAGCACGAAGGCGTCCACGCAGCGCAGGGTCACCTCGGCCAGCACGCCGACCGCGCCCAGCGAGACCCGGGCGGCGGCGAACACGTCCGGGTGCTCGTCGGCGGAGCAGCGCAGCACCTCGCCGGTTCCGGTGACGAGGGTGAGCGCCTCGACGAACGTCGACAGGCAGCCGTACGCGGCGCCGGTGCCGTGGGTGCCGGTGGAGATCGCCCCTGCGATGGTCTGCGCGTCGATGTCGCCCAGGTTGGGCAGGGCCAGCCCGTGCGCGGCGAGCAGGTCGTTGAGTGCGCGCAGGGTGATCCCGGCCGGTACGGTGACCAGTCGGCGATCGACGTCGACGCGTACGCCGGTGTCCAGCGCGGTCAGTTCCATCCGCCGTCCGTCGGTGACGGCGACCCCGGTGAAGGAGTGGCCGCTGCCCACCGCCCGGATCCGGTCGCCGGCCGCCGCGGCGGCGCGTACGGCCTCGGTGACGTCGGCGAGGGAGGTGGGGCGCACGGTGGCGGTGGCGGTGGCGCGTTGGTTGCCGGCCCAGTTGGACCAGCCTGCCAGGGTGGGCGGTGCGGTGCCGGCCATGCGCACTCCTCGACATGAATGTGAACTGACTTCATATCAGGAACGTTGTAGCAGGTAAATACCGCAATCGAGGTTTGCTCGTTGTACCGGTAGTCACGAACACGTGACGTGCAGATATGTTCATCCGTCGAAGGGGGGTGGCGCCGAGTGTCCACACCAGCCGCCACAGCCGGGCCGCTGCGCCGCGTACCGGTGCAGGGTCGAAGTGTCGCGCGGGTCCAGCGGATGCTGGACGCCTGCGCCGAACTCGTCGACGAGGTGGGGTACGAGGGGCTGACCACGACCCTGCTCGCCGAGCGGGCCGAGGTGGCGATCGGGTCGGTGTACCAGTTCTTCCCGGACAAGCGGGCGATCGTGCAGGCGCTCACCCTGCGCACGATGGAGTCCTACCTCCAGCGGCTCGACGAGCGTTTCGCCTCCGACGACCTGACCCACTGGTGGGACGGGGTCGACGCGGGGATCGACGAGTACATCACGATGCACCGCACCGTTCCGGGCTTCCGTACCCTGCACTTCGGCGACGTGGTCGACCTGCACCTGCTCGATGAGCAGCGGGACAACAACGGGGTGATCGCGGACCAGTTGGCCCGGGTGCTCACCGAGCGCTTCGGCCTGACCGACGTCCCCGCCCTCCGGTTCCACCTGGAGATCGCCGTGGAGACGGCCGACGCGCTGATCAAGTTGGCGTTCCGTCGGCAGCCCGAGGGCGACGACCGGGTGCTGGCCGAGGCGAAGGCGCTGATCCGGGACTACCTGCACCGCCAGGTCGACGCCCCGGCCGACGCCGGCCAGCCCGGCTGACCCGGTCCCGCCGCCCGGGGCGTGGGCGGACGGCACCGGAGACGGGTCGGCTCGCCCGGGGTGCGCGCCGGGGCCGGCGAGAGGTGCGAACTGACGGAACCGCCCGGGGTGCGCCGGGGCGGTGTAGGTGTGAACTGGAGGAACCGCCCGGGGGTGCGCCGGGGCGGTGAAGGTGGGAACAGGCGGAGCCGCCCGGGGTGCGCCGGGCGCGGCAGGACGGCCCGGGTGCGCGGGGCCGGTGAGTCTCAGAGGAAGGCGTGGCCCTCGCCCCGGTAGGTGGGCACGGTGGCCACGACCGCGTCCCCCTCGACCAGGTGCAGCTCGTTCACGTGCTCGCACAGCTCGCCGGCCTTCGCGTGCCGGAACCAGACGCGGTCGCCGACCCGTAGCGTGGCGGCGGCGGTGCCGGCCAGCGGGGTCTGCACCTCGCCGGCCCCCTCCGTGCCGACCAGCTTCAGCCCGCCGGGCAGCCACGGGCGGGGCAGCCGGCTGCCCTCCGCCGGCCCGGAGGCGATCCAGCCGCCGCCGAGCACGGTGGCCAGGCCGGGCGCCGGGCGGCGTACCACCGCGCAGGCGAAGAACGCCGCCGGGGTGGGGCGCCACGCACGGTACGCGTCGAACAGCGTCGGCCCGTACAGGCCCGATCCCGCGGTGACCTCGGTGACCGCGGGATCGGCGCTGGTCGCGGCCACGCTGCCGGTGCCGCCGCCGTTGACGAACTCCAGGTCGGCGTGTTCGCGTACGGCGGCCACCGCCGCGCTCCGGCGGGCCAGCAACTCGCGGTACGACCCGCGCTGGGCCAGCCGGATCGCGGAGCCGAGCACCGCCCTCCCGGGCGGCGCGTCGCCGAGGCCGGCGATCTGCGCCTCGTACGCCATCAGCCCGACCAGCCGGAAGCCGGCGCGGCCGGCGACGGTGGCGGCGAGGGCGCCGGCCGCCCGCGCGCTGTGCACCGGTGAGCGGCGCACCCCGACGTGCACCCGTCCGCCCAGCGGTCGCCAGGAGGCGTCCAGGTCGAGGCAGACCCGCAGCTCGGGGCGGCGGCCGGGCGGACACACGGCGTCTACGAGGTCGAGCTGGTCGGTGCCGTCGACCATCAGCGTGACGGCTGCGGCCAGCGCCGGGTCGGCGGCGAGCCCGGCGAGCGCCCCCCGGTCGGCCGTGGGGTACGCCACCAGCGCGTCGTCGGTCACACCGGCGCGGACCAGCCAGATCGCCTCGGGCAGGGTGAACGCCATCACGCCGTGCCAGCCCGGTCGGCCCAGCGCCCGGCCGATCAGCTCGCGGGAGCGGACCGACTTGCTGGCGACGCGGAGCGGTTTGCCGGCGGCGCGGTCGACCAGCGCGGCGGCGTTGCCGTCGAAGGCCGCGAGGTCCACCACCGCGTAGGGCGGGTCGAGGTGCGCGGTCGCCCGGTCGAGGCGCTCACGAAGTTCGTCGCTTTCGGTGGTGGCCACGTCTGCACGCTAACTGTCTGGGAGTCAATGCGAAATACCCTCGCGTCTGTCCGGGCTGACGGCGGCGGTCGCGGCGGCCTAGGCTCGGCGAGCAGGAGAATGTCGCGGCGGGGGAGGTCCCCGCCGGGTCTAGAGTGTTCCACCGGGACTGCCCAGCGATGGGCCGGCACGTGGAGGTACGGCCATCGAAAGCCAGTTCAACGGCGAGTCGCCCGGCGTGTCGCCGTCCTCGAACAAGCCCGGGGCCGCCGAGAAGCCCGGGGCCGACCTGTCCGGCTACGCGGGCATCCGCTCGGTGCTGCGGATCACCCCGTTCCGCCGGCTCTGGATCGTGCTCGGCGCGGCCTCCTTCGGCGACTGGTTCGGCCTGCTCGCCACGTCGGTCTTCGCCGCCGCCCAGGTCGAGGGGAGCACGGCGAAGGGTGCCGCCTTCGGTGGCGTCATCGCCATCCGGCTGCTGCCGGCGCTGGTGCTCGGCCCGATCGCCGGCGTGCTGGCCGACCGCTTCGACCGCCGCTGGACGATGGTCATCTGCGACGTGCTGCGCTTCCTGCTCTTCGCCTCGATCCCGCTGGTCGCGCTGCTCGGCGCCCCCGGCGGGGTGGTGGTCGGCTGGGCGGCGATCGCCACCTTCCTGATCGAGTCGCTCACGCTGCTGTGGATCCCGGCCAAGGAGGCCGCGGTCCCCAACCTGATCCCGCGCGCCCGGCTGGAGGCCGCCAACCAGCTCACGCTCATCACCACGTACGGCCTCACGCCGGTCCTCGCCGCGCTGATCCTCGCCGCGCTCGACGGCATCGTGCGGGCGGCCACCGGCGGCTCGACGCCGGACTGGGCCGAGCCGGCGCAGTTGGCGCTCTGGTTCAACGCGTTCTCCCGGCTGGCCACCGCGCTGGTGGTGGCGTACGGCATCAAGGAGATCAGCCAGGGGCAGTCCGACGAGCGGGAGCGCACCGAGCAGAGCATGCTGCGCCAGTTCAAGGAGGGCTGGCGCTACATCGGGCAGACCCCGCTGGTCCGCGGCCTGGTGCTCGGCATCTTCGGCGCCTTCGCCGGCGGCGGCATCGTGATCGGCACCGCCAAGTTCTTCGCCACCTCGCTGGGCGCCGGCGACGCGGCCTTCTACCTGCTCTTCGGCGCCATCTTCATCGGCCTGGCCCTCGGCATCGGGCTCGGCCCGATGATCGTCAAGGACATGTCCCGGCGGCGCTGGTTCGGCATGAGCATCGTGCTGGCCAGCGCCTCGGTGATGGCCCTGGCCTTCGCCATCCACCTGTCGATGGCGATGGTCGGCGCGATCCTGGTCGGCGCGGGCGCCGGGATGGCCTTCCTGTCCGGCACCACCCTGCTCGGCGGGGAGATCGCCGACGAGGTGCGCGGCCGGGTCTTCGCCGTGGTGCAGATCGGCACCCGGCTGGTGCTGATCCTCGCGATCGGCCTGAGCAGCCTGCTCGCCGGTGTCGGCGGCTCGCGCCGGCTGGAGCTGGCCGACCTGGGCGTCTCGATCTCGTCCACCCGGCTGCTGCTGCTCGCCGCCGGCGCCGCCGGCATCTTCGCCGGGGTCAGCGCGTTCGGGCAGATGGACGACAAGAAGGGCGTCCCCGTCCTGGCCGATCTCTGGGGCTCGATCCGGGGCCGCCCGCTGATGCCGGCCGAGCCGTTCGTCTCCGCCGGCCTCTTCGTGGTCTTCGAGGGCGGCGAGGGCGCCGGCAAGTCGACCCAGCTCACCGTGCTCGCCGAGCGACTGCGCGGGCAGGGGCGCGACGTGGTCGTCACCCGCGAGCCGGGCGCCACCGCCGTCGGCGAACGGATCCGGTCGCTGCTGCTCGGCGCGCCCGGCTCCGACGTGCCGTCGCCGCGCGCCGAGGCGCTGCTCTACGCCGCCGACCGGGCGCACCACGTGGCCACCGTCGTCCGGCCGGCGCTCGTCCAGGGCGCGGTGGTGATCAGCGACCGGTACGTCGACTCGTCCCTCGCCTACCAGGGGGCGGGGCGGACGCTCCCCGTCGACGAGGTCTCCTGGCTCTCCTCCTGGGCAACCGGCGGGCTCAAGCCCGACCTGGTGGTGCTGCTCGACGTCGACCCGCGCACCGGCCTGTCCCGGGTCGCGGCCCGCGCCGAGGCGGCCGACCACGTGGAGGCCGAGTCGGTCGCCTTCCACGAGCGGGTCCGGTACGCCTTCCTCGACCTCGCCGCCGCCGACCCGAAGCGCTACCTGGTGCTCGACGCGTCCCGCCCGGTCGAGGAGATCGCCGAGCAGGTGGCCCGGCGGGTCGAGGAGATGCTCGGCGCCCCCGGCGGCATCGTGCACCCGCGCCCCGCGCAGGGGCCGGACACCTCGGTGCAGCCGGAGTTATCCGAATCGGAGCTGGTGACGATGGAGCATCGGACCTGATGCCGGACGTCTTCGCCGACCTGGTCGGGCAGGACGAGGCGGTCGACACGCTGCGCCGCGCCGCCGCCTCGGCGGCCGCCGTGCTGCGCGTCGCCGCCGCCCCGCCCGCGACCGAAGCCGCCGGGGACGAGTTCGACGCGCTCGCCGAGGAGGCCGACAGCGCGGGCGTCGAGGGCGCGTCGGCGGGTGCCGTCGATCCCGGGGCGGGGATGACGCACGCCTGGATCTTCACCGGGCCGCCCGGGTCGGGGCGGTCGGTGGCGGCCAGGGCCTTCGCCGCCGCCCTCCAGTGTGCGTACGGCACCGGCTGCGGCCAGTGCCAGGGCTGCCACACCACGACGGCCGGCACCCACGCCGACGTCCGGCTGGTCGTGCCGGAGGGGCTCTCCATCGGCGTCAACGAGATGCGGGCGCTGGTGCTGCGCGCCGCCAGCACCCCGTCGGGCGGGCGCTGGCAGGTGGTGATCATCGAGGACGCGGACCGGCTCACCGAGGCCGCCGGCAACGCGCTGCTCAAGGCCGTCGAGGAGCCGCCGCCGCGTACGGTGTTCCTGCTCTGCGCCCCGTCCACCCACCCGGACGACATCTCGGTGACCATCCGGTCGCGCTGTCGGGTCGTACCGCTGCGGCAGCCGGCGGCCGACGCGGTGGCCGAAATGCTGGTCCGCCGCGACGGCGTGGCGCCCGACGTGGCGCGGTGGGCGGCGGCGGCCGCGCAGGGGCACGTGGGCCGGGCCCGTCGCCTCGCCCGCGACCCGGAGGCGCGTACCCGCCGGGAGGCCGTGCTCGCGGTGCCGCGCCGGCTGACCGGCGTGGGCGCCGCCTTCGACGCCGCGTCGGCGCTGATCGAGGCGGCGGAGGCGGAGGCGGCGGCCTCCGTGGCGGAGACCGACGCCGCCGAGCGGGCGGCGCTGGAGACCGCGCTCGGCGCGGGCGGCACCGGGCGGGGCGCGGCGGGCGCGATGCGAGGCGCCGCCGGCCAGCTGAAGGAGCTGGAGAAGCGGCAGAAGTCGCGGGCCACCCGGGCGCAGCGCGACGCGCTGGACCGCGCCCTGGTCGACCTGGCGGGGTTCTACCGGGACGCGCTCACCATGGCGCTGCGCGCCCCCGTGGCGCCGGTGCACACGGACACCGCCGCGCTGGCCGGGGCGGGCGCGCAGAAGTGGGACGCCGAGGGGGCGCTGCGCCGCCTGGAGGCGGTGCTGGAGTGCCGGGCGGCGATCGAGGCGAACGTCAAGCCCCGGATCGCCGTCGAGGCGATGATGCTCGCGCTCTGGAAGGGCTGACCCGGAGCGGATCCCCTGCGCAGGGCCCGTCCCCGCCGTCCCCGGCCGGGCCAGGTCCCGTCGGCCGGACCGGCTGTCCACAGGCATCGACAGCCGCAATTGCTGTGCGGTACGGTCCGGTGTGCCGTGGTGACGGTGGTGGCACGCTCAGTGATGGCCTGTCCGGGGAGGAGTCCGCCGATGCCGCGGGGCGAGATCGACGAGGCCTGGATCGAGGAGGCGGTGCGCCGCTACCGCCGGATCGAGTCGCTCCAGGCCGAGTTCGACCAGGCGGTGGCGACGGTCGAGGTCACCGTCCGGTCGCCCGACGGGCTGGTCGAGGTCGTGGTGACCGCCGGCGGCCGGATCACCGACGTCCGGTTCCTCGGCCCGCTGCACACCCGCAGCCCGCGGGACGTCGCCAACTCCGTGCAGGCCGCGGTCACCGCCGCCGCCGACGCCGCCGAGTGGGCCCGGGAGAAGCTGCACAACGAGACCTTCGCCGCCTACCGTCCGCTGGCGGGAGCCTGAGATGGAGAGTCTGCGCGCCCTCGCCGCCCGGCTCGACCAGGCGAGCGAGACCATGACCGCCGTGTCCCGCACGGTCACCGCCGGCGACCCGCCGCAGGCCGCGTTCGGCGCCGACGCCCCCGGCCGGCCCGGCGAGATCGGGCGGGCCCTGCACCGGCAGTGGATCGCGGCCACCGGCGACCGGGCCCGCGAAGCGCACGTCGCCGCCCAACGGCTGGCAACCGCCGCGGCGGCGGTGCGGGCCGCCGCCGACCACTACGCCGACGTCGACCGGAGCGTCCGCCACCGGCTGGCCGGGGAGGCGTGATGGACACGCTCGACCGGCTCGCGGAGCCCGGGCTCGACCTGCTGCGCCGGGTCGACATGCTGCTCGCCGCCGGGGCACCCGAGAACCACCGGGTCTGGCCGCTGCTGCGCCGGCTGCAGGTGCTCCCCGGCGAGGCCGTCCGGCACTTCCTCGACCTGCACCCGGCGCCGCTGACCGCCGCGGGCCACTCGGTGCGCCGGCTGGTGCCCGGCTACGACGACGCCTCCGCCGCGCTGACCGACCCGGTCCTCTGGTCCGGCCCGGCCGCGTCGGCGTACGGGCAGTCCCGGTCGGCCCTGCTGCGCCACCTCGACGAGGGGCCGGAGAGCCTGGTCGGGCGGCTGGAGTCGACCGCCGGCTACGCCGAGGCGCTCGCCGACTGGGTGGAGGGCAGCCGGCTGGCGCTGGCCCGCGCGCTGGCCGACGTGCTGCGCTCCGCCGAGGCGGTGGCCGTGGTCGCGGCGACCTCGACGGCGGGCGGCGGATCGGGGCGCGCGGCGCAGGCCGGGCCGGGCGGCATCGAGGCCGCCGAGATCGCCGCGCGGGTGCTGGCGGTGCTCTGCGTGGCGTACGACGGGGCGGAGACGCTGTTGCGGCAGTGGGGGCCGAGCCTGGCGGAGTCGCGCTGGCGTGAGCCGTTGACCGACCGGCCCCGCTACGACACCCCGACGCGGATCGGCTGGTAGCCCTCCCCGGGCGACGGCCCCCCCTGGCGGCCCTCCCCGGGGCGAGGGCCCGGCGAAGTCGGGTGCGGGGTCGGCGGCTTCCGCCGGGCTCCACACGGCGCACGGCGTCGCGCGCGGGACCCGGTCCGACCGGGATCCGGCGACGACGCCGTGGCCTTTCCCCCTGCACCCCCCGCAGGTCTGCCTCCACTCAACGCCCCCCGTGCCCGTTTGTCCCGTACGGCGGACAGGATTCAACCGTCCGGGCGAGGGGCAACGGCACGACGAGGTGGGCCGCGGGTCGGTCGAGTCGACGAGCGTGAATGGCTGCACGGCGTAGTCGGACCGCGACGGCCGGCCGCGCCGCGGGCGCCGGACCGTCGTAGGGTGGGAGCCATGGGCATGCTCTGCGCGGTCAGCTTCCAGCGGTACGGGCGCCTCTACTACCTCGACCCCGGCGAGTGGAGCCCTCAGGTCGGCGACAAGGTGCTGGTGCCGACCGACGACGGCCCCGAGGTGGCCGAGTGCGTCTGGGCCGCGCAGTGGGTCTCCGAGGACACCGACGGCTTCCCCCGGCTGGCCGGGCTGGCGCAGGAGGAGGACCTGCGCCGCGACGAGGCGCTGCGCCGGCGCAAGGCCGAGGCGAAGGTCGCGGCGAAGCGGCTGATCCGGGAGCACGGCCTGCCGATGAAGGTGGTTGCGGTCGACCACGTGCTCGGGGCCGCCGAGGGCGGCGGCGAGCGGAGCACCATCTACTTCACCGCCCCGCACCGGGTGGACTTCCGCTCCCTGGTCCGGGACCTGGGGGCCACCCTGCACTGCCGGGTGGAGCTGCGTCAGCTCTCCGCCCGCGACTCGGCGCGGGTGCAGGGCGGCATCGGCTCGTGCGGCCGCGACCTCTGCTGCGCCACCTTCCTCACCGACTTCGAGCCGGTGACGATCCGGATGGCCAAGGACCAGGACCTGCCGCTCAATCCGCTGCGCATCTCCGGCGCGTGCGGGCGGCTGATGTGCTGCCTCAAGTACGAACATCCGCTCTACCAGCGGTTCCAGGAATCCGCCCCGGGGATCGGCACGCGGGTGTCGACGCCGGAGGGGGAGGGCCGCGTGGTCGGCCACAGCGTCCCGCGCGACTCGGTCACGGTCCGCCTCGACGCCGACGGCTCCCGCTGCTCCTGCTCCCGCGCCTCGGTCTGCGGGCCCCGCCAGGCCCACGACCAGCACTACAACGCCTGACCACCCCGCCCGGGGAGGGAAGGGACAGGTCAGGGGAGGGTCGTCGGGGGTTCGGCCAGGCGCGGGCGGAGGGGGTGCCTCGGGACCAGCCAGGAGGATTCCGGGGACTGGTCCGGGTTGACCTGCCAGTCGCGGGCCACCCGGTCCACGGCGATCGGATAGATGGTCAGCGTGCCGTCGGGGTCGATGCGCAGCCGCAGGAACGCCTTCGCGTCCTCGATGCCCTGCCCCGCGAAGAGCTCGTTGACGTTCACCCCGAACGCGCCGGCCACCAGCAGGTACGCGGCGACCAACTGGCTCGCCACCAGCCCGATCACCGGGCCGTAGACCACCGCCGCCGCGACCGCCGGCAGCGGCCACGGCCAGTCGTAGAGGGGCAGCGCCAGCCAGACCCAGGTGCCGGCGGCGGCCAGCCCGACGTGGGCCAGGCCGTGGCCCACGCCGAGGATCCAGTGCCGCGCGTGCCGCTTCCCGCCCGAGCTGGGTGGCTTGGCGAAGAATCCCGCGCCGAGCAGCGTGACGACCAGCATCGCCACCAGCGGGACGCTGAACAGCCGCTGCTCCGTCCCGGTCCGGTTGCTCACGACGCCGGCCATCGCCAGCATCAGCAGCGTGTGCAGCGTGCCGAGCAGGGTGGTGAAGCCCGGGTTGCGCAGCGGCAGCCGGGGGAAGATCCCCCAGCCGTACCGTCGGGAGCGGGCGGCGTCCGGGTAGCGGCCGGCGAGGTCGTACGTGCGGGAGGTGCTGGCCCGCCGGGCGAGGGTGTCGCGCGGCGGCACCTCGATGCGCTCCGGGAGCTTGTGCGTGGGGTAGAGGTACGCGCCGCCGCCTCCGCAGGTGATCAGCTGCCGGTCCGGGCCGGCGTACCGGGCGTAGTGGTGCAGGTCGCCGGAGATCAGCAGCCGCACCTGGGCCCCGGTGGGCGCGACGATCGTACGGACGAAGTAGTCGATCGAGTCGTACGCCGTGGGGTGGTCGGCGGCCTTGACCCACGTCGGCGCCGGCACGACCAGGATCACCCGGCTGCGCGGGCCCAGCCGCTCGGCGACCTTGTCGAAGTAGGTGAGCTGCGGGTCGTCCAGGTAGGAACCGGACTGGTCGTCGAGGCCGAGCAGCCACCAGTCGGCGGGCAGCTCGACGGCGAAGTACGAGCGGGACTGGCCGGTGTCCCAGCCGCCGAAGTGCCGGTCCCGCGAGCGCACGAACAGCCGCAGGAAGGCGGTCAGGCCGTCGTACCAGTCGTGGTTGCCGGGCACGGCGAAGAGCGTCGGCCGCTCGGGCGGGGTGACGGGCAGCGCCGCCTGGTAGGGCCCCTTGCACCGGTCCTCGTACGCCTCGAAGGCCGCCGACGGGTAGACCTGGTCGCCGCCCATCACCAGGGTCTGCGCCCGGGGCAGCCGGTGCCCGTCGACCTCCAGCTCCCGCTGGGCGAGCAGGTAGGCGATCGAGTAGGTGGCGTTGAAGCCGTCGCCCAGGTCGGCCACGTAGTCCAGCCAGAGCCCGCCGTCCGGCCCGACCTGCCGCGCGATGCCGGCGTCGAGGGAGTTCTGCAGCTCCCGCTTGTCCAGGTACGCCCCGAAGAGCATCGCCAGCAGCGTACGGATGCCGGTGCTGATCAGCAGGAAGGGCGCGAGCCACGGCACCGGCTTGCGCGGGGTGAAGCCCAGCTCGCGCGGGTCGGTGCTGCGCGGCCGGCGCGCCGCCCGCCCGCCGGCCGCCTCGCTCGCGTGCGGGCTCTCCGCCGCGCCGTCCAGCCGGTCCTCGTCGGGGGCGCGATCGTCGGTCACCCGCCGCAGCGTAGTCCGGGCTCGCTGCGACCGCAGTCCGGCCGGGCGCACGGTTCGGGCCCGGGTGTCCGGATCGGTGGGCGCGGGAGGGGTATCCGATTCGGCCGGCGGCGGGGCGTGCCGTACACTTGACGATCGTTGCCGCCTTAGCTCAGTCGGCTAGAGCGACGCACTCGTAATGCGTAGGTCGACGGTTCGATTCCGTCAGGCGGCTCCACAGAAAGGCCCAGGTCACCGGCTTGATCGCCGATCATGACCTGGGCCTTTTGCTTGTCGTCGCGAGGCCGAGCAGCCAAGCGAGCAGCCAAACGTTACTCACCCGACCAGAGCGCCCCCTCTAGCCGTGACGCGGCTTCCCGCGCGATCTCCGGGGCCACGTGCGCGTAGATGTTGAGGGTGACGCTGATCTGCGAGTGGCCGAGGATTTCCATAACCACGCGGGCGGGCACCCCCTGGGCAAGAAGAACGCTGGCTGCCGTGTGTCGAAGGTCGTGAAGACGAACCTGCCGAAGGCCAGCCTGCCGGATGATCTCCCGGAATGAGCGGTAGTCATTGCGCGGGTGGATCGGGGTACCGACGGTCGTGGCAAAGACCAGACCCGGATCGGCCCAGTTGTCGGCATCGAACCGTTCCGGCAGCTGGCGCGGAGAGCGGGAAGCCCGGGGCCGCCGCAGACGTGATAGCGGGGAGAGTGGTGGAGGTTCGTCGCCGGCAGCCGGCTGCGCCGCGCCTGAGCAGCGCGGCGCAGGGACGGGCGCGCCGGGTTCGCGCGGCAAGCTCCAAGCATGGGGGCGGTGGCCGCGTGCGGCATGCCGGTCGTCCAGGAGCCGGCTCCACAGCCGCTCAGGGTCAGGTCAACCGCTCACCTGCGAGGGGGAAAGTGGCCGCCGGTGGCCAGCTCCGACCCCGGGAGCCGGGTCCGTGCCGGGCGAGGTTGGGTCAACTGCGCCACTGTGGCGGTGTCCGCCGAGGGCGCGGTCCGTGACACGAGAGCCGACTTAGGTTGTTCCGGAAGCGTCCGTACGTGCGTCAAGGTCCGCTTGACGCGACGCACGTCGGCTGCCCGCTGGTCACCGGTCGGCGGGCGGCGTCGTCTCCGCCTGTTCGACCTGCTGGATGAGCTGCTTGAGGTGGGCGATCTCGTCGCGCAGGGCGGTCTGCCCGGCGGCGGTGAGGGTGACCCAGGTACGCGGGCGCTTGCCCTCGTAGCCCTTCTCGATCTGGATCAGCTCGGCCTTCTCCAGGACGGTCAAGTGCTGTCCGAGGTTGCCGGCGGTCAGCTGTAGCGTGGTACGTAGGAAGCCGAACTCGACCTGGCGGGCCTGGTGCGCGATGGCCAGGATGCCGAGCCGGACGCGCTGGTGGACCACGTCGTCGAGGCCGTTGGCGGGGTGATCGGTCATCACGCCTGAACCTCGGCGGTCGGCCGGAACAGGGCGAAGACGGCGGCGCCCAGCAGCAGCACCGCCGCCGGGACGAGCAGGTACGGCAGGAAGAACCACCGCGAGGTCGAGTGGATGACCTGGTTGCCCATGATCACGACGATCGCCAGGTAGGCGAGGCTGTACGCCAGCAGCGCCCAGTGGCGTTCGACCCACGCGAGCACCAGCAGCGCCAACCCGATCACCGCCAAGGGAGAGGCCAGCCCGTTGACGAGCCACGCGGTCGGCCCGACCTCGATCTCGACCGGGTCGGTGGAGAAGGGGTCGGCGGGGACGGGAATGAGCGGGTGGAACGTCAACCAGATCGACACGGCCGCCATCAGGACGGCCAGCGCGACACCGACGACGACGTAGGGGCGGATGGGGGTGCCCACGCCGCGCCGTCGGGACTGCCTGACGTAGAAGCCTGCGATCGCCGCGTAGGCGAGCACCAGCGCGACCGTCCAGTACACGAGCTCCGTCGGGTTGGGCGCCATGCAGACCGTGTGGCCCGGGCGGGAGCGGCAGGTGTCGAAGAGGTCGAGGTAGGGGGCGTACCGGTAGACGGGTATCGCGACCAGTGTGATCGTCGCGAAGACCAGCAGTGGGAACCAGGTGCCGCGCTGGGCGACACGGACCCTGCGCGTCAGGTCACGCACGGCCGCCAGCAGCTCGCGAGGGTTGTCCGCCTGGGGGGCAGATTCATGTGTCATGAAGATAGGTTTGCATTACAGACCTATCTGCGCAAGCGGATCCGGTCGCATTTCGCCGGCCGTGCCGTGACGGGACCCTGCACGGCCCGCGGCGCGAGCGAGCCGGTGCCGTCGGGCTAGCCTGTAGGGATCGGCACAGTCAATCGTGATGTGGCGAAGGATCATGGCGACACCATGGCCAGTGGAGTCAGGCTCTGGGCGTGCCCAGGACCCGCTAGGGGAGTCAACGACGCTGGGTGGGTGACGAACTGAGTGACAACCGGGGCGGCCGACGCCGGACGCCCACGGACGATGGTGGACTGTTCCGGCAGCTCATTCCGGCTACTTGCGCAGCTCATCGGCGGTTGATCATTCTTTCACACCGAAGGCGTCTGCTCGCTCCACCCCGGACCGGACGGGCGCCGCCCGCAGCCGGTGATGCCGCAAGCGCGCACGTTGGCCGCCGCGTTCCGCTCCGGGGCAGTCGGCCCGGCCGCACTCCGTCGACATGTTCTCGTGGAGGATCACGATGCCGGGGCACGACGGCGAGGACATGACCCCGGAAGGACGACGAGCCATCTCGACCTCGCGTGGGTGGGTGACTAACTGAGTGACGACCGGGGCGGACCGGCGCGCACACCGGTGGACGATGACGGACTGAGAGTCCAGGGTACGACGGGAGAAGGGGCAGGTCCGCGTAGCTTGATCGTTGCCTGGGGGTCAAGGAGTCGCCGGGTTGCTCCTCCGTAGGAGCGTCGGGACGGCTCCTACGGCCTGGGAGGTCCCGGGAGTTCAACGCCGGCCAGTTGGGATATCTCATCGACGCCAAGATCAAGGCGGATGGATGCTATTAAGGCGTGTTTCAGAAGTCGTGGTGGCCGGTGAGGGTCACGGCGTGGCGGTGATCGACAACTGAAGAGGTCTCCGGTATCTGGTTCTGCGACCAAGCAAGAACTTCATACCGGAGACCTCGTGGCCAGCGTAGCGGTGACGAGGCGGCATGACCTCACCGACGCCCAGTGGCAGCGGCTCGCCGTACTGCTGCCTGCCGCGTCGGCGAAGGGTCGGCCGCCGAAAGAACGGCAGCTCCTCGACGGGATCAGGTGGCGGATCCGGATCGGGTCGCCCTGGCGTGACGTCCCGGCCGAGTACGGACCCTGGCAGACGCTCTATGGCCTGTTCCGTCGCTGGCAGCGCGACGGCACCTGGGACAAGATCCTGGCCGCGTCACAGGCCACCGCAGATGCGCAAGGCCGGATCGGCTGGACGATCAGCGTGGACTCGATGACCAGCCGCGCCCACCAACACGCCGCCGGCGCCCGCAGAGACGGCCACCTGCAGAAAGAGCCGCCCGGCGGCGTGCACGACGAACCCGCCGATCACGCCCTCGGACGATCTCGCGGCGGTCTGACCACCAAGACGCATCTGGCCTGTGAGCAGGGGCAGAAGGTCCTGTCGATGGTGGTGACTGCCGGGCACCGTGGTGACAGCCCGCAGTTCATCCCGGTCCTGCGCCGTATCAGGGTGACCCGTCTCGGGGTGGGCCGGCCCCGCACCTGCCCCGACCTGGTCCTGGCGGACAAGGCCTACACCAGCTGCGGTAACCGCGCCTACCTGCGAAGGCGTGGGATCAAGACCTGCATTCCGAGCAAGACCGACCAGGACGCTCACCGCAAGGCCAAGGGCAGCCGCGGCGGACGCCCGCCGAAGTTCGACCGAGACCTCTACCGGATGCGACACGCAGTCGAGAACGGCATCGCCCGACTCAAGCGCCACCGCGGCGTGGCCACCCGCTACGACAAGTTGGCCGTCCGGTTCCAGGCCGTCCTGACCATCACCATCATCTGCGAGTGGCTCTGACCCGCTTATGAAACACGCCTTAGTTCGTCCGCGTAGAGACGAGGTGTCCCGGTCAGTGCCGCTGTTGCGTAGCGTGCCGCAGCGACATAGACCTCGCGGGGGGGCAAGCAGCTCCAGCACCGTCAACTCCCGGTCGAGGGCGTCGGCCGTAACCTCTGCTCTGTTTGCTGGATCCTCCTCTTCCTCCCTGCCGCTGGGCATGTCGAAGGCAGCCGACTCGTAATGCGTAGGTCGACGGTTCGATTCCGTCAGGCGGCTCGGTGAAGAAGCCCAGGTCAACGACCGGGCGTCGCCGTTTCCCGAGGTCGGCCACGCCGCCGCTGACGGTGCCAGTCCGCAAATGGTCCGCATCCCGCGCAGCGGCCGCCTCATCCAGCCGGTTGGCGACCGCGTCCAGGTCGTCACCGAACAGATCCGCGTACACGTCCAGCGTCATCGACGCCGCAGCAGATCCAGCCGTGCCACTCGCAGCGAGGAGCGCCGATGCGCCCTCAGCCGTCCACGGCGGTTCGATGGTCCGGGCCTTCATGTAGCTCCCTCCTCGGTCGCAGTTGCCGAACACTGGGCCGTGCCTGATCGCGTCTGGCGGCGTCGAGTTGTGCGCGCCATTGGATGCGTTCGGAGATGGCGCGTAGGACCCGGTGGCCCAGGGCGGCACGTCAGGGTCGGTTGGTCGGGCGAGTTCCCACGCGTGCCGTTGTGCGCTGCCGGCCGGGGCGGTATCGGCGTCGGTGGTGACAACGAGGAGCGCCTTGACCCATTCCTTCCGGTCGGCGCGGTGGTCGGCGAGGGTCTTGCCGGACCATTGTCGGGAGATGAGGACGCGTCGGCCGCCGATGCCGAGGGTTTCCCGCTTGTGCACCTTGTTCTTGCAGTTCCCCGGCTTCAACCCGGGTCGGGCCTTCTTCGGTTGGACGCCGTAGAGCAGCCAGTTCGCGCACCGCTCCGAACACGGCGTGTGCCGAAGCTCCTGCCAGAGCCGTTCCAGGTGTGCCCGCTGCCGGCCGGTGGTCGCGTCGTGGCAGTCGGCGGCTTGCTTGGTCAGGTAACTGGTGATGTAGCCGACGCAGCGGTCGGCGTCTTTGGTGCCAGCGAGGACGCCCTTGGCGTCGACCTGGGCACCGAAGCGGACGACGTGCACGGGTTCGGCGTCGGGTTCGGCGTCGGGGTCGACGTCGACCTGGTTCAGGGCGTCATCCCACGTCGGCAGCAGGTCGCCGCTGTCCGGGTCGGTGTAGCCGCCCGCGTCGGCGTTCCATTGCGGCGCTCGCCCTGGTTCGTAGACGCGCACGTCGACCGAGGGCCACCACACCTGGTGGTAGGTGGCGGCGGCTACCTGCCGCACCAGCGCGCGGGGGATGGTGCCCCGGATGGCGAAGTGCGCGTGTGGGGCGAGGCGGCGTTGCGGCTCGACGGCTCCGGCGTATTGGATGTTCCAGCCGACCGCGCGGCGCAGGTTCTGCCAGAACCGGTCGAGTAGCCGGGGGAAGTGGACGGCGTCGAGGCGGCGCGTCGGTAGTTGTAGGCGTCGGGGTTGACGGAGGTGCCGTCGGTGTGGACACGGCCGTAGGAGCCGAGGGTGAGGGTGAGGAACATCAAGGCGGCCCGCAAGCGGGCCGCGCCGGCCCGGTCGTCGTCCGGTAGGGCGCTCCACCTTGTCCCCGTCCGGGGAGGCTGGACGGTCTACGCCTGCCCGACGAGGAGATTCGCTTCACCGGGACGGCGGACAGGGCATTAGCATCCGTCCTGATGAATACGGGGAATTTCGCGAGTCAGGTGACCCGGCGACGGACGCCTGCCGTCGTCGTCGTGTCCAGCCTGCTGCTGGCGCTTAGCGGCCTGGCCCGGCTGGCCCAGGTGGCGGTGGAGGCGGTCGAGCAGAACGCGTACCTGAGCGCGCATGAGGCAGTGGGCACGCCCGACGGGTTCGGGGCATTGCCACTGGTGTTCCTCATGGGCGTCGCCCTTGTCGTGATGCTGACCGCCCTCGCCCTCCTGGTGCTGGCGCTGGTCAATCCCGCCGGCCAAAACTGGACCCGGATCGTCACCTGGATTATCGGCGGTCTGACGCTGGCGGTGGCCGGCTGCGCGTTGGCGCTGTCCCTCCTCCCGGCCCCCGGCGGCGAATCCCCGGACAGGACCGAGTGGGATACGGTCCATGCGGTCGCCGGTCAGCTGATGCCCGCATGGCTTGAGCCCGTCGCCACGTTCTCCGGGTTTGTGGCTTCCCCAGCGCTGCTGGTCGCCATGGTCCTGCTCGCCCTGCCGTCCGCCAACGACTTCTACCGGTCGCGTCCGGACAGCCGGCCTGATGACGGCCGCACATCGACAATTCCCTAGCTGACGCTGCGCCCGGCGAGCGGTCCGCATCCAGTCCGCAAGAGATCGACGGACAGCGGGGGCGGCTCGGTGAAGAAGCCCAGGTCAACGACCTGGCCTCCGCCGTTTCCCGAGGTCGATCACGTCGCCGCTGACGGTGCCAGTCCGCAAATGGTCCGCATCCCGTGCAGCGACCGCCTCGTCCAGCCGGTTGGCGACCGCGTCCAGGTCGTCACCGAACAGCCCCGCGTGCACGTTCAGCGTCATCGACGCGGAGGGGCGCGCGTCGACGGCTTGAGCTGCACCTGAGCCGCCATCCACTGCGACGCCCAGGCGCCCACCGTCACCCGAGTCCGAGCCGGGTCGATCCAGTCACCCCGGGTGATGGCCGCCTTGGCAGACGCCCGTAAGGGGATGCGGGACGGTCTACGCCTGGGAACTTGACGCGGGTCATCGTCGCCAGGAGAGCATAGGCGGGTGCGGTCCTCCCTTTCGACGCCACCTGCTATTCCCGCCGGCACCCTCGCCGCAGATCCGCAACCGATGCTTTCCGCGCAGGGTGGCCTCCTCTTGCGACCTTGGGAACCTTCCGATGCGCCGGTCTTTCTCGCTGCGTACCGGGACCCCGAGATCCAGCACTGGCACACTCGCCAACCCGCATCTGAGGACCAGGTCCGTGAGTGGTTCCAGCAGTATCGCCAGGCCTGGGAGCAGGAGACGGGCGCGAGTTGGGCGGTGACGCGCGGCGGCGGTGAGGTGCTGGGGCGCATCGCCATGGGCAGCATGAGTCTCGATGACGGTGTCGCAGGGTGCGCATATTGGGTGCTCCCGGCTGCTCGTGGAGCAGGCGTGGCCTCCCGGGCGCTGATGGGCCTGAGCGTCTGGGCGCTCGGCGAGGCTGGTTTCCATCGTCTGCATCTGGATCACTCAACCCGCAACCATGCCTCCTGCCGCGTCGCTGTCAAAGCCGGGTTTCTACTCGAGGGCACCAAACGCAGCGACGCCATCCACTCCGACGGACGGCACGACATGCACCTGCACGCCCGCATCCGTGGCGATGACCAAGTGGTTCGATTCCGTCAGGCGGCTCGGTGAAGAAGCCCAGGTCAACGACCTGGGCTTCGCCGTTTCCCGAGGTCGGCCACGCCGCCGCTGACGGGTCGAGTCCTCGGAAATCCTCGTCTCGTGCAGCGACTGCTTCATCCAACCGATTGGCGACAGCGTCCAGGCCGTCGCCGAACAGACCCCCGTCCAGGTTCAGCGTCATCGACGCCGAGGCGTGCCCGAGCATCCGCTGCACCGCCTTGACGTTGGCGCCCGCCGCCACGGCGAGACTCGCTGGCCTGCGGAGGTTGGACGGCCATTTGCGCCTTGCCTGTCGAGGGGTGTTGGGGCCGACCCGAGCGTGAAGGGCTCGCAGCTCATCGGGCTGACCGCTCGCTCACCAGCCTGGCGGGACCAGATCCAGGCGGTGGCGATCGACATGTGCACCGTTTTCAGGTCCGCGAGCTGGCAGGCGCTTGCTAGCTTGACCAGGCCATGACCTTCTGATGATTCGAGGGCTCGGATGTCTGTCGGACCAGCCTCGGGTACGCGCACCCGTTCTACCCGCCGTGGCCTCGTTGCGGTGACCGCGTCGCTGGTGTTGTTGGCCGCCAGCCTTACGGTGCTGGCCCCGCCCGCGTCGGCGGCCGTCGCGCCGTCAGCCACGACGAAGGTGCCCCTCCAGCCGGCGATCAGCTTCCCGAACGGGGGCAGCGCGGTTGAAGGCGGTCAGCTTGCCGTCAGGTTCCACGCGAACGGTGACCCCAAGGTGGCCAGCTTCCGGTACAGCGTCGACAACACCAGTCTGGGCAGCGAGGTCCTGGCGGGCTCTGATGGCACGGCCAATGTGACGATCGACGTCGGCAGCGTGAGCGGTGAGCGTCCGGTGCACGCGGTGGCGGTCGACCGGCACGGCCGGCGCAGCTCCATGACGCAGGCGACCTTCACGGTGTCGGTCATCTGGGACCTCAGGGGCCAGGCGCTCGACATGACCACCTGGCTGCCGGTGGCGGGGGCGACGATCCGGCTGGAGCCGGCCGGGATCGAGATGATCACCGGCCCCGACGGCTACTTCCAGTTCGACGTCGACCCGGGCCTCTACACGCTCACCGGCACCTACGCCGGCCCGCCCAGCCTCTCAGGCAGCAGTCAGCAGCTGGAGATCGACGGCCAGGGACTGTGGCTCGACCTGTACCTGTTCCCGGATTCCGCGAGCTGATGACCAGCACTCCCGACCGGTGTGACCCGGCTGCACCGCCGTCCCGTACGGCAAGCGTTCACGGGACCGAAAGCCGCAATCGCTCGCCGCGTCGCCCATCGTGATTTCGTAAGGCATCGGTCGACGGTCCGATTCGGTCAGGCGGCCGGAAAGATGCCCAGGTCGACGACCTGGGCATCTTCGTTTCACGGGATCGCTCGACCGTGCTGGGCGCAGTCTGGAGCACGGCGCGGGTCGCCGGTCAGGCGCGGGTGTCGGCCGGGGTGTGGAGGGTGAGGTACGGGGAGAGGGCGTCGAGGAAGTCCGGGGCGTCGAAGAGGGCGCCCGCGGAGGCGACGCCGGTGGTCCTGGTGCGGCCGGTGAGGATGCGGTCGACGGCCTCCACGGCGAGCGGCGCGCTGATGGCGTAGATGTCCTGGCCGGTGGCGATCACGCGGCGTTCGGTGTCGCCGGAGCGGACGCGGACGTCGACGTGGAAGGTCTGTGCGGAGCGACCGCGCTCGTCGACGGCGGTCGGCGCCGCGGCGTCGGGGGCGAACAGGTCCCCGGCCGCCTTGGCGGTCATGTAGGTGTGCACCTCGGGGATTGCCAGGTGGCTGGGGACGGTGACGATGTCGGCCATGGAGAACTCGCCGATGACGTTCTGGGTGCCCAGCGGGTCGGGGAAGGACCACTCCAGGGTGGGCAGCTCGTCGTTGTGGTACTCCAACTGACCGCCCGTGTAGCGGACCCGGCGGCCGCCGCGGCGCTGTGCCGAGATCACGCCGGAGGCGACGGTTCCGCCGGTGGGGTGCCAGCTGCTCAGACCGTAGGCGATGTGCGCCTCGTCGGCGGCGGTCCAGTCGCCCATGGCGGTGGTGACGAGCAGGTCGCCGAGGCCGCCGTAGAAGGCCATCGCCGGGACCACCACGGTGTCGGCGGCGCGGGCGCGCTCCGCGAAGTCGGCGAACGTGTCGACGTTGGCCTCGATCTCGGCGGCCACGTCGACGTACGGGATGCCGGCGCGCAGCGCCGCCTCGATGACGGGGGCGGCGGTCGAGGCGAACGGGCCGGCGGTGTTGATCACGGCGGCCGCGCCGTCGAGGGCGCGGTCGAGGGCGGCCGGCTCGTCGACCGACGCCTGCCGCGTCCGCAGGCCCGGGAAGTCACGTGCCAGCGCCCGCAGCTTGTCCTGGTCGCGGCCGACCAGCAGCGGGACGTATCCGCGTTCCCGCAGCTCGGCGACCACGAACCGACCGGTGTGCCCGTACGCGCCGTACACCGCCACGTGCCGAACCGTTGCCATCTCTTGCTCCCGCGACTTGAAGTGATCTGCTGCTGAAGATCCTGTCGTGGTCGAAGAGCCCCGGCCAGTGTCTGGAACGCCATCGTCCGCACAGTTTCCGACATCAGTAGTCGCCCCAGCTCGGCTCCATCCGCATCAGCTCCTCCCAGGTCGGCCAGGTCGCGCCCGTGTGCTGCCGGACCAGCTCGCCCGGCATGCTGTACGGCGGCGCCTTCTGCGGCTTGGCGAGCGCCTGGCCGACGACCGCGTCGTGGAGCACCACGGTGGCGCGCAGGCGGGGCAGCACGGCGTGGATCCGGTCGGCGTACCCGGGCGGCAGCGGCGGACCGTCCGGTTGCAGGTCGTACCCGGCGCCGGTCGTCACCAGCGCGATCTCGGGCCGCTTGCGCAGCGGGATGTCGCCGCACAGGTGCAGGGCGACGGCGTCCCAGACGACCTCGACCCGGTCCGGCGGCACGCCGTGCGCCGTGAGGTGCCGCGCGGCCAGGTCGGCGCCGTCCAGCTCGAAGCGCTGGTCGCCGTTGCCGTCGTCGGTCAGCCCGACGTCGTGCAGGACGCAGCCGAGGAACAGCAACTCGTCGTCGTAGTCGCGGTCGGGCCGCAGGCCGCGCTGCTCGCCGAGGAACCGGCCGTAGAGGTAGGTCCGCATGCTGTGGTTGAAGATCGCCGGATCGGCGCGCTGCCGCACGTACCGGGCGGTTTCCCGCGCCAGCTCGGTCGACGGGAACGGCAGCTCGTGGAAGGGGTCCATCGGAAGGTCCTCTCGTTGCGGGACGTGGCTCAGCCGAGCAGCGCCTGGCCGACGTAGCCGCCGGGCTCCGCGCCCGGCGGGACGGCCCAGACGCCGCTGCCGACGTGTGTGGTGAACGTGGTGAGCCGGTCGGCGCGGGCGAGCGCCTCCTGCGCCGGGACGAACTGCGCGCCGGGGTCGCGCACGTACACGGCCAGCAGCAGCCCGGCGTCGTAGTCGTGCCGGTGGTTGGCGTGGTCGTGCGGCTCGGTGCCGGCCGGGTGCGCGTGCGGCTCGTCGCCCTGCGGCCCGTCGTCGTAGTTGAAGCCCCGGCGGAACATCTTGAAGGGCCGGGCCAGCCGGACGTGGCTGTCGGCCGCGATCACCGGCGCGCCGCCGGGCCCGGTGCGATCCAGGTCGGGCGCCGTGAACTCGGAGCCGCCGGACAGCGGCGCGCCGGTGTCGCGGTGCCGACCGAGGATCGCGTCCTGCTCCGCGAGCGGAGTCAGGTCCCACGTCGCCAGCGACATCCGGATCCGGCGCAGGACCAGGAACGTGCCGCCGGCCATCCAGGCGGGATCGGCCCCGTCGGGCACCCACACCGTGTCGGCGAACTCGGGCGTGCCGGGGGCCGGATTCGCGGTGCCGTCCTTCTGCCCGAACAGGTTGCGCGGCGTGCCGCCGTCCGCCGGATATCCCTGGAAACCCCGCTGGACCCAGCGCAACCGGGCGATGCCCATGACCCGGCTGCGCAACTGCCGGGCCGCGTAGCTGGCCAGTTGCGGGTCGTCGGCGCACACCTGCGCGACCAGGTCGCCACCGGTGTACGCCGGGTCGAGTTCGTCGCCGGCGAAGGCGGGGAGGTCGCGCAGCGCCGGTGGCCGCCGCGCGGCCAGGCCGAACCGCGCGTCGAAAACGCCCGGCCCGAAGCCGAACGTCATGGTGAGCCGGGCGGGCGCGAGCCCGTCGCCGTCCCCGCTGTCGACGGCCGCGCCGGCCGGGGCGTTGCCCCGGGGCAGCGGTCGCTGCCCGCGGGTGACCCGGTCGGCCACCTCGGTCCAGTCGCGCATCAGGTTCCGCAGCACTGCCACGTCGCGGGTGACGAGGTCGAAGGCGACGAAGACGGCGTACCGCTGCTTCGGGGTGGCGATCCCGGCCTGGTGGCGGCCGTGGAACGGCACGGTGGCCGGTGGCTGGGCCGGCGCCGGATCACCGCCGCGCGCGACGGCGGCGACGGCACCGGCCGCGCCGGCCAGCGCCGCCGCCGAGACGCCGAGCACCGCGCGGCGGGAGGCCACCGGCCGCCGCCCGGGCGGAGGGTTCGAGTGTGACGCTGTCATGTCGTAACGGTCGCGCCGGTCACGGAGGTGGTTCCCGGGCCGGGCTTCGAGGTCCGGCAGTGTGGGCGGCAGGTCCGTTCCGGTGGGGACCGGGTCCTTGCGGACCTGCCCGGGGCCGGCGCAGACTTACCGATCATGAGTACCGGCGCCACCCGCACCGTCGTGCTGGTGGTCCGCCCGGGCGTCGTGCTGCTCGACCTGGCCGGGCCGATGCAGGTGCTCCACGGCGCCGGCGGCTACCGGATCCTCGTCGCCTCACCCGACGGGTGCCCGGTGCCGGCCGACGTCGGCACGCCGCTCGGCGTCGACCTCGCCCTGCCCGACGTCCGCCCGCCGGTCGACACGCTGCTCGTGCCGGGCGTGCGCGAACTCGACGCCGACCCGGCGGCGGCCGGCCAGGTGCGCCGCATCGGCGCGGGGGCGCGCCGCGTGGCGTCCGTGTGCACCGGCGCCTTCCTGCTCGCCGAGGCCGGATTCCTGGCCGGCCGCCGGGCCACCACCCACTGGAACTCCTGCGCCGAATTCGCCGCGCGCTTTCCCGACGTCACCGTCGAGCCGGACGCGATCCACGTCCGCGACGGGCGGGTACGCACCTCGGCGGGGATGACCGCCGGCATCGACCTCGCCCTCGCGCTCGTCGAGGAGGACCACGGCGCCGCCCGCGCCCGCACCGTGGCCCGGCACCTGGTGGTCTTCCCCCGGCGCGTCGGCGGGCAGTCGCAGTTCAGCGATCCGCACTTCGTGCCGGCGGCACGGCACCCGGTGCTGCGGGGGGTGCTCGACGCGGTCACCAGCCAGCCCGACGGCGACCACCGGCTCGGCACGCTGGCCGCCCGGGCGCTGGTCAGCGAGCGGCACCTCACCCGGCTGTTCCGTCGTGAGCTGGGTCGCACCCCCGGCCAGTACGTCGAGCAGGTGCGGATCCAGGCGGCCCGCGCGCTGCTGGAGTCGGGTGACGCGAGCGTCGCCGCGATCGCCCGCGCCACCGGATTCGGCTCCGCCGAGACGCTGCGCCGCTCGTTCCACCGGGTGCTCGGCACGACGCCGACCGCGTACCGGCAACGCTTCCACCCGACGGCGGGGCCCTGAAAACCGGGCCGCGCCCGCGACGTGCGGTCCGGCGGCGGGAGTCGGCGGGGCAGGGATGTCGGTCGTGCTCGATACGCTCCCGCCGTGACCGACCTTGCCGATGGTGTCGTCAAGCTGCCGAGCGCCGAGGACGAGGCCCGCTTCTGGGCCCTCGTCGAGTCCGCCTGGGAGCGGCTGGGCCCCGAGCCCGCCGCGCTGCGCCGGGCACTGCTGACCCGGGATCCCGACGCCGACGACGATGACGACGGCCGCTACGCCCTCGACCCGTGGCTCGACCCGTTCCTCGACAGCCTCCGGCAGCTCAGCGCCGGCCTGTCCAGCCGGGAGCTGACCGACCTCGACCGGGTGGTGGAGCGCAAGCTGCACGACATCGACCGGGCCGACGTCCACGACGTGACCGACGGCTCCGACGACGGCTTCCTCTACTGCCGGGGCTTCGTCGTCGCCCTGGGGCGTGAGTTCTACGAGGCGGTCGACGCCGATCCCGCCGTGGCCGTCCCGGACGGCGAGTGCGAGGGGATGTGCTACTTCTTCGCCCACCTGCACGACGAGCGCTTCGGCGGCTGGCCGGAGACCGGCTCGGGCATCTCGCGGGAGTCGTGCACCAACCCGGCGGGCTGGAGCGAGTGACTGGCCGGCGGGCGCGACTCCGGCGGTGAGTTTCCGCGTCCCACCACGTCCACCCTGATGACACGTCGTAACGCGAGCCCTTCGGAGGCAACCTCATGCAGTACGCACCGGTCGTCGTCAGTCTGCCGATCGCCGATCGGCAGACCTCGTACCGCTTCTACCAGGACGCGCTCGGCCTGGAGGCGGTCGGGGAGCCGGCGGAGGACGGCATTCCCGAGCCGTTGCAGTTCGTGGTCAACGAGGGCCTGCGGATCATGCTGGTGCCGACCGGCGGGTTCGGCTGGGTCATCGGCGAGGCTCAGATGGCGGCGCGGGGGCAGAGCGAGTGCGTGCTCAGCCTCCCGGCCGCGACGCCGGAGGAGGCCACCCGGCTCGTCGAGCGGGCCCGGGCGGCCGGCGCGGAGGTCGTCGTCGAACCGGGACAGCGGCCGTGGGCGTTCACGGGCGTCTTCGCCGACCCGGACGGCCACCTGTGGATGGCCATCGCGGACGTCACCTGACGCACCCCGCGCCGCCGGACCCGGATGGCCGTCGCGGACGTAGCCTGACGCCTCCCGCGCCGCCGGCCCGGCCGGCCGAACGCCCGCCACGCGGTCGCGGAGCCCCTGACGGTTCGCCCCGCCTGCCGGGCGGGCACGAGCGACGGCCCAGGTCCGGGGGACCTGGGCCGTCCGCTGACGCCGGTGGGCGTACGGGAAAACCGTCAGAGCGTGCGGTGCGGGTGACCGGCGGCGCCGGGCTCCGGCACGACCTCGGCGTCGGTCACCACGTAGGCGGTGTCGGTCGTGGTGATCGGGCGGTCGTCCGTGTCGTCGGAGCGACGCTTCGCGGCCGCCGCGGCTCCGGCCGCAGCCGCCCCCGCCACCGCCGCGCCGGCGGCCACGGCCTTGCCGGACACGCCGGCCTTGCCGCTGTCGCCGCGCGTGGCCGCCGCGTGCTCGACGCCCGGCGTGCCCACCCCGAGGCCGCCGTCGACCGTGCCACGCCAGGCCCCGGTCTCCACGCCGCGCTCCTCGATGTACGACTTGAACTTCCGCAGGTCGGACTCGGCCTGCCGCTCGACGATGTTCAGCTTGTCGCCGGCCTTCTCGACCATGCCCTCGGGCTCGTACTCGAGGTGCAGCTGCACCATCGTGCGGTCGGGGCCGACGGGCTGGAAGTAGACCGCCCCCGCGTTCGTCGCGCCCTCGGTGGCCGCCCAGGCGACCTTCCGGTCGGGCACCTGCTCCAGGACCGTCGCGTCCCACTCACGCTGGACACCGGCGATCTCGGCGACCCAGTGCATCCGCCGGTCGTCGAGCTGGCGCACCTCGCGGACGCCACCCATGAAGCGGGAGAACTCCTCGAACTGCGTCCACTGGTTGTATGCGGTGCTCACCGGAACCTGCACTTCGATGGACTTCTCGACCTTCGTGGTCACGGGTATTCCTCCTCGTTGGTCGAATCGATCTTCTCGGAGGGGAGAGCCGTCCCTCGTCTGCCTGAACTCCTACCCCCAGCGAGGGCGCTCAATCGCCGGACCTGCCGGAACACCACAAAGGACGCCGGACGACGGATGAAGGCCGGGCCACGCGGGCAGGCCGGACGACGCGCGAAGGCCCGGGTCGGCGGCATGCCGGCCCGGGCCTTCGACGGGTACGACGAGGCTCAGCCGTCCTCGCGGTCGGGGCTCTCCAACCGGAAGAAGTTGCTCTGCCGCCGGTCGGAGCGTTCCTCCTGGTAGATGAAGTTCAGCCGGCGCTTGTCGAAGGCGTCGAACCACTCCTCCCAGCTGATCTCGCGCAGCCGGTCCTCGCGGCCGTTGGCCGGGAAGTCGAAGCGCAGGACACCGGCGTGGCCGTCGTGGTCGGTGCCGTCGACGGTGCACGGAACACCGTTGCGGGCCTCGGCCCACTGCCGGATCACCTCGTGGTCGGTGGTGACCAGGCTGCGGCCGGGCCGCTCCGGCTCGTCGTCGACGGAGTCGATGACCTGCGAGTACTTCACCGACCTGGAGGTCTGCGCGCCGGTCCGGATGCCGCCGGACGAGGAGCCCGAGGAGCCGGCCGAGCGGGCGGAGCCCGACGATCCGGTGCCCGCCTTCATGCTCTTGACGAGGGCCTTGACCAGGTCGTCCTTCTTCATGTCGGCGGTGTCGGTGACGCCGCGCCGGCGGAGGCGGTCGCGGAGGTCGTCGACCTTCATCCGCGCGATCTCGCTCTCGTTGATGTCCGGGGTGTTCGGCGTCTGGTTGCCCGGGGGGTTCTTGGTCGCGGTCGATCCCGAGCTGCTTCGCGTGGGCATGGGAGGTCCGTCCTTCCTTCGACCCGTGTCCAGGGGGTGTGTGGTGCCGCATGGCGCGGCGGATCGTCCCCGTATCAGTACCCTCGGCAGCCGGCGCAAACGTCAGGGCCGGTCCGACGGCCCGCGCCGGCAGGTCGCGCGGGACGACGGGCGGCGGTCATCGGGGGCGGCAGCCCGATCGGGGACGGTCAGGTGTAGATGCTCTTCACGTAGTCCGGGCCGTAGTGCCGCTCCAGGTCGGCGAGGCTCGCCTCGGGCGCCTCCAGCTCCTTGACGAGCCGCGCCCGGGACGGCAGTGCGTCCGGCTGCCAGCTCTCCGGCTGCCAGAGCTGGGACCGCAGGAACGCCTTCGCGCAGTGGTAGAAGATCTGTTCGATCTCCACCACCACGGCGAGGACGGGCCGGTGGCCCTTCACCACCATGTCGTCGAACCAGGGGGCGTCGCGGACCAGCCGCGCCCGGCCGTTGATCCGCAGCGTGTCGGTGCGCCCCGGGATCAGGAAGATCAGCCCGACGTGCGGGTTGTCCAGGATGTTGCGGTAGCCGTCCGCGCGCCGGTTGCCCGGCCGCTCCGGGATGGCGATGGTCCGCTCGTCCAGCACCAGCGTGAAGCCGGGCGGGTCGCCCTTCGGCGAGACGTCGCAGGTGCCGTCCGCGCCGGCCGTCGCCACGAGGCAGAACGGCGACGCCGCGAGCCACTGCCGGTCCCTGGGGTGCAGGACGGGACGCTCCTTGTTCAGCGCCCGCGGCATCGGCCTGCCCAGCAGCTCGCGCAGCTCCTCGTACGAGGTGATCTCCACCGTCACGTGACCCTCCCCCGTGCGTTGATCCCGACGGGCGGCGCGCCCGTCGGCCGCCAGCCTAGGGGGCGCTGACCGGCGGAGGTTTGTCCCTCGACGGCGGGGGTACCGCCTCACCCGACCCACCCGGAGAGACCGAGCAGTGGAGGCCCGCGTGGAGAGCCGACTCAAGGTGCTGGGCCACCCCGTCCACCCCATGCTCGTCATGTTCCCGGTGGCCCTGCTGGTCACGGCGGTCCTGTTCGACGTGGTGGACACCGTCGGCGGGCCCGACCTCCTCGGCGAGGTCGCGTACTGGAACATCACCGTCGGCCTCGTCGGCGGCCTGCTGGCCGCGGCGGCCGGGACGGTCGACCTGCTGGCCATCCCCTCGGGGACCCGCGCCAAGCGGGTGGCGCTGACCCACGCCGCCGCCAACCTGGCGGTGATCCTGCTGTTCGCCGCGATCTGGGTGGTGCGGCTCAACGCCGACTCCCGGGCCGCCGGTGGCGCGCTGATCGCCATCGAGGTCGTCGCGCTGGCCATCCTCGGCATCAGCGCCTGGCTCGGCGGGGAACTGGTCGACCGGCTCGGCGTCGGGGTGGACCGGGACGCCGGCCTGGACGCCCCCAGCTCACTGCGGTCCACGGCGGCCGCCCAGCGGATCGGAGAGGTGCGATGAGCGAGCGCAGCGGAGGACCGGCGGCATGAGCGAGCAGAGCGGCGGGTCCGGCCGGGGCTGGCGGGGCCGCCAGCAGGGGTGGGACCCGATGGGCGAGTTGCAGTCCCTGCGCTCCGAGCTGCGCCGGCTGGTCGGCGGACGGGCGGGGTCGTCCGACGTCGAACTGGCCGAGACCGCCGACGGTTGGGAGGTCGTGGTGCGGCTGCCCGGGGTGGCGCCCGAGGAGGTGGCCGTCGAGCTGGACGACCGCGAGCTGTGCGTCCGGGCCCGCTCCGAGGCGGAGGTCAACGCCGACCACGGCATCCCCGGCGGCTTCGAGACCCGGGGCTTCGAGTACCGGGTCGACCTGCCGTCCCGGGTGGACCCCGACGCCATCGACGCGGTGATGGACCACGGGCTGCTCCGGGTTCGGCTGCCCCGGGCCGCCCGGCCCGCGCCCCGCACCATCACCGTCGGCCGCGCCGGCGCCCCGGTGGGTACGCGGACCGTCGTCGACCCGGCCGCCGACCGGGAGATGCACCACCCGGACATCGCCGTCGGCGAGACCGACCGGCCGTAACGGGGGGCCGCGTGGTCACCCCGGACCTGCTCGGCCCGGTCGCCGGGCGGGTGCCCGACGTGGAGCGGATCGCCGTGCTGCGCGCCAACGCGCTCGGCGACTTCATCTTCGTCCTGCCGGCGCTGGACTCGCTGCGCGCCGCGTACCCGGAGGCGGAGATCGTGCTGCTCGGCGCGCCGTGGCACGCGAAGCTTTGGCGCGGCCGGCCGGGCCCGGTGGACCGGGTGCTGGTGGTGCCGCCCGCGCCCGGGATCCGCTATCCGGAGCCGGGCGAGCCGGAGTCGTCGGCGGACGACTTCCTCGCCGCGGCCCGCGAGGAACGCTTCGACCTGGCGCTGCAACTGCACGGCGGCGGGGCCAACTCCAATCCGCTCGTCGCCGCCCTCGGCGCCCGGGTCACCGCGGGGCTGCGGGCCGACGACGCGCCGCCGCTGGACCGCTGGATCCGGTACGTCTACTACCAGCACGAGGTGATCCGCTACCTGGAGGTGGCCGCGCTGGTGGGCGCGCCGGCCACCACTGTCGTGCCGGCGCTCACCGTGACCGACGCCGACCGGGCCGAGGCGGCCGGGGTGCTCGGCCCGCTGCGGCGGTCGAGGGTCGCGCTGCACCCCGGCGCGACCGACACCCGCCGGCGCTGGCCCGCCGAACGCTTCGCCGAGGTCGCCCGGGAGCTGGTCGGCGACGGGTACGAGGTGCTGGTCACCGGAACCCCCGCCGAGCGGGACGTGGTGGACCGGGTGGTCGTGGCGGCCGGGGTGCCGGTCCGCCCGCAGGTGGGCACGCTCAGCCTCGGCGGGCTGGCCGGCTGCTATGCCGGGTGCGAGCTGGTGATCTCCAACGACACCGGCCCGCTGCACCTGGCGGCGGCCGTGGGCACCGCGACCGTCGGCATCTACTGGGTCGGCAACATGATCAACGTGGCGAACCTGCTGCGTGGCCGGCACCGCCCGATCAGCTCCTGGACGGTGCTGTGCCCGGTCTGCGGGGTCGACTGCACCCCCGGCATCTATCCGCACCGGCCGGGCGACGGCGAGTGCCCCCACCGGGACTCGTTCGTCACCGACGTGCCGGTCGTCGAGGTGGTGGAGGCCGCCCGCGAGCTCCTGCGTCCCGAACCCGGCGCGCCCTGAGGGGAGCGGCGGGCGGCGGGCTCGGCGCGTCCTGAGCGGAGCGCCGGGCCGCGGGCTCGGGGCACCCCGAGCGGGGCGGAGGGCTCAGGCCGGCTGGGCCGCGTCCTCCTCGGCGAGCACGACCTCCCACGCCTCCACGTCCCGCTCGGTGACCGTCGTCGGCGACTCCAGGTGGTACGCGCCGCTGGGCAGGACGCCGGCGCCGCCGTGGCGCGCCAGCACGGCGAGCTGGGCCGCGACGTCCTCGCCCTGGTGCTTCTCCTGCACGCGCCGCCAGAAGTCGAACCCGCCGGAGTCGAGCAGCTTCGCCCGGTCGTAGAGCACGCAGCCGCCGATCCAGGAGACCTTGTACGCCCGCCACGCCCCCGGCGGCAGGTCCAGCTTCCGCGTGACGTGCAGCAGGTTCGCCGCCGGATGGATCGACGCCCGGTCCCACTCCGGGGTGCCCGGGCGGATCCGCTCCGGGACGGGGCGGCCGGTCCACTCCTCGTAGTGCCGGTGCGTCTCCGGCCGGACGTCGTCGGCGTACGACAGCCCGTGCACGGCGTTGCCGACGAAGCCGCAGCCCAGCTCCTCGATGGCGGTGAGCAGCCGGCGCAGCGCGCCCGGCTCCAGCCAGACGTCGTCGTCGAGGCAGAGCACGTACCGGGCGGCGGAGGCGGCCAGCAGGTAGGCCCGGTGCTCGGCCAGCCCGCGCCGGGGCAGCCGGCGGGTCAGCAGCACCGGGTGGCCCCGGTGGCGCAGCGCCCGGACCATGGTGGCCGCCGCCGGGTGCCGGTACGCGGCGGCGCCGTCGGACTGGTCGCTGACCACCACCCCGAAGCCGGGCACGCCCTCCTGGGCGGCCAGCCCCGACAGCGTGACCGCCAGCTCGGCCGGGCGGTTGCGGGTGGGGACCAGCACGTCGAGCAGCCGCTGGGCGCGGAACCGCTCGGCCGTGCCGGGGTCGAGCGGGCGGCTCACGACGGCTTGCTGGTCAGCGGGGAGTCGCCCGGGACCTCGTGGCCGTGCGACCGGATCCGGTCGATGATCGCCGAGGTGGACCGGTCCGGCACGTAGCCGAGGGTGCGGACCTGCCCGCCGAGCCGGCGCACCAGCGGCGCCTCCGGGACCATCTCCGGCGGGTAGTCGCCGCCCTTGACGTACACGTCGGGGCGGACCGTCCCGAGCAGGTTGGCCGGCGAGTCCTCCTCGAAGACCACCACGTGGTCGACGCAGGCCAGCGCGGCGAGCAGGGCGACGCGGTCCTCGACCGGGTTCACCGGCCGGTCCGGGCCCTTCAGCCGGCGTACGCTGCCGTCGGAGTTGACCGCCACCACCAGCAGGTCGCCGAGCGCCCGGGCCTGCTCCAGGTAGCGCACGTGGCCGCGGTGCAGCACGTCGAAGCAGCCGTTGGTGAAGACGATCGAGCGGCCCGCCCGGCGGTGCTCCGCCGCGATCGCGGCCAGCTCGTCGGCGCCCACCAGCGCCCGGTCCCCGGCCGCGTCGACCGGCACGTCGAGCGCGGCGAGCAGGTCCTCCCGGCGGCACACGCAGGTGCCGGTGTCCGAGACGGTGATGGTCGCGGCGAGCTGGGCCAGTTGGGCGGCGGTCGGCAGCGGCGCGTCGGCGGCCAGCGCCAGCGTCATCGCCGCCAGGTACGCGTCCCCCGCCCCGACGGCGTGGCTGGCCGGCACGGGGGTGCTGTGGCTGCGCCGGGGCTCGCCGTCGGCCCCGCCGACCACCGCACCGTCGGTGTCCAGGGTCACCGCCACCACGTCCGCGCCGGTGTGCGCGCGCAGCTCGGCGAGGCGGGACTCGGCCAGCACCGCCCGGTCGACGCCCTCGCCGGCCGTGGCGTTCACGGTGACCCCGGTGCCGGTCACGGTCGTCCCGTCCCCGGTCATCGCCACCCGGCCCTCGCCGGGCGTCGGCTCGCCGGTCGGCCCGACGCCACCGCCGACCTGGCTCGCCCCGCGGGCGGCCGGTCCCGCGCCACCGCCGGTCGGGCCCGGGGAGCCGGCGCCGCCGCCGGTCGGGCCCGCGGTGCCGGCGGTCAGCTTCGCGGCGCCCGTGGTGGGGCCCGCGCCGTCGCCGGTCAGGCTCGGGGCTCCGGCGGTGAGGTCCGGGTGGGCACCGGTCAGGACGTCGAGGTCGCGGACGCCCTGCGGCGCGCCGAGGCCGCCCGGGGCCGCGCCCACGGTGAGTTCGGAGGGGCCGTCGACCGGGTCGCCGTCGGGGTGGTCGAGGTGCAGTTCGGTGCCGTGCGCCGGCCGGGCGCCGGCGGCCCGGGCCAGCAGCCGGGTCGCCTCGGCGAAGCTCGGGGTCACCACGGTCGGGGCGAGACCGCGCCAGTCGGCCAGGTCGTGGGCGTCCAGCGCGACGGTCGCGTACCGCTCCCGCTGGGCGACCAGCCAGGCGCGCACCGGCGCGGGCAGCGCGCCCAGGCCGTAGTCGCAGACCACCAGGGTGGGCGCCTCGCCGCCGGCGGCGGCGCGCAACTCCTCGGTGGCGCAGTCCAGCGCGGTCAGCAGCCGGGCCACCCCGTCGTCGTCGAGCGCGTCGTCGGGGTCGCCGGAGTCCTCCCGGAGCAGGATCTGGTTGCCGGCCAGCATGCGCCGCTTCACCGGCGTCGGGCGGCCGGGCTGGTTGACCGTACGGTCCCAGACGCCGGCCCGGTCCAGACAGTCGTGCAGTTCGTCCCCGGCGACGTCGGCGCCGACGGGCGCCACCAGCACCGCCCGGCCGCCGAGCGCGGCGACGTTGACGGCGGTGTTCGCCGCCCCGCCGGCCGCGGAGATCCGCCGGCGCAGGGTGAGGACGGGTGCGGGCGCCTCCCGGCAGAGCCGGTCCGACTCGGCGAACCGCCAGTCGTCGAGCATGGCGTCGCCGATGACCAGGACGGGACGCCCCAGCCAGCTCTCCACCACCGTGGCGAGCCGGCGCTGTTCCGCTGCTGCTCCTGCCATGCCCTTCGGGGTCCCCCGAGGCACCGGGGTCAAACCTGGACGCCGCGTGGAGGCGGGTTTCGGGCACCGGGCCCCGGGAACGGACGCACGGTAACCCCGGAGAGGAGAGGACACCGACATGGCAGCGACGACACTTCAGGGCAGGCGGATCGCGTTCCTGGCCGCCGACGGCGTCGAGGAGGTCGAGTACGTCCAGCCCCGCGAGGCGGTCGAGCAGGCCGGCGCCACGGTCGAGCTGGTCTCGCTCAGGCCCGGCACGATCCAGTCGTTCAACCACCTGGACCAGTCCAAGACGTACGACGTCGACGTGACGGCGGCCGACGCGGACGCCGGCGGCTACGACGCGCTGGTGCTGCCCGGCGGGGTGGCGAACCCGGACTTCCTGCGGACCGACGCCGAGGCGGTGCGCTTCGTCAGGGCGTTCTTCGACGCCGGCAAGCCGGTCGGGGTGATCTGCCACGGGCCGTGGACGCTGATCGAGGCGGACGTGGTGCGGGGCCGGCGGATGACGTCCTGGCCGAGCCTGCGCACCGACCTGACCAACGCCGGCGCGACCTGGGTCGACGAGCAGGTCGTCACGGACAACGGCCTGGTCAGCAGCCGAAAGCCCGACGATCTCCCCGCCTTCTGCGCGAAGATCGTCGAGGAGTTCGCCGAAGGGCCGCACCCGACCCGGTGACTCCTCGTCCGGGAGGCCGGCGCCGTTGCCCGGCCTCCCGGGCGGCGCGGCCGACGGTCCGCCGAGCGGCGCATGTTTCGGGTGGACGGGGAAAGGACCTGGGATGACCACGGAGGCCCCGGCGCTCGACGGGCGGCAGATCCGGCTGCTGATGTTCGGCCTGATGACCGGCATGCTGCTGGCCGCGCTCGACCAGACGATCGTGGGCACCGCCCTGCCGACGATCGTCGGCGAGCTGGGCGGGATCAACCACTACTCGTGGGTCGTGACGGCGTACCTGCTCGCCTCCACCGCCTCGACGCCGCTCTACGGCAAGATGGCCGACCTGTACGGGCGCCGCCCGGTGTTCCTCTTCTCGATCGGCACGTTCCTGCTGGGCTCGCTGCTGGCCGGGCTGTCGCAGGACATGACCCAGCTCATCGTCACCCGTGGGATCCAGGGCCTCGGCGCCGGCGGCCTGATGACGCTGGCGTTCACCATCATCTCGGACGTGGTGTCGCCCCGGGAGCGCGGCCGCTACCAGGGGCTCTTCGGCGCCGTCTTCGGCCTCTCCTCGGTCGCCGGCCCGCTGGTCGGCGGCTACTTCGCCGAGACCGACTGGCGGTGGATCTTCTACGTCAACGTGCCGCTGGGGATCCTGGCGATCCTGGTCTGTTCCCGGGTGCTGCGGCTGATCCCGTTCACCCGGCGCGACCACGCGATCGACTGGCTCGGCGCGGCGCTGCTGGTCGCCGGGGTGAGCTGCCTGCTGCTGGCGCTGAGCTGGGGCGGCAACGAGTACGCCTGGGGCTCCGGCGTGATCGTCGGGCTCTTCGTCGCGGGCGCGGTGCTCGGCGTGCTCTTCGTGCTTCAGGAGGCCCGGGTGGCCGAGCCGATCCTGCCGCTGCGGCTGTTCCGCAGCGCCACCTTCGCGCTGGCGAACTCGGCCGGCTTCGTGCTCGGCCTGGTGATGTTCGGCTCGATCATCTTCATCCCGCTCTACCTGCAGATCGTCAAGGGCGCCTCGCCGACCCGCAGCGGCCTGCTGATGCTGCCGATGATGGCCGGCGTCATCGTCACCTCGGTGCTCACCGGCCGGGCGATGAGCCGGATCGGGCGGTACAAGTGGTTCCCGGTGGCGGGCGCGGCGGTGCTGCTGGTCGGCATGCTGCTGTTCACCCGGCTGGAGGTGGGCACCTCGCTCTGGGTGGCCTTCGGCTTCATGGTGGTGATCGGCGTCGGGCTGGGCCTGTGCATGCAGTCGTTGATCCTGGCCGTGCAGAACGCCGTGTCGATGCGCGACCTGGGCGCCGGCACCTCGGCGGCGACGTTCTTCCGCTCGCTGGGCGGGTCGTTCGGCGTCGCCATCCTCGGCGCGGTGCTGTCGTCGCGGCTCACATCCGAGCTGGCCGGGCGGCTGCCCGGGGCGATCGCGCAGTTGCCGCCGCAGCAGCAGGCCGCGGTGGCGGCGAGCGGCGGGGCCGACGTCTCGGTCAACGACCCGGCCACCATCCTGGCGCTGCCCGCCCCGGTCCGCGCGGCCGTCCAGGCGGCGTTCGTCGAGTCGCTGCACCTGGTCTTCCTGACCACCGGCCTGATCGCGATCGTGGCGGTGCTGGTCACCCTCGCGCTGCCGAACGAGAAGCTGCGCGGGGCGGGCCCGGGCGGCGCGACCGGCGGCACGGACGGCCTGGGCGGCGAGGCGCCCGCCCCCGGCGGCAAGCCGCTGGCCGAGGAGTCGAAGGGCGAGGCCGCCGCCGAGATGGAGGCGAAGAGCCAGACGATGCTCTGATCCGCCCCGGGCGGCCGGGCGGAGGTGCCGCCACCCGAGGATCGGCCGCGCGCCGGCCACTTGAGGAACCGGCCGCGCGTCGCCTACTTGAGGAACCGGCCGCGCGTCGCCTACTTGAGGATCAGCCGGTTGGTCTGCTCGAAGACGTCGAGGTCGGCGAGGGTCTCCGGGACGCTCGCGGAGAGCGGGGCAGGGAACTGCTCCCGGTGGAAGAAGGCGGCGTCGACGGTCTCGTCGGTGGCCCGGGCCAGCGTGCCGTCCCACTCCTCGACCCGGAACGCGGTCGTGAAGATCTGGTAGGTGTGGCCGTACATGTTGGTGTGGGTGCGGTCCGGGCCGGTGTAGAGGGCGAACGCGCTGACCCGCAGCGCGCGCAGGCCGGTCTCCTCGCGCACCTCGCGGACGGCGCAGTCGGCGATCGACTCGCCCAGTTCCATCGCCCCGGCGGGCAGGGCCCACTGGTGGTTGTCGGAGCGCTGGATCAGCAGGACGCGGCCGGCGTTGTCGCGGACCACGGCGCGGGCGCCGACGAACATCAGCGTCCGGTCACCGGCCAGGGCACGCAGTTGCCCGACGTAGGAATCGGCCCAGGAGATGCTCACCCGGACAATTTACGGGGCCGGCCGGGGGCGGACGGGGTTTCCAGGGTTCCCAAGGTGTGACCGCCGACACTAACTTCTTACCCATGCGTAGCACGATGATGGACGCCCCCCTCCTGGTCGCGCGGATCCTCACCCACGGCTCGACCGTGCACGGCACGGCCGAGGTGGTCACGTGGACCGGCGGTGAACCGCGCCGGATGTCGTACGCCGAGGTCGGGCGGACGGCCGCCCGGCTGGCCCACGCGCTGCGCGACGAGTGCGGCGTCACCGGCGACGAGCGGGTCGCCACCTTCATGTGGAACAACACCGAGCACCTCGTGGCCTACTTCGCGGTGCCGAGCATGGGCGCCGTGCTGCACACCCTCAACATCCGGCTCTTCCCGGACCAGCTCGCCTACATCGCCAACCACGCCGAGGACCGGGTGGTGCTGGTCGACTCGACGCTGATCCCGCTGCTCGCCCGCGTGATCGGCGAGCTGACCACCGTGCGGCACGTGGTCGTCGTCGGTGGCGGTGACCCGGCCCCGCTGGTGGCGGCGGCCGGCGACCGGATCGCCGTACACCACTGGGACGCGCTGCTGGCCGATCGGCCGGAGGTCTACGACTGGCCGGAGGTGGACGAGCGTGACGCCGCCGCCCTGTGTTACACCTCCGGGACCACCGGTCACCCCAAGGGGGTGGCCTACTCGCACCGCTCGATCTACCTGCACTCGCTGCAGATCTGCATGCCGGAGTCGTTCGGCATCGGCCCGACCGACCGCGAGCTGGCCATCGTGCCGATGTTCCACGCGATGTCCTGGGGCCTGCCGTACGCGGCCTTCGTCTCCGGCGCGTCGCTGATCATGCCGGACCGGTTCCTCCAGGCCGCGCCGATCGCCGAGATGATCGCCGCCGAGCGGCCCACCCTGGCCGGCGCGGTGCCGACCATCTGGAACGACCTGCTGGCCCACCTGGACGCCCACGACGTGGACACCTCCTCGCTGCGGGAGGTGATCGTCGGCGGGTCGGCCTGCCCGCCGGCGCTCATGCACGCGTTCGGCGAGCGGCACGGCATCGACGTCGTGCACGCCTGGGGGATGACCGAGACGTCACCGCTGGGCTCGGTGGCCCGCCCGCCGGCCGGGGCGAGCGGCGACGACGCCTGGCGCTACCGCTACACGCAGGGCCGGGTGCCGGCCGGCGTCGAGGCCCGGATCGTCGGCCCGCTGGGCGAGCCGCTGCCGGCCGACGGGACGTCCGTCGGCGAGCTGGAGGTGCGCGGGCCCTGGGTGACCGCCCGCTATCTCGGCGACGACACCCCGGACGAGGAGAAGTTCCGCGACGGCTGGCTGCGCACCGGCGACGTCGGCACGCTCTCGCCGGACGGCTACATCACCCTCACCGACCGCTCGAAGGACGTCATCAAGTCCGGCGGCGAGTGGATCTCCTCGGTCGAGCTGGAGAACGCCCTGATGGCCCACCCGGCGGTGCTGGAGGCCTGCGTGGTCGGCGTGCCCGACGAGCGCTGGGGCGAGCGGCCGTTGGCCACCGTGGTGCTCCGCGAGGGGGAGCGGGCCGCCCCGGAGGAGCTGCGGGAGTTCCTGGCCGGTGCGGTGGCTCGGTGGCAGCTGCCGGAGCGCTGGGCGGTCATCGAGGCGGTGCCGAAGACCAGCGTCGGCAAGTTCGACAAGAAGGTGGTGCGCGCGAGGTACGCCGACGGCGAATTGGATGTACGGGAGCTGACGGCCCCGTAACGTTTTCAGGCGCACCGTCGCCTGTTGGGGTAAGGGACGCACTCCTGAGACATCCCTCCCCAGGGGCGGCCCCGGCGTTCGCACCGCGCCGGGGCCGCCCGCTCCTTTGCGGGGCGACCCGCACAGCCATTGTTGCGAAAATTGTTCGCCTCTGTCCCGGCGACGGGGAAACTCGCCCAGCTCAGGGGCGACCTGGGCGGTCGACCCGCCGGGCCGGGGCCGTCACCCGTCCCCGCCGGCGGTGAGCAGCACCTTCCCGACCACCGAGTTCTCCACCGCCTGGTGCGCCGCGACGGCCGCCGAGAGCGGGTGGTGGTGCAGCGGCAGCCCCGCCTCCTCGCCCACCCCGATGCCGCCCTGCGAGGCGGCGGCGGCCACGTCCACCACCGCCTGGGCCTTGGCCGCCTTCGGCTCGGTGTAGACGAGCACGAACTGCCAGCGCGCGTTCGGCGCCATCAGCGGCCGGACCGGCAGGGTCACCTCGGCCCCGCCGTCGTCGGCGTACACGCAGACCGCGCCGCCGCGCCGGAGCAACTGGACGTCGACGGCCGCGTTGCGCGCCGGGGAGACCTCCACGATCGTGTGCACCCCGTCGGGCGCGATCTTGCGGACCTCCTCGACGACGTCCTGCTCCCGGTAGTTGATGACGAAGGACGCCCCGGCCGCCGCCGCGAGCTGCGCCTTCTCCGCACTGCTGACCGTGGCGACCACGCAGGCGTCCGCCCAGCGCGCGAGTTGGACGGCCGCGTTGCCCACCGCGCCCGCCCCGCCCTGCACGAGCACCGTGTGGTCGCTGAGCGCCCCGGCGTGCAGCCGGTCCGGCGTGTACTCCCCGGCGGTCAGGCACCGGTGCGCGGTGAGGAAGGGGATGCCCAGGCAGGCCCCCAGGTCGAAGGAGGCGTCGCCGAGGGGCACCGCCTGCCGGACCGGCACCACCGTGTACTCGGCGGCGGTGCCCCACGGGCGCTGCCAGGCGGCCTCCCACAACCACACCCGCTCGCCGATCAGGTCCCGGTCGACGCCCTCGCCGACCGCCTCGATCACCCCCGCGCCGTCCTGCCCCGGTGTCTGCCAGCCGTCCGGCAGCGGACCGTGCCGGCGCGACTTCCAGTCCGTCGGGTTCACCCCGGAGACCGCCACCCGCACCAGCACCTCGCCGGGGCCGGGCTCCGGCACCGGCCGGTCGACCAGTCGCAGCACCGAGGCGTCGCCGGTGCGCTCGTACACGATCGCCTTCATCCCCGTCTCCTCACCCGGCGGCCCCGGCTCGGGACGCCGTCGGCTGCCGTACCCGGCGGATCCGGGCTCATGCCGGGCCCGACGGGGCCGGAAACCGTACAACCGGGCAGGCGACGGGAGGGAGCGGCCATGCGGACGGCCGACACAGCGACCGGGTGGACGTCGCGGGCCGCGCCGTCGTGGCGATCGCCCGGTCGACCGGCCGGCGGCGCCGCTCGACGTGGCGGCCCACCCGAGCAGCCGCCACCACCCTCGGCGCAGCGGCTATCCGAGCCGGTCCACGGCCCCGGGGGTCAGCTCGTCCACCGACCCCAGCACCACGGCCGCGAGCCGTTCGGCGTCCGGATCCAGGGGGTAGGCCCCGTGCGGCACCGCCACCACCGTCATTCCCGCCGCCGCAGCCGACCGGACGCCGTTGGACGAGTCCTCCACGGCGACGCAGCGGGCCGGGTCGACGCCGAGCCGGCCGGCGACCGCCAGGTAGACGTCCGGCGCCGGCTTGCCCCGCTCGGTCTCCTCGGTCGACAGCGTCGCGCCGAACACGGCGGACAGGCCCGTCGCGGCCAGCGCCGCGGCGATCAGCCGGGTCGGCGACGAGCTGGCCAGCCCCAGCGGCCACCGCCCGGCCAGCCGGCGCACGACCTCGTCGGCCCCGTCGATCAGCGGTACGCGTGCCGCGTACCGCCGGGTCATCTCCTCGACCACCTCGGCGGCGACCTGCTCGGCGCTGCGGTCGACGCCCAGCTCGCCGCTGAGGTAGCGGGCCCACTCGCCGGTGCTCATGCCCATCAGCCGGCGCTGCGTGTCGGGCTGCCAGGTCCCGCCGTGCGCCGCCACGTACGCCCGCCGGACCTCCTCCCAGACCGGCTCGGAGTCCACGATCACGCCGTCCAGGTCGAAGATCACCGCATCCGCCACGACCCCATCCTGCCCCACCGGCCGGCGGCGCGGGCGGGGGCGACCGGGTCAGCGTTGCAGCGCGGGCAGGCCGATCGGGTTGCCCTCCGGGATGAGCGCGTGGGCGGCGCGGGCGATCGGCTCCAGCAACTCCCGCAGCCGGTCGGTACGGTCCCGACCCAGCGTCCGCCACGGCCGGGCGGCGGCGTCGTCGGTGGCGTCCTCGATCGCCTCGAACCGGGCCCGGCCCTGCTCCGTCGCCTCGCCGTCGGCGGTCAGCCAGCCCCGCTCCGTCAGCCGGGCGCGGGCGGCGGCCCACTGCTCGTCGGCCCATCCCCGGCCCAGCAGGTTCAGCGGGGACATGCCGAGCGCGACCCGCCAGGCCAGCGTCTCCACCGGGTCGAGATCCGCCGCGACCAGCGCCGCCACGTGCCCGTCGCCGCGGTGCTCCCGCAGCGTCGTGGCGGCCTGCCAGAGCCGGGCCAGCGGGTATTCGCCGCGCGGCAGGGCGGCGTTGGCGGCGCCGAGCACCCGCCCGGCGGGCTCCACCTCGGCGGCCGCCGCCTCCAGCAGCCCGGCCGCCTCGACCAGATGCGACTCGGGCAGCTCGTAGGTCAGCTCGGCCAGCGCCTGCACCGCGCCGGTGAGCCGGGCGCGCAGCGCCTCCTGCGGGGTGGCGAGCCGCCAGACGGCCGGCAGCGCCCGCGCCACCGTGTGCGGGGCGAAGTTGAAGAACGCGCCGACCACCGGGGCGGCGTCGACGGGCCCGAGCGGCGCCGCCCGCCCGGCGAAGTAGCCGCGCCAGAAACCGCGCAGCCCGGCCGCCTCGTAGGCGGTCCGGGCGCGGGGATGGAAGTAGGTGACCGCGTGGACCGGCTCGAAGTGGGTCCACATCACCCGGGCGGTCCGCCCCGCGTCGTCCAACGCCGTCACGTGCACCTCCGCGTCCGGTCCGGTTGTCCCCCCGGCCGGCCGGACCGCCCGGGGTGACGCCGAACCTACTGCCGGTGGGTGAAGGGCCGGAAGCCCTCTGTGGGCTACTGCATCGCCGGCGCGCGACAACCCGGGCGAACCGGGCCGCCCGGCCGGGTCACTGGGCGGCGAGCACGTCCACGACGAAGCGCAGCGGGCCCGCCGGACGGCCGCCGGTGGCCTTGTTGCCGTACGCCAGCTCGCCCGGGATGTCGAGCTGCACGCGGCTGCCGACGGTGACCCCGACCAGGCCCTGGTCCCAGCCCGGGATGACCTGGCCGACGCCGATCGCGAAGGAGGCCGGCTCGTTGCGGCTCCACGAGGAGTCGAACTCCTTGCCGTCGGCGTAGAACACGCCGACGTAGTTCGTGGTGATCGTCTGCCCCTTCTGCACGGCCGGCCCGGTGCCCTTGATCAGCGGGGTGACGACGAGCTTCTTCAGCTCACCCTTGCCGGCGGTGACCGTCGGCTTGCTGCCCAGCGCCGGGTCCGCGCCCGCCGGGAGCTGCGGGGCGCCGGGCGTCTCGGCCCCCGGCGCGGTGGCGGACGCCGACGGGGTGCCCGCCACCTGGTCCTTGTCGTCGCTGTTGCGCCCGATCGTCACGAAGACGGTGATCAGCACCGCGACCACGGCGACGCCCGCGAGCCCGCCGGCCCAGGCCTGGCGGCGACGCTTCGCCTCGGCAGCCTTCTGCGCCGCCAACTGGGCGGCCAGCCGCCGCTCCGACTTCTGGGCTCGGTTCTGCGTACGCTCGCTCACGGCGTCGACTCCCTGCTGCGAAGGTGGGTGGCCGGCATCGGAGTGCCGGGGGAAAGCCGACGCACACGGTACCCGCCCGGACGCCGACCGTGCCGCCTCGGCACCACTCACGTCACCCCCGCCCCACCGGCATTCGGGCGCGACGCCGGCGGGGCGGCCCGGGGGCGACCCGCCGGCGTGTTCGCCGCGCCGACCCCCGACCGGCGGGCGGCGCGGGTGGGTCAGCCGGCCAGGTGCCGGGCCAGGGACTGCCGCAGGTGGTGCTTCGGTCGCGCCCCGACGATCGAGCCGACGACCTCGTCGCGCCGGAAGACCAGCAGGGTGGGCAGGGACAGCACCCCGTACGCGCGCGTGGTGTCCGGATTCGCGTCCGTGTCGATGGTGGCGAAGAGCATCCGCCCGGCGAACTCGACGGCCAGCTCGGCGAGGCTGCGGGAGATCGCCCGGCACGGCGGGCACCAGTCCGCCCAGAAGTCCACCACCACCGGCCGGTCGGCGGCCAGCACCACGGCGGCGAAGGTGTCGTCGGTGACGGCGGTCAGCGCGCCGCCCGGCGCAGTTTCGAGCACGTTTCCTCCCGGTGGGCGATGGCGTGGGCGAGCTGGTCCCGCAGCTCCTGCCGGACCGTGTTGAGCCGGTCGATGCCCGCGTCCACCTCGGCCAGCTTGCGCCGCAGCACCGCGACGGAGTCCGGGCAGACGTGGCCGGAGGCGTTGCCGGCCCGGAGACAGGCGACGAACGGGCGGATGTCGTCCAGCCCGAAGCCCACCGCGAGCAGGGCCCGGATCTCGCGTACGACGTGCAGCTCCGCCTCGTCGTAGACGCGGTAGCCGTTGGCCGAGCGGGCCGCCCGGACCAGGCCGTGCGTCTCGTAGTAGCGCAGGGCCCGGGTGCTCGTGCCGGCGCGTTCCGCCAGCTCACCGATCAGCATCCGACCTCCCTCGTCCGACCCGGCCGACGCTAGACCTTGCCACCGGCGTCAAGGCAACCTCGGCCGCGAGAAAGGGCGCCGCGAGGGGCCCGGTCCGGCGAACGAGGGTGCGGTCAGCGGGCCGGTCGGCTCGTGCACCGCCACCCCCTGCGTGGCCGCCCGCTAGCCAGGTGCGCGCGGCTGGGGAGGGTCAGGCGGTCTTGCGGGCGGCCTTCTTCGGGGCGGCCTTCTTCGCCGCGGGCTTCTTCTCGCCCTCGGCCTTCTTCGGGGCGGCCTTCTTCGCGGCGGTCTTCTTCGGCGCCGCCTTCTTCGCGGCGGTCTTCTTCGGCGCGGCCTTCTTCTCGGCCGCCTTCTTCTGCGCCGAGCGGGCCGCCGAGATCGGCGTCGGCTCGCCGCCACCGCCGGCCGGCGCCTCGCCACGGGCGGCCTTGGCCCGCTCCACCGACGCCTTCAGCGCCGCCATCAGGTCCACCGCCGCCGCCGGGACCTCCTCGACCTCCTCCGGCTGGACCACCTCGCGGCCCTCCACCTTGGCGTCGATGACCTCCTGGAGGGCCGCCCGGTAGTCGTCGGTGAACGCGTCCGGCTCGAACTCGCCGGCCATCGAGTCGATCAGCGAGCTGGCCATGGCCAGCTCCGGCGGGCGGACCTTCAGGTCCTCGTCGAGGAAGCCGAAGTCGGGGGTACGGACCTCGTCGGGCCAGAGCATCGTGTTGAGCAGCAGCACGCCCTCGCGTACCCGCAGCGTGGCGAGCTGCTCCCGCTGGCGCAGCGCCACCTTGACGATCGCCACCCGCTCCGAGTCGGCGAGCGCGTCGCGCAGCAGCACGTACGGCTTCGTGGCGGTGCCCTCGGGCTCCAGGAAGTAGGCCTTGTTGTAGAGGATGGGGTCGACCTGCTCGGCGGGGACGAACTCCAGCACGTCGATCGCGTGCGAGGTGGAGAGCGGCAGGTCGGCGAAGTCCTCGTCGGTGAGGATCACCATCTCGCCGCCGCCGATGTCGTAGCCCTTGGCGATGTCGTCGTAGGTGACCTCCTCGCCGCAGACCTGGCAGGTGCGCTTGTAGCGGATCCGGCCGCCGTCCTCCCGGTGCACCTGGTGGAAGCGGATGTCCTTCTCCTCGGTGGCCGAGTAGACCCGCACGCCGATGGAGACCAGCCCGAACGAGACCGCTCCCTTCCAGATGGCCCGCATCCCCGTGCTCCTCTCGCCGGTACTGCCCAGGATCCCAAAAGATCGAAGGCCACGCGAGGGCTTCCGTGCGCAAGTACAGTCGGGAGGTGCCCGGCGCGCCGCTCAAGCCGATGCTCGCGATGACCGGGCAGCTCCCGGCGGGTGCCGGCTGGGCTTACGAGTTCAAGTGGGACGGCGTGCGCGCGCTCGCCGACATCCGCGACGGCCGGCAGCACCTCTACGCCCGCTCCGGCGTCGAGATCACCGCCGCGTACCCCGAGCTGGCGACCCTGCACGAGCAGGTGGGCGACGCCCTGCTCGACGGCGAGGTGGTGCTGATCGGCGAGACCGGCCAGCCCTCGTTCACCGCGCTGGCCGAGCGGATGCACGTCCGCGACCGCAACAAGGCGGCCCGGCTGGCGGCTGTCGTCCCGGTGACGTACATGATCTTCGACCTGCTCCGGCTCGACGGCGAGGACCTGACCGGCTGGTCGTACGCCCGCCGGCGGGAGGCCCTCGACGGCCTGGCGCTCGGCGGCGCCCGGTGGGCGGTGTCGCCGGTCTTCCCCGACGGCCTGGCCACCTACGAGGCGGCCGGCGAGCACGGCCTGGAGGGGGTGATGGCCAAGCGCGTCGAGTCGGTCTACCGGCCCGGGGTGCGCTCGCCGGACTGGGTGAAGGTCAAGCTGGAGGTGACCGGCGACTTCGTGGTCGGCGGCTGGCGGCCCGGGGCGCGCAAGATCGGCGGCCTGCTGGTGGGGGTGCCGGGCCCGGACGGGCGGCTCGTCTACCGGGGGCGGGTCGGCGGCGGCATCGGCGCGGCCATCGAGCGGCAACTGCTGCGCGAGCTGGAGCCGCTGCGCACCGGCGCGTCGCCGTTCGCCGCCGGCGTGCCGCGCGAGGATGCGCGGGGCGCGATCTGGGTGGAACCGAGGGTCGTGGTGGAGGTGAAGTACGGCCAGCGCACCCCGGACGGACGGCTGCGGTTCCCCCGGGTGCTCCGGCTGCGGCCGGACAAGCCCGCCGAGGAGGTAGACGATGCCGGCTGACCGGTTCCGGGTCGAGGTCGAGGGGCGCTCGCTTGAGGTCTCCAACCTCGACAAGGTGCTGTACCCCGACGCCGGGTTCACCAAGGGCGAGGTGATCGACTATTACACCCGCGTCGCCCCGGTGCTCCTGCCGCACCTGCGTGGCCGGGCGCTGACCCGGATCCGCTTCCCCAACGGCGTCACCGGCGGCTCGTTCTTCGAGAAGAACGCCCCGGCCGCCACCCCTGGCTGGGTACGCACCGAGACGCTGCCCGCGCCCGGGTCGAGCAAGGGCCGGGAGACCATCGACTACGTGGTCGCCGACGACCTGCCCACCCTCGTCTGGCTGGCCAACCTCGCCGCGCTGGAGCTGCACACCCCACAGTGGAAGATCGGCGAGCACCCGGACATGATGGTCGTCGACCTGGACCCGGGGCCGCCGGCCGCGCTGCGCCAGTGCTGCCAGGTGGCGCTGCTGATGCGGGACCGGCTCGCCGAGGACGGCATCTCCTCGTATCCGAAGACCTCGGGCAAGAAGGGCATGCAGCTCTGCTGCCCGATCGCCGGCACGCAGTCCTCCGACCTCGTCTCCGACTACGCGAAACGGATCGCGCAGGAGCTGGAGCGGGCGCACCCGAAGCTGATCGTGTCGAAGATGGCGAAGAACCTGCGGCCGGGGAAGGTCTTCATCGACTGGAGCCAGAACAACGCGGCCAAGACCACCGTGTCGCCGTACTCGCTGCGGGCCCAGTCCGTGCCGTCGGTCTCCACCCCGCTGACCTGGGACGAGGTCGAGGCCGGCGCGGCCGGGAAGCGCCCCTCGTCGAAGCCGTACACCGCCGGCGAGGTGCTGACCCGGGTGGAGAAGCAGGGTGACCTGCTGGCCCCGCTGCTCGACGGCGGCCCGGAGCTGCCCGCCCGCTGAGCTGGATCTTGGACAGTTGCCGTTCTTGTCTGACGGCAAGTGTCCAAGATCTGCGGTGGGGTGGCGTTGAGTAGGGTGGGCGCAGCCTGCGGAGGAGCGCGACGATGAACATGACCGATGCTCTCGTTCGGGAGTCGCCGGCCGGTGACCGGGCGGCGGAGGTGGACCGGCCGCTGCTGACGTATCTCGACGAGGCGACCGGCGAACGGGTCGAGTTGACCGCCACGGAGCTGGGCGGCTGGGCGGCGCGGGCCGCCGGGCTGCTGCGCGAGGGCTGCGGCCTGGGCGTCGGCGACCGCGCGGCGGTGCTGCTCCCGGCCCACTGGCAGACCGCCGCAGTGCTGCTGGGCGCCTGGTCGGCCGGGGTGGCGGTGTCGTTCCGCCCCCGCGCCACCGCCGGCCTGCCGCAGGTCGCGCCGGGCGACGACGAGCCGTTCGACGCCCTCTTCGTCAGCGCGAAGCGGCTGGACGACTGGCTGGAGGACGTGCCCGAGGCGCGGCACCGCTACGTCCTCGGGCTCGGCGACACCCCGCCGAAGGAGGTGCCCCCGGGTTACCTCGACTGGCTCGCCGAGGTGGGGCGGCACACCGACGCGCTGCCCGCCTCCGCGACGCTGACCAGCGCCGACGCGGCCAGCTCCGACGGCACGAGCTACCGCCAGTGGGGCAGCGTGGCGCTGGCCGTGGCGGAACGGCTCGACCTGCGGGCCGGCGACCGACTGCTGGTCGACGTCGCCGAACACGAGCAGCCCGTCTACTGGCTGCTGGCCCCGCTGGCCGTCGGCGCGTCGGTGGTGCTCTGCGCCAACCTCGACCCGGCCCGGCTCGACGCCCGGATCGCCGCCGAGCAGATCACCCGGGTCCTCTGACCCGGCCCGGTCGCCGAAGCCGCCGAGCATGGCACCCGGGTGCTCTGACCCGTGCCGGCCCGGTCGCCGAAGCCGCCGAGCATGGCACCCGGGTGCTCTGACCCGTGCCGGTCCGCGTCGCCGAAGCCGCCGCGCGGCGGGCGTACGGACGGGTCCGCGTGTGCGGGCCCTCTGCGACAGCGCTGCCCGGCCCTCTGCCGTTACACCCGCAACCGCCCTGCTCGCGGGCCTGTTGCCGGTGCCCGTCGGCGTGTTCTCATACCGGGGAGACGGCGTCGTCGACCCCGGTCGTGGCAACCCGCGTCGACTCCCGCACCACCCCCATCCTCCTGAAAGGTGCATCGATGCACAGGAGACCGATCTTCCGACTGGCAGTCCTCACCGCCACCGCCGCGACGTTGCTGGCGTCCGGCGGCACCTACGGCGCGGTATCGGCAGCGCCCGTGTCCGTCTCCCCGGGTGTCGCCGAGTGCGAGCCGGACGCCCACGGGCACGGCGGGGCCCGGCTCGCCGAGGGCGCCACCGCCCAGGAGCCGGAGCTGTACTCCAAGAACGAGGCGAACGCCTACGGCGTCATCAAGGACGCCCCGCGCCTGGCCAACGGCAGCGTCACCGTGCCGACGGTCTTCCACATGATCTCCGACCACCCGCTCAGCGCGGCGGAGACGACCAGGTGGAACACTCTGATCGCGGCGCAGATGAAGGTGCTCAACGACTCGTTCGCCGGCCGTACCGCGGCGGACGCCTCCGACACCCCGTTCCGCTTCGACCTGGTCGACACCACCTGGACGGTGAACAGCGACTGGTACACCGTCGTGCCGGGCAAGAACGAGCGGGACATGAAGAAGGCGCTGCACACCGGCGACTCCCGCACCCTGAACGTGTACGCGGCCAACATCGGCGACGGCCTGCTCGGCTGGGCGTACTTCCCGAAGGGCTACAACAACGGCCGCGACTACATCGACGGCGTGGTGATGCTCGACGAGTCGATGCCGGGCGGCACGGCCGGCAAGTACGCCCTCGGTGACACGCTGACGCACGAGGTCGGGCACTGGCTGATGCTGGAGCACACCTTCGCGCACGGCTGCTCCGCCTCCGGCGACTTCGTCGCGGACACCCCGCGCGAGGCGGCGCCGCAGTTCAACTGCCCGGTGGGCGCGGACTCCTGCACCGCACCCGGGCTGGACCCGATCCACAACTTCATGGACTACACGCAGGACTCCTGCATGAACATGTTCACGCCTGGTCAGGCCGACCGGATGAGCGACGCCTGGGTGGCGTTCCGCGCCGGCGGCAACGGCTGATCCAGCCGGATCCCGAGGGGCCGGCGGGCCGCACGCGAGCGGCCCGCCGACCCCTTCGCCGTGTCCGCGCCGGGCACGGACCCGCCGCCGCCCCGGCCCGTATCCGCCGGGCTGGGGCAGCGGGTACGCGTGCGGTGCGGGCGACGGCGGCGCGTCCGGGCCGGCGGTGGCGCGATCAGTCGAACGCGGCGGCGAACATGCCGGGCTGGTAGGAGCCGCCCCGCTGGTGCAGGATCACGGCGAGCCGGTTGGCCGCGTTGATCAGGGCGACCAGGCAGACCAGGGCGGCGATCTGGTCGTCGTCGTAGTGCTTGCGCACCTGGGCCCACGTCTCGTCGGACACGCCCTGGTGGGCGTCGGCGAGCCGGGTGCCCTCCTCGGCGAGCGCCAGCGCGGCCTGCTCGGCCTCGGTGAAGACGGTGGACTCGCGCCAGGCGGCGACCAGGTGGAGCCGGACCGCCGTCTCGCCGGCGGCCACCGCGTCCTTGGTGTGCATGTCGATGCACCAGCCGCAGCCGTTGATCTGGCTGGCGCGCAGCGACACCAGCTCCTGGGTGGACTTCGGCAACGACGACTGCTGGACGAGCATCCCGGCGTTGGCGAACCGCTTGAAGAACCTCATCGCGGTCTCGTTGTCGAACATGTTGAATCGTGCGTCCATCGGTTCCGTCCTTAACTCGTGGGAGGGACGAACACGAGATGCCGGCCGGCGGATCCCTGTGACGGCGCGGCCCGGTGACGGGAGCCACAGTGCGCGGGTGTCACACGACGGCGAGGACCGGCATCTCGTGGGTGACGCAGACCAGAGCGCAGAGGAGTCACCCATGGTGGGCACGCCGCGAACCGCAGCCGACGACCGTGGCCGGGACGCCGACCGGCTGGACCGCGCCACCGCGGCCTTCCTCGCCCACCGCAACCTGCTCTTCACCGTCGCGTACGAGATGCTCGGCTCGGCCGCCGACGCGGAGGACGTGCTCCAGGAGACGTGGTTGCGGTGGGCCGGCGTCGATCTCGGCACGGTGCGCGAAGAGCGCGCCTACCTGGTGCGGATCACCACTCGCCAGGCACTGGGCCGGCTGCGCACGCTCGGTCGCCGCAAGGAGTCCTACGTCGGCCCCTGGCTGCCCGAGCCGCTGCTCACCGCGCCGGACGTGGCCGAGGACGTCGCCCTGGCCGACAGCGTCTCGATGGCGATGCTGATGGTGCTGGAGACGCTCGCGCCGGTCGAACGGGCCGTGTTCGTGCTGCGGGAGGTGTTCGACGTCGGCTACGACGAGATCGCCGAGGCCGTCGACAAGACCCCGGCGGCGGTCCGTCAGATCGCGCACCGGGCCCGGGCGCACGTCGCGGCACGCCGCCCCCGCCAGGCCGTCTCGGCCGCCGAGACCCGCGGTGCGCTCGACGCGTTCCAGCGGGCGGTCGAGACCGGCGACCTGCAGGGCCTGCTCGACATCCTCGCGCCGGACGTGGTCCTGCTCGGCGACGGCGGCGGAGTCAAGCAGGCGGTGCCGCGGCCCGTCCTGGGGGCGGAGAAGGTGGCCCGCCTGCTGCACGGCGGGTGGGGCAGGGTCGCCGCCATCTCGTCGTGGCGGCCGACGCAGGTCAACGGTCACCCGGCGCTGGTGCTCCAGCTCGACGGCGAGCTGGACACCGTGGTGGCGCTGCGGATCGAGAACGGCCTAATCGCCGGCATCTACGCCGTACGCAATCCGGAGAAGCTGTCGCACATGGAGCGGGAAACCGCGCTGAGCCGCTGAGCCCGAGCAGGCCCGGCTCATCGGCCGCCCGGTCGCACCCGGCGCGAGCAGGGCGCGGCGTGGTCGACCGGCAGGGCACACCGCGCGCCGCCGGGCAGCGGCCGGTCGCAGCAGACCCAGTGGCGTACGCCCTGCTGGTCCTCGGCCGAGACGGTGACCCCGCCGGGCTCGACGCGGGCGCTGAGCCGGGCCGGCACCCGGGCGGCGGTCCGGGCGAGGATCCGCGCCCGGAGCAGGTCGGGCGCGGTGACCGGCAGGTGGATCACCCAGCGGTCGGTCATACCGGTCGCGGATCTGCCACGGCCGTAGTCCGCGTGGCGGGCGCGGCCCAGGACGACGAGTTCGTTGCCACCTGCGCCGAAGTCCCGTCTCTCTCGTGGCTCGCCTCCTCGCAGACGACGGCTCTGCAAGGGCTCCAAGAGCTGTTGCGGGAAGTCATCGCGGACATGCGGGAGCAGGGTGAGCAGGTGCCGTAGCCGTAGCGGCGTCCTAACGGCAGGGCGTCAGTCGACCGTCGGGAGCTTCGGGCCGAGGACGTCGTCGGCGTCGACGATCGTGTACGCGTACCCCTGCTCGGCGAGGAAGCGCTGCCGGTGGGCCGCGTACTCCGTGTCGATGGTGTCGCGGGAGACGACCGTGTAGAAGTGGGCCTGCCGGCCGTCGGCCTTCGGCCGCAGCACCCGGCCGAGCCGCTGCGCCTCCTCCTGCCGGGAGCCGAACGTGCCCGACACCTGGATCGCCACCGCCGCCTCGGGCAGGTCGATGGAGAAATTCCCTACCTTTGAAATCACCAAGGTGCGGATCTCACCCGAGCGGAACGCGTCGAAGAGCCGCTCGCGTTCCTTGTTGGTGGTGGAACCCTGCACGATCGGCGCGTCGAGGTATTCGCCGAGCTGGTGGAGCTGGTCGATGTAGCCGCCGATGACCAGCACCTGCTCGTCGGGGTGCCGGTCGACCAGCGCCTTCACCACGGGCAGCTTCGTGCGGGCGGTCGCCGCCATCCGGTAGCGCTCCTCGGCCTCCGCCGTCGCGTACGACATGCGCTCCGCGTCGGTGAGCGTCACGCGTACCTCCGTGCACTCGGCCGGGGCGATCCAGCCCTGCTGCTCGATGTCCTTCCACGGCGCGTCGTACCGCTTCGGCCCGATCAGGCTGAACACGTCGCCCTCGCGGCCGTCCTCGCGTACCAGAGTGGCGGTCAGGCCCAGCCGACGGCGGGCCTGGAGATCCGCGGTGAAGCGGAAGATCGGCGCGGGCAGCAGGTGCACCTCGTCGTAGACGACCAGGCCCCAGTCGCGGGCGCCGAACAGGTCCAGGTGGGTGAACGCGCCCTTCTTGCGCGAGGTGAGCACCTGGTACGTGGCGATGGTGACCGGGCGGATCTCCTTGCGCTCGCCCGAGTATTCCCCGATCTCCTCCTCGGTCAGCGACGTGCGGGCGATCAGCTCCCGCTTCCACTGCCGCCCGGCGACCGTGTTCGTGACCAGGATCAGCGTGGTCGCCTTCGCCTCGGCCATCGCCGCCGCCCCGACCAGCGTCTTGCCGGCGCCGCACGGCAGCACCACGACGCCCGACCCGCCGGCCCAGAACGCCTCCACGGCCTCCCGCTGGTACGACCGCAGCGTCCACGGCTTCCCGCCGTCCTTGCCGGCCTCGGCCAGCTCGATGGGGTGCGCCTCGCCGTCGACGTAGCCGGCCAGGTCCTCCGCCGGCCAGCCCAGCTTGAGCAGCGCCTGCTTGAGCCGGCCACGCTCCGACGGGTGCACCGCGATCGTGTCGTCGTCGAGCTTCGCGCCGAGCATCCCGGCGAGCTTCCTGCTCTTGGCGACCTCGATCAGCACCATCCGGTCCAGTCCTCGCAGCACGAGGCCGTGCGCCGGGTCGTTGACGAGCTGGAGGCGGCCGTAGCGGTCCATCGTCTCGGCCACGTCGACCAGCAGCGCGTGCGGCACCGGATAGCGGCTGTACTTGATCAGGGCGTCCACCACGCCCTCGGCGTCGTGGCCGGCGGCGCGCGCGTTCCACAGCCCGAGCGGGGTCAGCCGGTAGGTGTGCACGTGCTCGGGGGAGCGCTCCAGCTCGGCGAAGGGCGCGATGGCCATCCGGCACGCCTGCGCGTCGGGGTGGTCGATCTCCAGCAGCAGGGTCTTGTCCGACTGAACGATCAGGGGTCCACCGCTCACGCCAGTGCCTCTCCTCCGCCTCGGCTCGCCGGCTGTCCGGGAGGCGACTGATCCGCCCCAGGCCGACCCACCAGTGTTGCACGCATCCGGGTGACGCCAAGAAACTTGGACATCGGACGCAACCGGAACGGGGCTCGCAACGTCTAGCAAGGGGACACCTGTCAGGGGAGGCGCCATGAAACACGTCCGGATCACCACCCGGCTCGTCGCCCTGGCAGTGGCCACGCTGGTCGGCGCCGGTGCGTGCGCGTTCGATCCGGAGGCCGACGGAGGTGGGGGCGGGGGTCCCGTCCCGGTCGGCGCTGCGGAGGTAACGGGGGCGAGCGGTGCGCCCGGCCCGGACCAGCGGACCAGGCCCACGACGGCGCCGCCGAAGCAGGAGGCGAAGCCCACGCGCACGCCGACCCGTCCCGCGCCGAAGCCGACCCGTCCCGCGCCGAAGCCCACCGGGTCACCGTCCGCCGCCGGCTGCCCGCAGGGGGAGCACCAGCGCGAGGTGGAGGCGTACCTCGCCCGGCTGGGCGGCTTCGGCACGCTGACCGTGGACGGCCGGCAGTCCGCCGCCGACTGCGCCGCCATCAAGAAGTTCCAGAAGCGGTACGACATCCGCCCCGCCCACGGTCGCGCCGGGCCCACCACCCACGACGTGGCGAAGCGGCTCGCCACCACCGACACGGCGCGCTGCAAGGCCGGCTCGGGCACCACGTTCTGCATCGACCTGACCCGGCAGACCACCTGGGTGATGCGCAACGGCAGGGTGCTCGTGAAGCCGACGGTCACCCGGACGGGCATGCCCGGCTACCGCACCCCGGCCGGCACCTTCACGATCAACTACCGAAACGTCAAGGAGTGGTCGGACCCGTACGAGGTCTGGCTGCCCTACTGGCAGCACTTCACGCAGGGGATGGGCTTCCACGAGACCACGACCTACCTGCACAACAAGGCGATCGGCTCGCACGGCTGCGTCAACCTGCTGCACGCCGACGCCGTCCGCTACTGGGAGCTGGGCAGGGTCGGCAGCCGGGTGGTGCTCGTCGGGCGACGCCCCGGCACCTGAGCCGGCGCGGCAGCCCCGGGCCCGGCCTTCCGTCGCACACGTCCCCGCCTTCCGTCGCACACGTCGTCCGATCGGGGTTTTATCCCCTGTCACTCCGGTCACCCGAGTGACACGCTGGAGTGCCAGGCGTCGGACCGGACGGGGAGGCGTGGAGATGACGGTCGACCGGGAGGCGATACCGGAACACAGCGTCGAACGCGACCAAGCACCGGACGAGCAGGTCTCGACCGCCACCGTCGTCGCGTACGCGACCGCCGCGGTGGTGCTCGTCGGCTGGTTCCTCTTCGGCTGGCTGGTGCTCGAACAGGGCTTCGTCGACTCGGTCGGCGAGTCGGCCGGCGCCGGGTTCGCGCTGCTGCTGGTGGTCTCCGTCGTCGGGACGGTACGCCGCAGCCGGCGCTGACGCAGGCGGTGTAGCCGGCGCCGACCCGGCCGCCGCAGCCCGCGCCGACCGGCCGCCGCCGGGTGCTCAGTCCTCCAGCACCGCCGCCGTGATCCGGTGCAGGGCGAAGGTGTGCAGCATCTCCGTCCGCTCGTCCTCGGCGCGCAGGTAGCCCGCGCCGATCGACACCGGCCGGACCAGCCGCGACGCGGTCGCCCCGTGCGCGTCGACGTAACCCACCCAGACCAGCGCCTTGTCCCGCACCGCCTGCTGGAGCACGGCCAGGGCGTCGCTGTGGGAGTGGGCCGGCGCCGGGCCGGTGCGCGCCGCCCCGCCCCGGACCACCGCCGGCGCGCGCCGGGCCGCCCGGGCCGCCGCGTCGCCGCGCCGGATCTGCTCCACCACGCCCAGCAGGCGGGGCATCGCCAGCTTCGGGGCGGTCAGCGGGTCGAGCGTCCGGGTCGCCACCGACACCCGGGCCGGTGCCCGGCGGGTCTTCGGGCGTGCCAGCACCGCCGCGCCGCTGGCGTCCTCGGGCACCGGGGCGTACCCGGCCTCGCGCAGGGCGGTCAGCATCCGGCCCACCTGGTACGGAGTCGACAGCACCGTCGGCGCGAGCCGGCGCAACGCCAGCGACTCCAGCCGCCTGTCGGCGAGCACCTCGGTCAGCAGCGCCTCGTCGTCGCTGCGCACGTACGCCCCGGCCGAGCCGACCCGCAGCCCGCCGTGCTTGCGGGCCACGTCGTCCACCAGGTACGTCAGGCCCTGCGGAACCGGGGTGCGGGAGCGGCGGCGGAACAGGGCGTGCAGGTCGTCGGCCGAGTAGCCGGCGTCCAGGGCCCGGCGCACGCTGGCCGTGGTGACCCGGTGCACGCTGGCCCCACCGGCCGACTCGTGCTCCGCCACCACCTCCAACTCGGCGGCGAGCGTCGGGTCGGGCGGGCCGGGCACCACGACGGTCAGGTCGGCCTGCACCAGGAAGTGGTCGACCGGGGCGGGCAGCAGCGCGTCCAGCGCGCGCACCGCAGCCGTCCCGTCGCCGCCCTCGGCGTCGGCGTGCAGCCCGAGCGGGTCGTCCGCGCCCCGCTCGTCGGCGGCGCTGACGTCGGCGAGCAGCAGCCGCCCGTACGAGGTGATCGCCCCCAGCCCGGTCACGCCCAGCGTCGCCGCCTCGGCCAGCACCTCCCGGTGCGCGGCCTCCCGTCCCCGGCTGCGCCGCGGCGCCCGCCAGTCGAGCAGCGACTGGACCTCCTCGGGGGTGGGTGCGGTGGCCGGCTCCAGGTCGGCGAGCACCCCGAGGACCGCGCGTCGGGCGGCCGGCGCCCCGGCCCGTTCGGCCTCGGCCGAGAGCACGGCGATCGGCCGGTCCCGGTCGTCCCGCTGCCCGACCAGCCCCGCCTGCCGCGTCATGGTCAGCCAGGCCCGGGCGAGCTGCTCCCAGCGCTGTGCCAGCGTGCCGGCGCGCCACACCTCGTACCCGGCGGTGGGCAGGATCTGCTGGTCGGCGCCGTAGCGGGTGGTGGTGGCCCCGGGCAGGTCCACCTCGCCGATCAGCCCCGCCGCGTACGCCGCCTCCAGCAGCAGGGCGGCCGTCGGCTCGTCCACCCCGACCGCCTTGGCCAGCCGGCGCAGGTCGCGTACGCCCAGGCCGCCGGAGCGGAGCACGGGCGCAGGTTCGGCGGCGAGCTGCTCCAGCAGCGCCTCGGTGTGGCGTACCACCTCCATGGTCTGCCCGGCCCCGGCGGAGTCGGCGACCTTCGGCTCGCGCGGTGGCGCGGCCACCGGCGGCGGGCTGGTCCGCAGCGGGCCGAGCGGGCCGCTGTCCCGCCGCAGCAGCAGGCCGACCTCCCGGGGCAGCTCGACCGTGCCGGTGGCGCCGGCCCTGCCGCCCGACACCGGCACCAGCAGGTGGTGGTCGACCAGCCAGCGCACGGGCGAGCCGGTCGGCGCACCGCCGTTGGTCGCGTCCGGGGGCAGGTCGTCCTCCGCCCCGATGGGCGGGGCCTGCAGCGCGCCGGCCGGCACACTGCCCACCGGCGGGCCCGCGGCGAGCCGGTCCAGGATCGCCCGGGCCGAGGGCGGCGCGGCCAGCAGCGTCCGGCGCAGCTTCGCCGGGTCCGCGCAGAGCGCCGCCGCCCGTGGGTCCAGCTCCGCCGCCGGTCGGCCCAGCCCCGCCGGGTACGGGGAGACCTCGTCGACACTCGCCACCACGTGCAGGTCGCTCTCCGGGCCGTGCAGCAGGAAGAGCGCGCGCAGCCGGCCCACGGCGGCGCGTACGGAGGTGGGGGCGGGCGGGTGCGGTCCGGCGGTGGCCATGGCGAGCACCGCGTCGGTGGAGGTGGTCCCGTCGGCTCCGCCCCGGGTGAGCCGGGCGGCGTCCAGGACCTGCAGGGTGAACTGGTCCAGCCCGTCGAGCGCGCGGGCCACCGAGACCCGGGACTGGGCCCGGATGGCGAGCGCGGAGACGTCCGCGGGCACGGGCACGACGAGGTCCGGCCGCAGTTGCAGGAGGGCGGCGAGCGACTCGTCGGGCAGCGACCGCAGGTGGTCGGCGAGTGAGATGGTCATCGTCGTTCCACGCTAGCCCGGCAGGGGGTCCTCCCGCCCCTCGGACGTCCGGCTGGCCCGAGGCGATGGACGGGTAGGTTCCTCCGCATGCCCGTACTGACGGTCGGATTCGACCTCGACATGACCCTGGTCGACTCGCGCCCCGGCATCGCCGACACGTTCCGGGCGTTGACGGCCCGGACGGGGGTGCGGGTGGACGCGGAGGCCGCCGTGTCCCGACTGGGTCCGCCGCTGCGCACGGAGATCGCCAACTGGTTCCCGCCGGAGCAGGTCGACGCGGCCGTCCGGACGTACCGCGAGCTCTACCCGGCGTACGCGATCACACCCACCGTCCCGATGCCCGGCGCCCGCGCCGCGATCGACGCGGTACGCGAACGTGGCGGCCGGGTGCTGGTGGTGACCGCCAAGCTCGGCCGCCTGGCCCGACTGCACCTCGACCACCTCGGGCTGGTGGTCGACGAGGTGGCCGGCGACCTGTTCGCCGAGGAGAAGGCGACCGCGCTGCGGGAGCACGGCGCCACCCACTACGTCGGCGACCACGTGGCCGACATGGCCGCCGCGCGGGCGGCGGGTGTGCCGGGCATCGCGGTCGCCACCGGCCCGTGCCCGGCCGACGAGCTGCGCGCGGCCGGCGCGGAGGCGGTGCTGGATGATCTCACCGCATTCCCGGCGGCGCTGGACGGGATGATCCGGCTAGCCTTGGAGCGGTAGACGTCTCAAGCTCAAGCGAAGCAGGGGTTCTCAGGTGCCGACGGGTCGAGTGAAGTGGTTTGACGCGGCCAAGGGATACGGGTTTGTCACCAGTGACGAGGGTGGCGACGTGTTCCTTCCCAAGACCGCGCTACCGGCGGGTGTCACCGACCTCAAGGGCGGTCAGCGGGTCGACTTCAGCGTGGTCGACAGCCGCCGGGGCGCGCAGGCGATGGGGGTGAAGCTGCTCGACGCCCCGCCGTCGGTGGCGGAGCTGCGCCGCCGGCCGGCGGAGGAGCTGCACGGCCTCGTCGAGGACATGATCAAGGTGCTGGAGGCGAAGGTTCAGCCGGACCTGCGGCGGGGCCGCTTCCCGGACCGCAAGACCGCCCAGAAGATCGCTCAGCTGGTCCACGCGGTCGCCCGCGAGCTGGAGGTCTGAGGCACGAGCCCGGCGGCGGCGGCCCGGCCGAGCAGCGCCTCCACGGCGGCGAACCCGGCGTCCCCCAGGTCGGCGGTGAACTCGTTGACGTAGAGGCCGATGTGCCGGTCCACCACGTCGAGCTCCATCTCCTGCGCGTGCGCCAGCACGTAGTCGCGGCTCGCCGCCGGGTCGGCCCAGGCCCGGCGGACCGACTCGCGGACCCAGCCGGCGGCGGCCTCCGGGTCCACCGTGCCGCGCCGGGCCAGGATGGCGCCGAGGGGGATGGGCAGGCCCGTGTCGGCCTCCCACCACTCGCCCAGGTCCACCAGTGCGGTCAGGCCGTGCCGAGGGTAGGTGAACCGGGCCTCGTGGATGACCAGGCCGGCGTCGTACCGGCCGGCGGCCACGCCCGGCATGATCTCGTGGAACGGGACCACCTCGATGCGTGCCGGGGGCCGGTCCGCCGCCCAGAGCCGGAAGAGCAGGTACGCCGTCGTCCGGTCACCGGGCACCGCCACCGTGGCCCCGCTGAGGTCGGCCCGGCTGCCGCCGCTGTCGGCGTGGTGGGTGCTGTCGGCGTGGTGGGTGCTGTCGGTCAGGTCGGCCCGGTCGCCCCGGGTCAGCACCAGCGGGCCGCAGCCACGGCCGAGCGCGCCGCCGCAGGGCAGCAGGTGGTAGTCGTCCAGCAGCCACGGCAGCGCGGCGTAGCTCACCTTCACCAGGTCGAACGCCCCGCGCTCGGCGGCCGTGTTGGTCACGTCGACGTCGGCGTACGTCACCTCGACCGGCGGCGCGCCGGGCACGAGGCCGTGCACGAGGGCGTGGAAGACGAACGTGTCGTTGGGGCAGGGCGAGATCGCCAGCGAGAGCGCCACGCCCCCACGGTAGCCTCGCCCCCCCGGTCCGGTTCCGCCCGGTCCCCGCGAATGTGACAGGCCCACCGTGCAGCACGCCCGTCGGACGCGGTGCCGCCGGACGCGGCGGGGTGCCGGACACCGTTCGCCGCCGGGTGTTTCACTACGGCTGCGGTGCGCCGCCGATGCGGTGCGCCGCCGATGCGTCGCGCCTTCGACGTGTCGCGCCTTGGATGCGCGTCTTGGATGCGGTGCTTGCGTCTCGGGATGGGGTGCGTGCGCTTCGGGTGCGGTGGGCCTGTGGATGTGTATGCGGCTGTTTGCGTCTCGGGATGGGGTGCGTGCGCTTCGGGTGCGGTGGGCCTGTGGATGTGTATGCGGCTGTTTGCGTCTCGGGATGGGGTGCGTGCGCTTCGGGTGCGGTGGGCCTGTGGATGTGTATGCGGCTGCTTTCGAGCTGATGTCGTAAACGACTCACCCACACCACCCAACACCCACCGCCCCTCCGCCCACCGCGGATGCCAGGCTCCCCTCCGCCCCTCCGCCCCTCGCCCTTCCGCCTCCCCGCCCCTCTGCCCTCTGCCCCTCTGCCCCTCGCCCTTCCGCCTCCCCGCCCCTCTGCCCCTCGCCCTCTGCCCCTCCGCCCACCCCGGATGCCGGGCTCCCCACTGGTGCCCTTGCGCCGCCCGGCCCTCCTCGCTGGCGCACCTGGTTCGGCGCGACGCGTAACCCGTGTTGTTCGCGTAGCGCTTGTCCGTGCGTCCTGCTCGGCGTTCGCCGGTGATGTCGTAAACGATTCAGCTCGACAGCGTCACGACAAGGTACGCCCTGCCCGATCCGGGGTTATCCACAGGTCTGTCCACAGGTTCCGGCGGGCTGTTGAGGAAGCCGCACCGGGTCGAGAGCATGGTCTGGTGGGAGAGCTGAATGAGGCGGTTGACCTGGGCGCGGCCCTCCGGTCCCTGCGGCGTCTCGCGGACCTGAGCCAGCGGGAACTGGCCGAGTTGTCCGGGGTGCCGCAGGCCACCCTGGCCCGGATCGAGTCGGGGCGGGCGACCGATCCCAGATTCCGCACGGTGGAACGGCTCGTCCGGGCTGCCGGAGGGAAGGTGGCGGTCAACGCGGCCGGCCGGACTGACAACGACGACGGCAACAACGACGACGGCAACAACGACGACGGCAACAACGGCGACGGCAACAACGGCGACGGCAACAACGACGACGGCAACAACGGCGGCGGCAACAACGACGACGGCAACAACGACGACGGCAACAACGACAACGCCGGCGAGCCTCTGCCGACGGTGCCGCACGACGGGCTACGGGACGTGGCTGGCCGGCGCTATCCCGCCCACCTCGACGCGTGGGAGGTTCGGGAGCCGAAGGACTGGCCCGGTGCCTGGTGGGCGAACTGGTACAACCTGCCGCCCCCGTTGTGGCCGCTTCCGGTACCGGCGGCGACATACGAGCGGAACCGTGCCTACCGGGACAGGCGCCGGCGGGCCGCGGAGATCCGGCGCACGATCCGGGTGCGTCGGGTGACGGATGGCCTGCCGGCGACGTCGTGGCGGTTCGTGGCCGAACTGCCGGGCGGCGAGCAGGTCGGTGAGCTGCGGGCCTACGAGCGCAGCCGGCACCTGGTGTACGGCGAAGGCCCGTGCGAGGACCGAGAGATCGTTCTCGACGGTGTCCTCGTGGCCGAGGACTACCGGCGGCTCGGCATCGGTCGCCGGCTGGTCGGCCTGCTCACCGACGAGATGGACCGGGTGGGCATCCGGAGCGCCGGGGCGGTTGCCCGGTTCGACGACGTCGACCTGCTGCTGGCCTGTGGATACCAGTTGGAGGCGAGCCGGCCGTGGTCGCTGCGGCTCGATCGTAGGCCGGCGCTCGCAGAGTGACGGCAACCCGGCAGGTGGGCAGAGCATGACAGGGCAGGCGGGTTGGGGTGTGGGCCCGCGAGGGCGGGCGAGCGGTGAGGCGGACGGCCGGGCGGGCCCAGCGAGCGGGTGGCGGGCCGAGCCGGGTCAGGCGGGCCGAGCCGGGTCAGGTCAGGGCCGCTGCGGCGGTGGTCAGGGCGGCGAGCGCCTCCCGCATGCGCCAGGCGTCGCGGTCGCGGGGGCCGATCGGGTTCGAGACGGTCCGCAGCTCGGCGAAGGGAAGGTTGGCCTGGGCGGCGGCGACGGCCACGCCGTACCCCTCCATGGCCTCGGCGACCGCGTCCGGGTGCCGCCGGCGTAGCGCGTCGGTGCTGGCGGCGGTGCCGGTCACCGTGCTGACGGTCAGCACCGGGCCGACGGTGGCCGCCGGGAGGGCGGCCCGTAACCGGGCGAGCAGGCCGGGATCGGCGGCGAGGGTGGTGCCGCCGCCGAGCCAGTCCGCGGGCATGCCCAACTCGTCGACCGGGATGAAGCCGGCGGGCGACTCGGCGCCCAGGTCGGCGGCCACGGACGCGCTGCCGAGCACCGTGGCGCCCACCGCCACCCGGCCGGTGAAGCCGCCGGCCACGCCCGCGCTGACCACGCCCTGGTAGGGCCGGCCGGCCGCCTCGGCGAGCACCAGCAGCCGAGCGGTGGTGGCGGCGGCGACGGCCGGCCCGACCCCCACCGGCAGCACCGTCGTCGTCGGATCGGTGAGGCCGGCCCGGATCGCCTCGGCCTCGGCGGGCACCGCCGTGACCACCAGCAGCCCGGTCACGAGAGCGGACCCTGCGACTCGCGGCGGGTCTCGTCGTCGGTCCCGCCGGGGCCGCCGACGGCCGACGACGGCCGGTAGATGTGGTAGCCCGGCGGCGCGAGGCCGGGGTCGTCCAGCGGCGCGCCGCCCTGCGCCGGGGCGGGGGAGGTGGGCGCGGGCTCGTACCGGTCCCGGGCGCCCGGGTCGCGCGCCTCCGCGTCGTCGGCACCGGGGCCGTCCGGGTCGGTCCCGGCCGCCTCCTCGGCCAGTTCGTCGTCGCCGAGCGGGCGGCCGAGCAGGCGCTCGGCGCGCAGCCGGCCGGCCACCACGATGCCCCGGGCGGCGGCCACCGTGCCGACGGCGGCGGCGACGGCGATCCCGATCCGGCCGTCGAAGGGTACGAGCCCCAGCCCGCCCCCGGCGACGAAGGCGAGCATCAGCACGGTCTCGGAGTGGGCGAAGGAACTGGCCCGCAGCCGCTCCGGGATGCGCTCCTGGATCGAGGCGTCCACCGCGAGCTTGGCGATGCCGCTGTTCAGTGCGGTGACCAGGCAGAGCAGGGCGACCATGGGCAGCGAGAACTTCAGCGCGGCGAGGATCGCCACCCCGGCCACGATCACCATGCCGCTCGACTGGATCGCTGCCGGCCGGTGGATGCGCAGCCGGGTGCCGACCGCGGTGGCCAGGAAGGTGCCCACGGCGAGCGCCGCGCCGACCAGGCCGAGCGCCCCCTCGTCGCCCAGGTCCCGGCCGAAGACGACGGTGGTCAGGTCGCCCGCCTTGATCGCGAAGGCCAGGAAGAGCAGCAGGAAGCCGTAGACCGCGCGCAGCGTCGCGGCACCGACCAGGGTGGCGATCACGAGCCGGCCCGCCGGCCGGCCCCGGCCCAGCGGGCGGTCGCCGGTGCGGCGGCCGAGCGCCCGCAGCGGCCGGGGCACCCGCTCCGGCGGCTCCGAGTCGGCCTTCGGCGGCAGCCGCAGGGCGATCACCATGCCGACCAGGAAGATGACCGAGGCGACCCGGAGCGGCCACTGCGGGCCGAACCAGAAGGCGGCCAGCCCGATCGGGGCGACCAGGGCGCCCGCCACGGTGCCGTAGACGCTGGCCCGCGCGCCCACCTGCGAGAGGCCCAGCCCCTCGGGCAGCAGTCGCGGGACCGCCGCGGAGCGGGCCACCCCGTACGCCCGGGAGAGCGCCAGCACGCCGAACGCGGCCGGATAGAGCCCGAAGCCGTGGATGTAGTCGGAGATCAGCCAGGCCAGGAAGGCGCGGCCGAGCATGGTGGCGGCGAGGGCGTACCGCCGGCCGTGCCGGAAGTGGTCGAGCAGCGGGCCCACCACCGGCGCGAGCATGGCGAACGGCACCATGGTCACCAGCAGGTAGAGAGCCACCTTGCTGCGGGCCTCGCCGAGCGGGACGTTGAAGAAGATCGTCCCGGCCAGGCCGATGGCGATCAGCGTGTCGCCGGCGCAGGAGACCGCGTGCAGGTCGAAGAGGCGGACCATGCCGACCTCGCCCCCGGCGCCCCGGGCGCGGGCGTGGCCGGCCCGGCGGGTCATCCAGCGCCCACCGCTGACCGAGCCCCGGAGCAGCAGGCGCACGGCCCTGATGCCCGTGCCGACGGTCTGCCCGAGCACGGACCGCCCGGAGCGGGAGAACAGCGGCATGCCCACCATCCTGACCCATCCGGTCGGCGCACGCCGCACCACTGCGCCAGAACGTCACCGGCGGGTGCCTGTCGGTCTGCCGTACGCATGGGGAACAATGGGTGGGTGACCAGGCCCGCCTCCGCCCGCGCCGCTCGTCTCGACCAGGTCTGCGCCGCCGCCGTCGAGGTGGCGCGTGACGCCATCACCGAGGTCGAGGCCTCGGACGTCGGCGACCATCTGCAGGCCGTCGCCGAGGGCGACCGGCTCGTCACGCACTACTTCGAGTGCCGGCTCGCCGGCTACCGCGGCTGGCGGTGGGCGGTCACCGTCACCCGGGTGCCCCGCAGCCGGCACGTCACCGTCTGCGAGACGGTGCTGCTGCCGGGCTCGGACGCGCTGCTCGCGCCCGGCTGGCTGCCCTGGCAGGAGCGGCTCAAGCCGGGCGATCTCGGCCCCGGCGACCTGCTGCCCACCCCGCCGGACGACGAGCGGCTCCAGCCCGGCTACCTGCTCTCCGACGACCCGGCGGTCGAGGAGACCGCCTGGGAGCTGGGGCTCGGCCGGGCCCGGGTGCTCTCCCGGGAGGGGCGCAGCGACGCCGCCCAGCGCTGGTACGACGGCGACCACGGCCCGTCCGCGGCGATCTCGGTCGCGGCTCCCGCCGCAGCCCGCTGCGGGACCTGCGGCTTCTATCTGCCGCTCGCCGGCGCCCTGCGGCAGTCCTTCGGTGCCTGCGGCAACTTCTACGCCCCCGACGACGGCCGCGTCGTCAGCGTCGACCACGGCTGTGGCGCCCACTCCGAGACCCTGATCGAGGCGGCCGACACCCCGGTCGACGAGATGCCGACGGTCTACGACGACAGTGCCGTGGAGCCCGTGTCGGTCAGCCGGGCGCCCGGCTCGGTGGAGGCGTCGGAGCCGGCGGAGCCGCACGGCCACCCCTGACGCGCCCGGCGCGGCGCCGAGGCCGTCCCGACTGACGGCGTCACTCCGCCCCCGTCGTGTCGCCCTCGGTCGAGGAGGTCAGGCGCCGACGCGGGCCTGCGGCCGGGACGGCCCAGGTCAGCGGCCCGCTCGGCGGCGGCGTCGGTTGGCGTCGTGCCGCATCATCACGGCGAGACCGGGGAACCCCCACAGAAAACCGGCCAGGCAGATCCACAGCCAGTCCTGGTGACCGTGCTCGGTCAGCCAGCCGCGGAACACGAGCAGCACCAGCCCGGCGAGCGCCCAGGCCACCATCCCGGCGAGGGCGAACGGCACCATCGGCGGGTCGAGCGGCTCGGGACGCGGTGGCTGCTCCTTCGGCACGCGGCAAGCGTACGCGATCAACTTTCCCTGCTGGCCGGTGATCTGCGACGATGCGCGCGACAACGGAAGATCACCTGCGAGGACCTGATGGCAGTAGCGCCGCCCGACAACGGCACACCACCCGACCCCGCTCGTCCGCGTAGCGGTTTCGACCGCTTCTTCGAGATCTCCGCCCGTGGCTCGACGATGAGCCGCGAGGTACGCGGTGGCCTGGCGACCTTCTTCACGATGGCCTACATCGTGGTGCTCAACCCGCTCATCCTCGGTGGTGCCGTCGACGGCGACGGCAAGAAGCTCTCCATTCCCGCCCTCGCCGCGGCCACCGCCCTGGTCGCCGGCCTGATGACGATCCTGATGGGCGTGGTGGGCCGGTTCCCGCTGGCCCTCGCCGCCGGTCTCGGCGTCAACGCGCTCGTCGCGTACGAGATCGCCCCGGAGATGACCTGGGCGGACGCGATGGGCCTCGTGGTGATCGAGGGTGTGATCATCGCGGTGCTGGTGCTGACCGGCCTGCGTACGGCGGTGTTCCGCTCGGTGCCGACGCAGATGAAGACGGCGATCGGCGTCGGCATCGGCCTCTTCCTGACCATCATCGGCCTGGTCGACGCCGGCTTCGTCCGCCGGATCCCGGACGTGGCGAACACCACCGTTCCCGTGGGCCTGGGCATCGACGGCAGCCTGGGCAGCTGGCCGATGCTGGTGTTCGTGGTCGGCCTGCTGCTGACCATCGTGCTGCTGGTGCGCCGGGTCAAGGGCGCGATCCTGATCGGCATCCTCGGCTCCACGGTGCTGGCGATGATCGTGGAGGCGGTGGCGAACGTCGGGCCGTCCTTCGTGAACGGCGAGCCGAACCCGAAGGGCTGGGCGCTGAACGTCCCCGAGTTCCCCAAGACCTGGGTGGACCTGCCGGACCTGTCGCTGCTCGGCAACTTCAACGTGTTCGACTCGTGGAGCCGCGCCGGCTGGGTGGTCGTGCTGATGTTCGTGTTCACCCTGCTCATCACCGATTTCTTCGACACCATGGGCACGATGGTCGCGGTCGGCCAGGAGGGGCAGATGCTCGACGAGCGGGGCACCCCGCCGCGGGCGAGGGAGATCCTGCTGGTCGACTCGATCGCGGCGGCGGCCGGCGGCGCGGCGAGCACCTCCAGCAACACGTCGTACATCGAGAGCGCCGCCGGTGTGGCGGAGGGCGCCCGGACGGGCGTGGCCAATCTGGTCACCGGCGGCATGTTCCTGCTGGCGATGTTCCTGGCGCCGCTTGTCGTGGTGGTGCCGTTCGAGGCGGCGTCGACCGCGCTGGTGGTGGTCGGCTTCCTGATGATGACCGCGGTCCGCACGATCGACTGGTCCGACTACGAGATCGCCGTCCCGGCGTTCCTCACGATCGTGCTGATGCCCTTCACGTACTCGATCTCCAACGGCATCGGCGCCGGCCTGATCACGTACGTGGTGGTGAAGCTCGCCAAGGGCAAGGCCCGGGAGATCCACCCGCTGCTGTACGGGGTGGCCGCCCTCTTCGTGTTGTACTTCCTGCGCGGGCCGATCGAGTCCGTGGTGCTCTGACCACCCTGCGCTCCGGGCCGGTGACCGAATCGGGTACCCGGCCCGGAGCAGGGCAAACTTCCCGTGAGGCTGGTCATATCGCACCTCATCAGCCAGGCTCATTAGTTAGGCTAACTATCGTGACGGAGCGGACGGTGACGGCGAAACGCGTGCCACCGGCGCAGCTGGCACCTCAGTTGCGTGATGCGATCACCCGGCTCAACCGACGGGTCCGCCAGGCCCGGCCGGTCGGCGACCTGACGGTCACCCAGCTCTCCGCGCTCACCAGCCTCCGGCTGGCGGGCGCGCTGACGCCCCGGGAACTGGCCGACGTCGAACGGGTGCAGCCGCCGACCATGACCAAGATCGTCGCGAAGTTGGAGGAGCGCGGCCTCGTGCAGCGCACCCCCCATCCGACCGACGGCCGGCAGGTCATCCTCGCGGCGACAGAGGGGGGACGGGCGGTGCTCGACCAGTTCGAGCGCGCCCGCGACGAGTGGCTGGCCCGCCGGCTGGCCGAGCTTGACGAAGCAGAACGGGACACCCTGCGGCAGGCCGCGGAGATCCTGCAGCAGCTCGCCCGCGCCTGACCGCGCGCCTCGCACCACCGCGCCGTCCGCCGTCGATGACGCGTACGACCGCGAGGAGGCGCACCAAGAGTGCGGGCGAAGTTGAGCACGATGTTCCAGTCCCTACAGGTCCGTAACTACCGGCTATTCGCATCCGGGCAACTGATCAAGCTGATCGGTGTCTGGATGATGTTCATCGCCCAGGACTGGCTCGTCCTCGAGCTCTCCGACAACTCCGCCACCGCGCTCGGCGTGGTCACCGCTCTCCAGTTCACCCCGGTGCTGCTGCTCACCCTGCTCTCCGGGCGGCTCGCTGACCGCTACGACAAGCGGATGCTGCTCTTCGTCGCCAACGCGTTCTGGACCGTGCTGGCGCTCGCCATGAGCCTGCTGGTGATCACCGGCCTCGTGCAGCTCTGGCACGTCTTCGCGTTCGCGGCCCTGCTCGGCGTCGCCAACGCCGTGGAGACTCCCGTCCGGCAGGCGTTCGTCTCCGAGCTGGTCGGCACCTCGCTGCTGCCGAACGCGCTCTCGCTGAACGCGGCCGTGTTCAACTCCGCGCGGATCGTCGGGCCGGCCGTCGCCGGCCTGGCCATCGCCGCCTTCGACGTGGGGCCGGTCTTCCTGTTCACCGCCCTCAGCTCGATCGCCCCGCTGGTCAACGTGGTCCGCATGCGCCCGGCCGAGCTGCACCGCGAGGCGCTGCCGCCGCGCGACGAGCGGGCGTCGGCCAAGGTGGTCGACGGGCTGCGCTACGTCTGGCGCCGCCCCGACCTGCTGCTGCCGATGGCGGTGATGTCGGTGATCGGCATGTCGCTGTTCAACTTCCAGCTCACCCTGGCCGCGCTGGCCAAGACCGTGTTCAGGACCGGCGCCGCCTCGTTCGGGCTCTTCAGCACCGCGCTGGCCGTCGGCGCGCTGGTCGGCGCGCTCGCCGGCACCGGGCGGCGCAGCCGCCCCTCGGTCTGGCTGGTGCTCGGCGCCGCGATCGGCTGCGCCAGCTTCGGCACCCTGGTCGGGCTCGCCTCGGCGTACTGGATGGTGGTGGCGCTGCTGCTGCCCACCGGCTTCTTCATGGTGTTCTTCGCCCAGGCCGCCAACCAGCGCGTCCAGCTCGGCACCGACGCCGCCTTCCGGGGCCGGGTGATGGCCCTGTGGGTGCTGGTCTTCCTCGGCACCAACCCGGTCGGCGCGCCGCTGATCGGCTGGGTCGCGGAGACCTACGGCGCCGGCGCCAGCATCTGGATCGGCGGCCTGATCTCGCTGGCCACCGCACTGATCGCGCTCACCTGGCAGCTGCGCCGCGCCGGCGCCCGGCTGCGCTTCCGCGTACTGCCGATGCCGCGCTTCTACGTCACCTCCGCCGACTGCTGAGCGCGCCGCCGCCCGGATGGGACGATCCGTCCCATCCGGCGGATGGCGCGGATGCGGCCAATCCGGTGGCGGACCGCCGGGCCGGGGCTTAGCGTCGATGCGTGGAGGTCGGACGCGGGTTGCTGCTGGTCCTCGCCTTCGTGGGCGTGGCCAGCCTGCCGGCGGTGATCGCCCTGTTCTTCTGCGCCGACGAGATCATCGACCGGGTCGCCTGCGGGTGGGCCGAGTGGCGCGAGAACCGGCGGGAACGGCGCACCATCGCCCGGCTGGACCGGGCCGTCGAGGCCGACGCGCTGACCCGCGACATCGACCTCACCGACTTCGACCGGCCCGACCGGCGCCCGCTGGAGCAACTCGCCGCCGACCTGCGTCTTCTGCGCGGCAACGGGGCCGGCGGCGAGAGCCGGCAGCCGGTCTGGCACGCCACGGTGCTCCGCGCGTACGACGACCGGCTCCGGCAGGCCTGCCAGGCGCTCGGGATCGCCGAGCACCTCGCCGAGCTGGACGGCGTCGACCTGGAGCTGGAGCGGGTCCGGGTGGAGGGCCTGCTGCACGCCGCCGGGCTGACCCTGCCCGCCGCCCGGGCCGGCCACCGGCAGCGTCACCACTGAACGGCGGGCCGGCTTGAGGCTCTTCGCCGCGGTCTACCCGCCGCCCGGGGCGGTCGCGCACCTCGGGGAGCAGGTCGCCCGGTTGCGGGTCGGCGCGGCGGCCGCCGCCGGCATCAACGTCCGGCTCGCCGACCCGGCCACCGCGCACGTCACCCTCGTCTTCCTCGGCGACGTCGAGGCGGACCGGCTGGTCGAGGTGGAGAGCGCGCTCGGGCTGGCCGCCGAGTGGTCCCGCGACGGTCGTGCCGCCGCGCCCCGGCTCCGGCTCGTCGGCGGCGGACGCTTCGGCCGGGGGCGGTTCACGGTGCTCTGGGTCGACCTCGGGGGCGAGGTGGAGCGCCTCCAGGTGCTCGCCCGGCTGATCCGCTCCCGGCTGCGGCACGCCCGCCTGCCGTACGACGAGAAGCCGTTCCGCCCGCACCTGACCGTCGCCCGCCCCGGCGACCGGGTGCCCGAGGTCGACGTGACGGCCGACGTGGCGACCCTGGACGGCTACGCGGGCCCCGAGTGGCCGGCCGCCGAGCTGGTCCTCGTACGCAGCCACCCGGGCCCCCGCCCCACCTACGACCGGCTGGCCGCCTGGCCCCTCTGAGGCTGCCCCTCGGCTACCAGGCCCACGCCTCCGGGCCGGGGCCGCCGTTGCCGATCGGCGGGAAGAGCTCGTCGAGCCGGGTGAGGGTGTCCCCGTCGAGGGCGACGTCGAGTGCGCCCAGGGAACGGTCGAGCTGGTCGGCGGTGCGCGGGCCGATGATCGGGGCGGTCACCCCCGGCCGGGACAGCAGCCAGCCGAGCGCCACGTCGGCCGGGTCGTGCCCCAGCTCGCCGCAGAGCTTCTCGTACGCCTCGATGGTCGGCCGGTGCTCGGCCAACGCGTCGGCGGAGCGGCCGCTGGCGCCGCGCGCGGCCCCGCCCTCGGCCATCTTCCGCAGCACCCCGGCGAGCAGCCCGCCGTGCAGCGGCGACCACGGGATGATGCCCAGGCCGTGGTGCTGCGCGGCGGGCACCACCTCCAGCTCGACGTGCCGGGTGAGCAGGTTGTAGATGCACTGCTCGGAGACGAGGCCGAGGAAGTGCCGCTTCGCCGCCGCCTCCTGCGCCACCGAGATGTGCCACCCGGCGAAGTTCGACGACCCGACGTAGAGCACCTTGCCCTGGGCGACCAGGGTCTCCATGGCCTGCCAGATCTCCTCCCACGGGGTGCTCCGGGAGACGTGGTGCATCTGGTAGAGGTCGATGGTGTCGGTCTGGAGCCGGCGCAGCGAGTCCTCGCAGGCCCGGACGATGTGCCGGGCGGATAGGCCCTGCTCGTTGGGCCACTCGCCCATCTTGCCGTAGACCTTGGTGGCCAGCACGACCTTCTCCCGCCGGCCGCCACCCTGGGCGAACCAGCGCCCGATGATCTGCTCGGTGATCCCCTCGCCGGTCTGCCAGCCGTAGACGTTGGCGGTGTCGAAGAAGTTGATGCCGTGGTCGAGGGCCCGATCCATGATCGCGAAGCTGTCCGGCTCGGTGGTCTGCGGACCGAAGTTCATGGTGCCGAGGCAGAGGCGGCTGACCGACAGGCCGGTGCGGCCGAGGTTCGTGTACTCCATACGGCCACCCTGCCACGACGACACTTCGAGTGCCTCGCGTCGGCTCCGGCGGTCACCACCGGAGCCGACGCGGCAGAGTAACCCGGGCCGTCGGCGGAGCCGCGATTCGGCGGGAGCCGGACGGGCGTCGGAGCCGCGGTGCGTCGGAGGAACCGGGCGCCGCCGGAGCCGACGCGTCAGGAGGACTCGCGGGCCGCCGGACCGCTGCCGAAGAGCACGTCGTCCCAGCTCGGCAGGCGCTTGCGGGGCTTGCCCCCGGCCTCGGCGGACTCGGCCGCCGCAGCCGCCGGCGCGCCCGTGCGGCGGGGCCGCAGCACCGCCAGGGACGGCACGGCCGGCACCTCCTTGGGCGCGTCGGAGTCGTCGTCGAACGCGGAACCCTGGCCGCCGCCGAGCAGCGCCGCCGCCCCGCCGCCGACGGGCCGCTGCCGGGGCGCGTCCTGCCCGGCCAGGGCGGCCGGGGAGCGCGGGTCGAGCCCGCGACCCGAGGACGAGCCCAGCGGGCGGTCGAGCGAGGCGAGCAGGGCGTCGCGCCCGGCCCGGATGGGGTCGCGGCCGGGACGGCTGTGCTCGGCCGCGGCCGGCAGGCCGTGCCCGCCCCGGCTCGGCTCGCCGCGCGACGGGCCGGGCAGCGCGTGACCGCCCCGCTCCGGGGCCGGCTCCTGGCCGAGGATCGGGGTGGGCCGCTCGGCGCACAGGTATTGCGCCATGTCGTCGTGCGGCGTGACCGCCTGCCGGGTCTTGTCGAGATCCCACACCGCCTGGGCGGTCGCCTTGCCCGACGGCCAGGTCGCGACGATCCGCCAGGTGCCGTCGTCGCGGCGCCACGCGTCCCAGGAGATCTTCTCGGTGTCGATCCCGTGCTGGGCCAGCCGGCCGTTGACGACCTCGGCGAGCGGGGTCGGCTTCTCCGCGCCCTTGAGCCGGGTGCGCCGGGCGTGCTGGGCGAGCATGGCCCGCTCCTGGAGCACCGGGCCGGCGTAGCGCAGCACCCGGTCGACCGGCACGCCGGCGATCCGGGCCACGTCCTCGGCGGACTCGCCGGAGCGGATCTTGGCCTGGATGTCCCGCGGGGACAGTGAGGGCACCGGGTCGGCGGCGGCCGGGGCCACCGCGAGCGGCGGGGCGCCGGGCTCGGCGTGCAGCGCGCCGGCGACACGTTCGTCGATGGGCAGGGCGAGCAGTCGCCCGACCTCGTCGGCGAGCACCAGGGCCTGGCCGTCCTCGGAGAGGGCGACGAAGCGTACTGGGCGCATAGCGTTGCCTCCGTCCCGCTTCGCTGGCCGTCACGCCACGAGCCGGCCACCCGGGCGTCCTCGCACCACCGTACGCGCATCTGCCCCGGGGTGGGGGATCCGACACCCGCATGTCGCGACTGAGCTGCGGCGATGATCACGTTCGGTGGCCGCCGACGCGCCGGCGGCCACCGAACGTGACGACGAGCTAGAGCCGCTCCACCACGTAGTCGATGGACGCGGTCAGCGCCTCGACGTCGGCCGGCTCGACGGCCGGGAAGAGCGCGACGCGGAGCTGGTTGCGGCCGAGCTTCCGGTAGGGCTCGGTGTCCACGATGCCGTTCGCGCGCAGCGCCTTCGCGATCGCGGTGGCGTCGACGGAGTCGGCGAAGTCGATGGTGGCGACCACGTTGGACCGCAGCGCCGGGTCGGTGACGAACGGCGTCGCCACCTCGGAGCGCTCCGCCCAGCCGTAGACGATCGCGGCGCTCTCGGCCGTCCGCTTGGCCGCCCAGGCCAGCCCGCCCTGGGAGTTCATCCAGTCGGTCTGCTCGGCGGCCAGGAAGATGGTGGCCAGCGCCGGGGTGTTGTAGGTCTGCTCCAGCCGCGAGTTGTCGATCGCGGTGACCAGGTCGAGGAAGGCCGGGATGTAGCGGCCGGACGCCTTGATCTCGCCGGCCCGCTCCAGCGCGGCCGGGGACATCAGGGCCAGCCACAGGCCACCGTCGGAGCCGAAGCACTTCTGCGGGGCGAAGTAGTAGACGTCGGTCTCGCCGACGTTGACGTCGAGCCCGCCGGCCCCGGAGGTGGCGTCGACCAGCAGCAGCGAGCCGGGGTCGGCGCCGGCCACCCGGCTGATCGGCACCGCGACGCCGGTGGAGGTCTCGTTGTGCGGGGTGGCGTAGACGTCCACTCCCGCCTCGGCGACCAGCGTGGGGGCGCTGCCGGCCTCCGACTTGCGGATGGTCGGCTCGCCGAGGAACGGCGCGTCCCTGACGGACTTGGCGAACTTCGCGCCGAACTCGCCGAAGCTGGCGAACTGCGCCCGGTCGCGGACCAGGCCGAACGTCGCCACCTCCCAGAACGCGGTGGTGCCGCCGTTGCCCAGGACCACCTCGTAGCCCTCCGGCAGGGAGAAGAAGTCGGCGATGCCGCGGCGCAGCCGGGCGACCTGGTCGCGGACGGTCTTCTGCCGGTGCGAGGTGCCCAGGTAGCTCGTGGCCACGTCGGCGAGGGCGGAGACCGCCGCCGGACGGACCTTGGACGGCCCGCAGCCGAACCTCCCGTCGGCGGGCCTGAGGTCGTCGGGAATCCGGATGGTCGGTGCGTCAGCCACGGTTGTCGAGATCCTTCCGCAAGGGCGAGGGCGGGCCCGGTCTGCACACGGGCGCGGATCGACGGCGGACGCGCGCGGGCGCGCGGGGCGGCCGGGATCCGGGCCCGGTCCGGCGACTCTGCCGGCCTTCATCCTCCCACCCGGGCCGGCCGGACCGGCCGCTGGTCCCACACCCGGGACGTGAGGCGTGCGCCACAGCACGCGCGAGGGCCCCGTCCGCGCGGACGGGGCCCTCGGGGGTACGCGGTCAGACGCCGTGCGGGATGGCGTCCCAGCCCTCGACCTCCTGCGGCTTGCGGGTGCCGGGGCCGACGTAGCGGGCCGACGGGCGGACCAGCCGCTGGAGCTTCTTCTGCTCCAGGATGTGCGCGCTCCAGCCGCCCATCCGGGCGCAGGTGAACATCGAGGTGAACATGTGCGCCGGGACCTCGGCGAAGTCGAGCACCACGGCCGACCAGAACTCGACGTTGGTGGCGAGCACCCGGTCCGGGCGGCGGGCCTGGAGCTCGGCCAGGGCGGCCTTCTCCAGCGCCTCGGCGATCTCGAAGCGCGGCGCGCCCAGCTCCTTGGCGGTGCGGCGCAGCACCCGGGCGCGCGGGTCCTCGGCCCGGTAGACCCGGTGGCCGAAGCCCATCAGCCGCTCGCCCCGGTCGAGGACGCCCTTGACGTAGCCCTCGGCGTCGCCGCTGCGCTCGACGGCCTCCAGCATGCTGAGCACGCGGGAGGGGGCGCCGCCGTGCAGCGGGCCGGAGAGGGCGCCGATGCCCGAGGAGATGCAGGCCGCCGCGTCCGCGCCGGTGGAGGCGACGATCCGGGCGGTGAAGGTGGAGGCGTTCAGGCCGTGCTCGGCGGCCGAGATGAAGTAGGCGTCGACGGCCTTGACGTGCCGCGGGTCGGGCTCGCCGCGCCAGCGCTTCATGAACCGCTCGACGATGGTCGACGCCTTGTCGATCTCCTTCTGCGGCACCGCCGGCAGGCCCAGGCCGCGGGCGGACTGGGCGACGAAGGAGAGCGCGGTGACCGACACCCGGGCGAGGTCCTCGCGGGCCTGCTCGTCGGAGATGTCGAGGAGCTGGTTGAGGCCCCAGTAGGGGGCCAGCATCGCGACGGCGGACTGCACGTCGACCCGGATGTCGCCGGAGTGCACCGGCACCGGGAACGGCTCCGCCGGCGGCAGGCCCGGGCCGAACCGCCCGTCGACCAGCAGCGCCCACACGTTGCCGAAGGAGACCTGACCGATCAGATCCTCGATGTCGACCCCGCGATAGCGCAGCGCGCCGCCTTCGCGGTCGGGTTCGGCGATCTCGGTCTCGAAGGCTACGACGCCCTCCAGCCCGGGTTTGAAATCGGCCATGTCGCTCTCCTGGATCTGCTCGGTGCGCCCGGTCGGGCCCTCATCCGGCCAGCCGGCCGAGCGCCTCAGGCGACCCTTCAGGGATGTGTTCGTGACATCTTGCCTGGTGGGTAACCGATCCGCGACCCGCTGCGCCTGTGCTGCGCACGACATCCCCCGTCCGGGGCGGCCCGGACGCGTCGGCGACACTGGGCGGTACGGGCTGGCCTGCCCGGAGGTCGCGGGCCGGGTCGACGGGGAGGAGAGGGAACGTGACGGGCGACACAGTGCACCCTGCGGCGATGCGTAACGAGTACGCGGCGGACCTGGGCCTTTCCGAGGCGGATCTGGCGGCCGACTGGCACGGCCAGTTCGACCGCTGGTTCGCCGACGCCGTCGCCGCCGGGCTGCCCGAGCCGAACGCGATGGTGGTCGGCACCGCCGACGCCGCCGGCCGGCCGAGCGCCCGGACCGTGCTGCTGAAGGGGTACGACCCGCGGGGCTTCGTCTTCTTCACCAACTACGAGTCCCGCAAGGGCGCCGAGGCGACCGCCAACCCGTACGCGAGCCTGGTCTTCCCCTGGTTCCCGATGCAGCGCCAGGTGGTGGTCGCCGGTCCGGTGGAGCGCGTCGACCGGGCCGAGACCGAGGCGTACTTCGCCAGCCGGCCGCGCGGTTCCCAGCTGGGTGCCTGGGCCAGCACCCAGTCCCGCGTGGTGCCCGACCGGTCGGCGCTGGACGCGGCGTACCGGGCGGCGGCGGAGCGGTTCGCCGACGCCGAGCCGATCCCCGCCCCGCCGCACTGGGGTGGGCTGCGGGTGCGGCCCGAGTCCGTGGAGTTCTGGCAGGGCCGGGCCAGCCGGCTGCACGACCGGCTGCGGTTCCGGCTCGTCGGCCCCGGGGAGTGGACCGTCGAGCGGTTGGCCCCGTGACCCGGCTCGACGAACCCCGGCGGCGCGGGCTGCGCCGGTTCGCCATCGACGTGCGCCCGCTGGCCGCGCCGGCGTACCGGCGGATGTGGCTGGGCAACGGCGTCGCGATGTTCGGCATCCAGCTCACCGCGGTCGCCGTGCCGGTGGAGATGTACGAGCTGACCGGCAGTTCCCTCTGGGTGGGTCTGCTCGGCATCGCGGCGTTCGTGCCGCTGCTGGTCTTCGGGCTCTGGGGCGGCGCGCTGGCCGACGCGTACGACCGGCGCAGGGTGCTGCTGGTGACCGCGGCGGTGCTCTGGGCCGCCACCGCCGGGCTGGTGGCGCAGGCGCTGCTCGACGTCGGCAGCCCGCTGCTGCCGCTCGTCCTGGTGGCGGTGCAGTCGGTGGCCTTCGCGATCAGCTCGCCCACCCGCAACGCCATCCTGCCTCGCCTGGTGCCGGCGGAGCTGGTGCCGGCGGCGAGCACGCTGAACTTCACCACCTACACCGCCGCCTCCGTGTTCGGCCCCCTGGTCGCCGGCCTGATCTTCGCCTGGTGGGGCACGGGTCCCGGCCTGCCGATCGCGTACGCGGCCGACGCGGTGCTCTTCACCGCCGTCGTCTGGGCGACGGTGCGGCTGCCGGCGATGCCGCCGGAGCCGGACCCGGACGCGGCCGGCGCCCCGCGCCGGGCCGGGCTGGCCAGCATCGTCGACGGGCTGCGCTACCTGAGCACCACGCCGGTGCTGCTGCTCTCCTTCGTCATCGACCTGATCGCGATGGTGCTGGCGATGCCCCGCGCCCTCTTCCCGGAGATCGCCGAGGAGCGTTTCGGCGGCGGCGCGGCGGTCGGCTGGCTGTTCAGCGCGATCGCGGCCGGCGCGATGCTCGGCGGGCTCACCTCGGGGTGGATCGGCCGGCTCCGCCGGCAGGGCCTGGCGCTGGTGGTGGCGGTGGTCGGCTGGGGCCTGGCGGTGGCGGCGGCCGGGCTGGCCGGCCAGCTCTGGCTGATGGTGCTGCTGCTGGCGGTGGCCGGCGCGGCGGACCTGGTCAGCGCGGTGCTGCGGCAGTCGATGCTGCTCGTCTACGCGCCGGACCGGATGCGCGGGCGGCTGATGGGCGTCAACACGGTGGTCATCGCCGGTGGTCCGCGCCTCGGTGACCTGCGGGCCGGCGCGGTGGCGGCCGGGTTCGGCGGCGGGGTGGCCTGGGTGAGCGGTGGGCTGATCTCCGCGGCGCTCGCGGTGCTGCTCGCGGTGGCGTTCCCGGCCCTGCTGCGCTACCGGGCGGCGACCACGGCGGCCGACCGGAACTGACGGTCGTCCACACCTCGGCGCACGCCCCGCAGGGCCGGGAACGCGTCGCGGTGGAGCCGCGCGCACTTCCCGGTGCCGGCCGGCCCGTCCGCGCGGTGGGTCCTTGGGCGGTGGTCGACGGGGCCGCTCACGGATCCGGCGCCGTTCCTGCGGGATTCGTGCGGGGATCATGCGCCGGACCATCGATCGTGGTCTCCAACGCCGTCAACTCTTGGAGGTCAGGCATGAAGCACATCCGTCACGCAGCCGTCCGCGCCCTGGGCCGGGTCCGCATGGGCGGCATCTACGGCTACTGGAACATCTTCAACTGACCGGTTGAGGGCCGACGAGTGACGACGCGTGCATCTGGTTCGGAGCGGCCCCCGGGGCCGCGAGGGCACTGGTTGTTCGGCAACACCGAGGAGTACGACCGGGACAGGAACGGCTTCCTGGAGCGGTGCCACCGCGAATACGGGGACGTCTTCTCCCACGATGCCCGCACCATCGTGGTGTCCTCGCCGGACCAGGTGCACGCGTTGCTCGCCCGGACCAACAAGGACTTCCTCGCGGAGACGTCTCCGTTCGCCGGGCCGATGGACACCGAGCGGATGGCCGCCGCCGCCGAATTGTGGACCACGGCCCGCCGCGCGGGCTGGCAGGGACTGCACCGGCGGGTGGCGCAGTCACACGCGGCGCGGTTGCGCGAGCTCTTCCGCGAGACCGTCGGCGACGGGGAGACGGACGTGTACGCCACGATGTCCGACTTCTTCGGCCGGGCAACCGCCGACTTCTGCCTCAGCACCGATGCGGCGGGAGTGCCGGAGGCGCTGGCCGAGCAGGTGGCGGCCATCGATCCTCTCTCGCGCAGTTCGTTGCAGCTGCCGCCGTGGTGGCCGTCGCGCCGGGTGCGGCGCTTCACCAGGGCTCGCGAGCGGCTCCTGGCGCTGATGGCCGAGGTCGTGCGGCGACGCCGCGAGGCCGGGACGGCGTCGGCTGAGGACCTCCTCGGCGTGCTCCTGGCCTCGGACCGGGGATTGTCGGACCTGCAGATCGAGCGGTTCCTGCGCGGGATCATGCTCGCCGCGCTGGGCGTCCCGGCCGCCGCCCTCACCTGGATCGTGTACGAGATCGGCAGACGGCCGGACGTGCGGGCCCGCCTGGCGGCCGAGGCCGCCTCGTCCGGCGACGTTCCGGAGCTCGAGGATCTGCCGTACACCGAGGCGTTCGTCAAGGAGGTCCTCCGGCTGTGGCCGCCGACCTGGCTGATCGGCAGGACCGTACGGCGGGAGACGGAACTCGGCGGGTGGCGGCTCAGGACGGGCGACCAGGTGCTGTTCAGCATGTACCGGCTGCACCGGGATCCCCGCTGGTGGGCCGACCCCGACCGGCTGGTGCCGGAACGGTGGCTGGACCCGCAGGTCACGCCCGCCCGGCACACCTACCTGCCGTTCGGCGCGGGGCCGCGGGTCTGCGTGGGTACGCAGCTCGGCATGATGCAGTTGACCTTGGTGACATCCTGGCTGGTCGGCGACATGGAGATCGCCGGGCCGCAGGAGGTGACGCCCGACTTCAGCGGTCTGCTGGTCCCTCGTGGCCTGCGCGTCGGGCTGCGGAGGAAGGTCGTACCGCAAGGCGTCTGATCTTCTCGCGCACGTTGTCGGCCTCGGCGGCGCGGCGTTGCTCACGGTAGGAGTCGAGCGCCCGCTGCCAGGCGCGGCGGGCCGCGGTGAGCCGGCCCGATCCGTGGTGGACGTCGCCGATGCGGACCAGCGTGTCCGCGGCCTGGTAGGCGTTGCCGAGGCTCTCGCGCAGCTCCAGACACCGGCCGTAGTAGTGGAGCGCCTCGTCGGGCCGCCCCGCCCGGTGGGCGATGTAGCCGAGGCTGTCGAGGGTGGCGGACTCTCCGTTGCGGTCCTCGTGCCGCCGGAAGAGCCGCAGCGCCCGCTCGCAGTACGACTGCGCCGTCGAGTGGTGGCCGAGAACGGCGTGGCACCAGCCGGCGGCGCTGAGCGCGTTGGCCTCCCAGCGGGGGTCCTGGAGCTCCCGCTGGAGGCGCAGGGCGTTCTCCACGTGCGGGAGTGCGCGCGCGGGCTCACCCCGCTCCAGCCAGGCGAACCCGAGGGTGTGGCTCGTGTGCGCCTGACCCTCGACGTCCCCGTCCTGCTCGAACAGGTCGAGTGCGAGCAGCAGGTGCTCCAGCCCGTCCTCGACCCGGGCCGCCTGCGCGTAGGCGTACCCCAGGTACCAGTGGGCAAAGGCCTCCGTGTTCCGGTGCCCCAGCCGCCCGGCGGCGTCGAGGGCCAGCTGCCAGGACTCGACGCGCTGCTCGTGCTGGCACCGCTTGTGGTAGGTGTCCGCCGCCCAGGCCAGCCGGAAGACCGCGGCGTCCATGCCGAGCCGCGCGGCCAGCCGCTGTACGGCGACGAGGCCGGGCTGCTCGTCCTCGAACCAGGCCCAGGCGGAATCGGCGTCCTCGAACTCGTCCCGCGCCGGATCGGGGAAGATCCGCGCGGCGAGGGGACGGCCGGGGTACAGCACCCGGTCGGCGGTGGACGCGGTGTGCGCGTACGAGTCGACGAGGCGGGTGAGCGCCTCCGCCCGCTCGTCGTCGGTCCGGTCGGACTGCGCGCGCTCGGCGGCGTAGAGGCGGACCAGGTCGTGCATGCGGTACCGCCCGGGACGCTGCTGGTGGATCAGGTTGGCGGCTTCGAGGCGGTAGAGCGACAGCTCGGCGTCGGGCAGGGGCAGGCCGGCGAGCGCGGCGGCCGACCGCAGGCCGACGTCGGGCCAGGGTGCCAGCCCCAGCAGGGTGAACAGCCGGGCGGTGGCGGCGTCGAGGGCCTCGTACGAGGCGGCGAACGCGGCACGGAGGTCGGTGTTCAGGTCACCGGTCCGCAGGACGTCGAGGCGGGTGGAGGGGTTGCTCAGCGCCTTGGCGAGGATCGACAGGGGGAAGTCGGGATGCATGGCGGCGCGTGCGGTGAGCACGCCGATGGCCAGCGGCAGGCCGCCGGTGTGCCTGACGAGGACGGCCACGCTGCCCGGGTCCTCCGCGACCCGCGAGTCGCCCAGGTGGCGGCGGAGCAGACGGTGGGCGTCGGCGTCCGTGAGGGCACCCAACCCGATCAGGGTGGCGCCGCTGGCGGCGCTCAGGCCGGGCAGCCGGTTGCGGCTGGTGATCAGCACGGTGCAGTGGGGGCCGCCGGGGAGCAGCGGCTCGACCTGTGCCACGTCGCGGGCGTTGTCGAGGACGACGAGCAGGCGACGACCCGCGACCAGCGACCGGTAGAGACCGGACTGCGCCACCTTCCCGGCCGGCATGGCGGCGGCCGGGATGCCGAGGGACGTCAGCAGGTGGCGCAGCGCCACGTGGGGCGGCAGCGGGCCGCTGGTCGGGTCGAATCCGTGGAGGTTGACGTAGAGCTGGCCGTCGGGGAAGAGGTCCATGTTGTCGTGCGCCCAGCGCAGGGCCAGCGAGGTCTTCCCCATCCCGCCGGTGCCGCTGATCGCGGCGATGGCCACGCCGTTCGTGCGGCGTTCGCCGGCGAGCCGGTCCAGCTCGGCGCGTTCGCGTTCGCGGCCGACGAAGTGCGCCGGCGGAGCCGGCAACTGGCGGGGGACCGGTATCGGGGCCGCCGGCGCGTGGGCCGCCGGACCCGGCTGCTCCACCGGCGGTTCCGCGACCGGTGGCCCCGGCGCGGTGTCGGCCGGGTCGGCCGTGGCGCGGGGGGCGTCGAGTGCGGTGTCGGAGGTGAGGATGCGCTGGTGGAGCCGCTGCAGCTCGGGTTCGGGCTCCAGCCCCATCTCGGCGACGACCCGGTCCCGGAGGCTCCGGTAGACCGCCAGCGCGTCGACCCGCCGGCCGCTGCGGTGCAGGGCCGTCATGAGCTGGCCGTGTGCCGGCTCGCGTAGGGGATGGTCCGTGACCACGGCGTTGAGTTCGGCGATCGCCTCGGCGTGCCGGCCCGTGGCGAGCAGGGCCGCGGCCCGCTCCTCCCTGGCCTGCAGCCGCAGCTCCTCCAGCCTGGCCACCTCGGTCTCGACGAAGGAGCCGTTGATCCCGTCCAGGGGCGCCCCGCGCCAGCGGCTCAGCGCCTCGTCGTAGCGGGCCACCGCCGAGGCCGGGTCGCCCTCGGCGGACGCCTCGCGCGCCCGCGCCACGCGGTCGAGGAAGTCGGTCAGGTCGAGCTGGTCGGGCTTAAGCCGCACCACGTACCCGGGGCGCTGGGTGCGGATCGGATCGGCCCCCGCGGTGCGGCACGTCCTCCTCAGGTCGGAGACCAGCATCCTGACCCGGGAGGACGGGGCGCTGGGCAGCGGCTCCCGCCACAACAGCTCCGCCAACCGCTGGACCGACACCACGTGGTTGGCGTTCAACAGCAGGATCGCCAGCAGCGCCCCCTGCTTGCCGGTCAGGGCGACGTGGCCCGCCCCGGTCGCGAGTTCCACCGGTCCGAGCACGCGGAACGCGGCCCGCGCGCGACCCTCAGAACCCACCGCGACCTCCAGCCGAGCTGACGAACCGGACGACCCGCTCCCGGACATCGGTGCCATCCAGGGACATTTGTCAAGATAGTCGAGTCCGCGGCTGTCCCTCCCGCTCGACTAAGGTCGCCTGCATGGGGAGCACCGCGAGACCGTCACCGTCCGGTACACAGTGGACCATTGCCGCCGCCGGCCACGAGGCCGTCATCGTCGAGGTGGGCGGCGGGGTGCGGACATACCGGCACGACGGGGTGGACCAGCTCGACGGGTACGACGCCGACGAGATGTGCCCCGGCTGCGCCGGGCAGGTGCTGACCCCTTGGCCGAACCGGATCCGCGACGGCCGGTACACCTTCGGCGACCGGCTGTTGCAGCTCACGCTCAGCGAGCCGGACCGCGCGGTGGCCATCCACGGGCTGGTGGCCTGGGTGCCGTGGCGGCTGGTGGAGCGGTCGGCCGACGCGGTGACGGTCGGCTTCGACCTGCCGCCGCAGCCCGGCTACCCGTGGCCGCTGCGGCTGCGGACGCGGTGGAGCGTCGGCCCGGACGGGCTGCGCGCCGAGCACGAGGCGACCAACCTCGGCGTCGATCCGGCGCCGTTCGGCCTCGCGGCGCACCCGTACCTGCGGGTCCCCGGGGTGGCGGTGGACGACCTGTCGCTGCGGCTGCCGGCCCGGTCGCGGTTGCAGGTGGACTCCCGGCTGCTGCCGATCGGGGTCACCCCCGTCGCCGGCAGCGAGTACGACTGGACCAGCCCTCGCCGCATCGGCCGGGCCCGGCTGGACCTCACCTTCGGCGACGTGATCCGCGACGACGACGGTGGCTCGGTGGTCAGCCTGAGCGCCCCCGACGGCTCGGCGGGCGTGCGGATCTGGGCCGACCGGGAGTTCGGCTGGTGGCAGGTGTTCACCGGCGACGCGCTTTCCGGGCCGCGGCGGCGCCGTTCCGTCGCCGTCGAGCCGATGACCTGCCCGCCGGACGCGTTCCGCTCCGGCCGGGACGTGATCACCCTGAAGCCCGGCGCGACCTGGCGGGGTGTCTGGGGCGTACGGCCCGGGGCCTGAGCGGGGGAGCGCGTGGAATTCAGCGAGGTGGTCCGGCGGCGCCGGATGGTCCGCAACTACGACCCGGACCGCCCGGTCCCGCCCGACGTGGTGGAGCGGCTGCTCGACCACGCGGTCCGCGCGCCGTCGGCCGGGTTCGCGCAGGGCTGGGGGTTCCTGGTGCTGGAGGAGCCGGCGGACCGGGAGCGGTTCTGGGCGGCGGCCACCCCGGCCGGGGGCGGGCGGGAGCGGTGGCTGACCGGCATGCGCCGGGCCCCGCTGATCGTCGTGCCGCACGCGAACCGCTCGGCCTACCTGGAGCGCTACGCGGAGCCGGACAAGGGCTGGGCGGACCGCTCGACGGAACGCTGGCCGGTGCCCTACTGGTACGTCGACACCGGCTTCGCCGCCCTGCTGATGCTGTTGACCGCCGTGGACGAGGGGTTGGGGGCGTGCTTCTTCGGCATCCCGCCGCAGCGCCTCGACGCCTACCGGGACGCGTTCGGCGTGCCGGCGGAGTACGACCCGATCGGTGCGGTGACGGTGGGTTACCGGGCGCGGGACCACCGGTCACCGTCGCTGCGGCGGGGGCGGCGCCCGGTGGGCGAGGTGGTGCGGCGAGGGCGGTGGAGCTGACCCCCTCCGGGTGTTTCGCGCGGTTGTGAACCGGACGGTGGGTAGCGAAACTGACATCAGGGAGCAGAACGCGGGGTGGTGCAGCCCGCTACGCTGGCACGGGCATCGGTGCCGCTGGGTCGCGGTGCCACGCCGCGACCCGCCCGGCGTCGTGGGTCGGCCCGGCCAGGGGGAGGGGAGCGTGCCGTCGTGATCTTCAGAGCGGTCCGGGACGGGCGTCCCTACCCGGAGCACAACCTGACGCTCAAGCAGTGGGCGGAGATCCCGCCGCGACCGCTGCGCCTGGACCAGTTGATCACCACCAAGCGCGAGCTGGCGCTGGACAAGCTGCTCGCGGAGGACTCCACCTTCTACGGCGACCTCTTCCCGCACGTGGTGCAGTGGAACGGCGGGCTCTACCTGGAGGACGGGTTGCACCGTGCGCTGCGGGCCGCGCTGCAGCAGCGCAACCAGATCCACGCCCGGGTGCTCGTCCTCTCCGGCCCGATCGAGTGAGCGGCCGGCCCTGAGGCTTCGTTAGGGTGGCTGCCATGAGCCGTACCGATCTGCTGGACCTGGACTCGTCGCTCACCGAGGAGGAGCGGCAGATCCGCGCCGTCGTGCGCCAGCTCGTCGACGACCGGGTCCGCCCGCACGTCGCCGGCTGGTACGAGGAGGGCCACGTGCCCGCCCGGGAGCTGGCCCGCGAGTTCGGCAAGCTCGGCCTGCTCGGCATGCACCTGACCGGCTACGGCTGCGCCGGATCGTCGGCCGTCGCCTACGGCCTGGCGTGCCTGGAGCTGGAGGCCGGCGACTCGGGCATCCGCTCCCTGGTCTCGGTCCAGGGCTCCCTGGCCATGTACGCCATCTGGCGCTTCGGCAGCGAGGAGCAGAAGCAGCGCTGGCTGCCGGCGATGGCCACCGGCGAGGCCATCGGCTGCTTCGGGCTGACCGAGCCCGACCACGGCTCCGACCCCGCGTCGATGACCACCCGGGCTCGCCGCGACGGCGACGACTGGGTGCTGAACGGCGCCAAGATGTGGATCACCAACGCGCCGATCGCCGACGTCGGGGTGATCTGGGCGCGCACCGACGACGGCGTGCGCGGCTTCGCCGTACCGATGGACACGCCGGGTGTGACGGCGCGGGAGATCCGGCACAAGATGTCGCTGCGTGCTTCCGTCACCGGCGAGGTCGTGCTCGACGACGTCCGGCTCCCGGCGGACGCCCGCCTGCCCGAGGCGGTCGGCCTGAAGGCGCCGCTGAGCTGCCTGACCGAGGCCCGGCACGGCATCGTCTGGGGCGCGCTCGGCGCGGCCCGCGACTGCCTGGAGACCGCCCTGGAGTACGCCACCACCCGCACCCAGTTCGGCCGGCCGCTGGCCGGCTTCCAGCTCACCCAGGCCAAGCTCGCCGACATGGCCGTCGAGCTGAACAAGGGCGCCCTGCTGGCGCTGCACCTGGGCCGCCTCGCCGACGCCGGTCGGCTGCGCCCCGACCAGGTGAGCGTGGGCAAGCTCAACAACGTCCGGGAGGCGCTGGCCATCGCCCGGCAGTGCCGCACGATCCTCGGCGCGAACGGCGTCTCCGGGGAGTACCCGATCATGCGGCACGCCAACAACCTGGAGAGCGTGCTCACCTACGAGGGCACCTCGGAGATCCACCAGCTCGTCGTCGGGCAGCGGCTGACCGGGTTGTCGGCCTTCGCCTGACCTGCGATTTCATCCCTTACGGGGGCGGTGCCGCGCCGGCCGGGAGAGCGATCCCGCCCGGTTGCCCCGCTCGGCGAGCGCCTGTCGTACCGGGGCCTTACCGTCATGACAGACGACGTGTCTGACGAGGACGGTGAGGGCCATGGCCCGCGACGGTGACATCAACGAGCCGACGAGGGAGTTCCCGGGCTACCCGACCGGCGAGGAGCTCAGGGCCCGGACGGACGACGCGACGCAGCCCGCCCCGGGCGCGGCGGCGCGGGCCGGCGGGCCGGCCCGCGGCCTGCTCTGGGTGCTCGGCGCGGCGGCGCTGGCGGTGGTGGTGCTGCTCGGTGTGCAGGCCACCGGCATCCTGCCCGACTTCCGTAACCCGTTCGCCAAGGAGCAGACCGACCGCAGCCAGCCGCCGCTGCTGAAGTCGATCCAGGATCTCAGCCGCTACGTCGCGGCCGAGGGCAACTTCCAGGTGGTCGTCGACCTCCAGAACGACAGGCGCAACGTGCCCGACTGGCTGCTCAACCAGCGCACCCTCTTCGTCGGTGCGGGCAGCGTCGAGGCTTACGTGGACTTCGCCAAGATCTCCGAGGGTGCGGTGGTCGAGTCCGCCGACGGCAAGTCGGTGGAGATCAGGCTGCCGGCGCCGCAGCTCGCCAAGACCAACCTCGACCTGGAGAAGAGCTACGTCTTCGCCGAGGAGCGGGGGCTGCTCAACCGGATCGGCGAGCTGGTCGGCGGCGATCCCAACCGCCAGCAGCAGGTCTACCAGCTCGCCGAGGAGCGGATCACCGCCGCCGCGCGGGACAGCGGCCTGACCCGGCGCGCCGAGGAGAACACCCGCAAGATGCTGGAGGGCCTGCTCCGCTCCCTCGGCTACGAGAAGGTGACGGTCACCTACACCGCCCCCTGACGCTCCGTCACGCCGGGCGCCCGCCCCGCCCGGGGCGGGCGCTGTCGCGTCCACCCCTCCCCGCCCCGTGATCCGCGCGACCTCGCGGAAGTAGCCCCCTCCGCCGCGCCGGAGAGGGCTACTTCAGGGACTCGTCGCCTCGACCGGCGGCCCGGCGTGGCGCGGGTGACGGTCGGCGGTCAGTAGCGGGTGGCGGCGTGGCGGTCCTCGTTCGGCATCAGCACCCACAGCACCAGGTAGACGATGACCTGGGTGCCGGGCAGCAGCAGCGACAGCAGGAACAGCAGCCGGACGAAGCCGGCAGACCTGCCGAAACGCTCAGCCAGGCCGGCGCAGACGCCGGCGATCATGCGTCCCTGACGGGGGCGGACCAGTTTGCGACTCATCGTCGTACTCCCACTCTGCGGCGTTCGCCGCGTCTGTCTCCACGGTAGGAAGGAGCGGCCACCGCGCCCTCGGTCCCGAGGAGGATCGGCGGCCCGCGTACCCGTAGGTGGTTACCCGCGAGCCGGTCGGGCGACGCACCGGACGGGCGCTGAGCTGGGCGGGTAGGCTCGCCGGTCGGGCATCCGCACGCCACGGGTGCCGGACGGCCGCCCCGCACCCGGGCCGGCCACGACCGGACCGGACCCGTCAGGGGTACGACGGCGAGGAAGTGCAGCCATGATCAGCGTTTTCGATCTTTTCAGTGTCGGTGTCGGGCCGTCGAGTTCGCACACGGTGGGGCCGATGCGGGCCGCGCGTGCGTTCGTGGCGGGGTTGAAGGCTGACGGGTTGTTGTCGGGCACGGTGCGGGTGCAGGTGGAGTTGTTCGGTTCGTTGGGTGCGACGGGGCGTGGGCACGGTAGTGACCGGGCGGTGTTGTTGGGGTTGGCGGGTGAGGCGCCGGAGACGGTGGACACCGATGGGGTCGACGCGTGGGTGGCGCGGGTGCGGGCGGAGCGGCGGTTGTGGCTGTTGGGTGTGCACGAGGTCGACTTTGATCCGGAGCGGGATCTGGTGTTGCATCGGCGTCGGTCGTTGCCGTTTCATCCGAACGGGATGACGTTCGTGGCGTTCGACGAGCGGGGTGTGGAGTTGCGGGTGCGGACGTACTACTCGGTCGGTGGCGGGTTCGTGGTGGATGAGGCGGCGGCCGGGGTCGACCGGATCAAGTCGGATGTCACGCGGGTGCGGTATCCGTTTCTCACCGGCGCGCAACTGCTCGGCGTCACCTCGGCGACCGGGTTGTCGATCAGCGACGTGATGCTGGCCAACGAGTTGTCCTGGCGCAGCGGGGGTGAGGTGCGGGCGGGTCTGTTGGAGATCTGGCGGGTGATGCGGGAGTGCGTGGAGCGGGGTTGTTCGCGGGACGGGGTGCTCCCGGGCGGGTTGAAGGTCCGCCGTCGTGCCGCCGAGTTGCGGCGCAGCCTGGCGATGGAGTCCGACCCCGCCGATCCGCTGCGGGCGATGGACTGGGTGACGTTGTTCGCTCTGGCTGTCAACGAGGAGAACGCGGCTGGTGGGCGGGTGGTGACGGCGCCGACGAACGGGGCGGCGGGGATCATTCCGGCGGTGCTGCACTACTACGTGCGGTTTGTGCCGGGGGCGTCGGAGGAGGGGGTGGTGCGGTTTCTGTTGGCGGCGGGTGCGATCGGGGTGTTGTTCAAGGAGAACGCGTCGATCTCGGGTGCGGAGGTGGGTTGTCAGGGTGAGGTGGGTTCGGCGTGTTCGATGGCGGCGGCGGGGTTGGCTGAGGCGTTGGGTGGTACGCCGGAGCAGGTGGAGAACGCGGCGGAGATCGGGATGGAGCACAACCTGGGGTTGACGTGTGATCCGGTTGGTGGGCTGGTGCAGATCCCGTGCATTGAGCGGAACGCGGTGGCTAGCATCAAGGCGATCACGGCTGCCCGGTTGGCGTTGCGTGGTGACGGGGTGCATCACGTGTCGTTGGACAAGGTCATCAAGACCATGCGGGAGACGGGCGCGGACATGAAGGTGAAGTACAAGGAGACGGCGCGCGGCGGCCTGGCCGTCAACGTGATCGAGTGCTGAGGATGCGTTCGTTCACGGACTGCTAACCTGTCGTCCGTCCGGTGAGGCGGGAGGCGACGGTGACCTCTGGCGTCGCGGCGTTGTGGTCGCACCGCAACTCCCTGCGCATCCTCGTCAAGCGCGACCTCGCCGTGAAATACCAGCAGTCGGTGCTCGGCTACCTCTGGTCGCTCATCGAGCCCCTCGGCATGGGCGCCATCTACTGGTTCGTCTTCGGTGTCCTCTACTCCCGCGACACCACCCGCCACCTGGGTGACGCGGCGGACTCGTACCCGCTGTTCCTGATCACCGGGATCTTCGCCTGGATGTGGACCAGTTCGGCGCTGAGCGAGGCCACCAACGCGCTCACCGGCCAGTCCCGGCTGATCACGACGATGAACGTGCCCCGCCAGGTCTTCCCGATCGGCCGGGTCACCGGTCGCTTCGCCGAGTACGCCGCCGGCCTGCCGATCCTGGTCGCCGTCGCCGTCGGCTACGCCGCGTACGACCGGATCGGGCTGGGCTGGTCGCTGCTCGCCCTGCCGCTCGCGGTGGCGGTGCAGGCCGTCCTGCTGGTCGGGCTCGCGCTGCTGCTCTCGGCGGTCAACGTGCTGATGCGCGACGTCGAACGCTTCATGCGGCTGATCATCCGGGTGCTCTTCTACGCGACGCCGATCATCTATCCGCTGAGCCTCGTGCGGGACGCCGACCTGCCTGGCTGGCTGAAGGCCGCGTACGAACTGAACCCGCTGGTCGGCATCTTCCAGCTCCACCACGCGGTCTGGTACCCGGACGAGTTCCCGGACGCCCGGCTGCTCGCCACGACGGTCGGCGTCAGCCTGCTGGTGCTGGCCGCCGGCTGGTGGTCCTTCCGCCGGCTCGAACCCGCCGTGCTCAAGGAACTGTGACGATGGCCGACCCGATCATCGAGGCGGAGGGGCTCGGCATCCGGTTCGTCCGCAACCGGCGCCGGCAGCTGCGGCTGCGCGAGCTGTTCATCCACCGGGGGCGGCGGGGCGCGGCGGACGGACAGTTCTGGCCGCTGCGGGAGGTGTCGTTCTCGGTCGGGGCCGGCGAGACCGTCGGCGTGATCGGCCGCAACGGCACCGGCAAGAGCACGCTGCTGCGGCTGATCGCCGGCGTGCTGATCCCCGACGAGGGCCGGATCCGGGTGCGCGGCGACGTCGCGCCGCTGCTGGAGCTCTCCGCCGGGTTCTCCAACGACCTGACCGGGCGGGAGAACCTCTACCTGGTCGGCGGGCTGCACGGGCTGTCGTCGGGCTACCTGCGGCGGCACTTCGACGACATCGTCTCGTTCGCCGGCGAGCAGGTGGAGCGGGCCATCGACACCTCGGTGCGGCACTACTCGTCCGGCATGAAGGTCCGGCTCGGCTTCGCGATCATCTCGCACCTGCCGCACCCCATCCTGCTCATGGACGAGGTGACCGCGGTCGGGGACGCGGAGTTCCGTAAGAAGTGTTATGCGACGATCGACCGTCTGCTCGGGGAGGGGCGCACTCTGGTGCTGGTGTCACACAACGAAAAGGACCTGACCCGGTTCTGCCGTCGGGGGCTCTACCTCGACGGCGGCCGGCTGAGCGTCGACGGCACGATCGCCGAGGCGCTCGACGCGTACCACACCGCGGTCCCGCGGTGACGCTCGCGATCGTGCTCGCCGTCGACGCCCCGGCCGCGAGCCTGCCCACCCGCGCGGGCGAACCCCTCGCCGACCGGCTGGCCGCCCAGTTGCGCCGGGCCGGGGCGGACGAGGTGCGCCGCGCCGCCGACCTGGACGAGCTGGCGGCCCTGGTCGACGCGGCCACCGGCCCGGTGCTGGTCACCGGCGCCGACCTGGTCGCGCACACCGCCGTCCTGCGGCACCTGGCGACCAGCCCGGTCGGGCCGACGGTGGCGCTGGTGCTGACCGACCCGCCCGGCGACGGCCGCGCGGCCGTGCGCGAGGAGCGCGGCCAGGTGGTCGAGGCCGGGTCGCCGGAGACGCTGAACGGCGACGCGACCGGCGTCTTCGGCGGGGCCCTGCGGGTCGGCGTCGACGACCTGCCGTCACTCGCCGCCGCCGCGCGGGCCGCCGCCGCCGGGGTGCTGCCCGGCGGCACCCCGTCGACCGCCGCGCCGCCGGTGACCGGGCCCGCCGTGGACCGGCTCTTCGCCGGTCTCGCCGGGCTCGGCGTGCTGACCTTCGCCCATCGGGTACGCCTGCTCGTCGCGCGCCGGGTGACCGACCCGGCGGGGCTGGCCGCCGCGGAGGCGGCCGTGGCCGCCGTCGACGAGGACCGGGCCGAGCTGAAGCTCTCGGTGAAGGAGCGCGACGACTTCTTCACCACGTTCTTCGTCAGCACCTGGTCGCCGTACGTGACCAAGGCGTCGGCGAAGCTCGGGCTCGGCCCGACCGCCGTCACGATGATCTCGGTGGCGTTCGCGGTGGCCGCCGCGGTGCTCTTCGGCGTCGGCGGGCGGCCGGCGCTGGTCGCCGGGGCGGTGCTGCTCTACCTCGGCTTCGTGCTCGACTGCGTGGACGGGCAGCTCGCCCGCTACACCCGGCACTTCAGCGCCTGGGGCGGCTGGCTGGACACGATGGCCGACCGCGCGAAGGAGTACGTGGTCTACGCCGGCCTCGGCTACGGGGCGACCCAGGCCGGGTTCCGGTACGGCTGGGCGCTGGCGATCGCCGCGATGACGCTGCAGACCGTGCGGCACATGACCGACACCTGGTACGGCGTGCTGCACGACGAGGCCGCCCGCCGGCCGAAGACGGTCGGCACCTCCGGCGGCGGCATCGGTGACAGGCTGAACGCCGCCTCCAACCGGGTGCAGGCCGACACGGGGTCGGTGTCGTACTGGCTGAAGCGGACGGTGGTCTTCCCGATCGGGGAGCGCTGGGCGCTGATCGCGCTGACCGTGGCGCTGTTCGGGCCGCTGGTCAGCCTCTACGCGGTGCTGGCGTGGGGGGTGCTGGCGTTCGCGTACACCGGGGCGCTGCGCACGCTGCGCGCGCGCTGGATGTGGGTGCCCGTGCTGGACACGGTCGACGCCACCCTGCACCGCGACGACGGGCCGCTGGCCCGGCTCCTGCCGGTGGTCCGCCCGTTGGGCCCGCTGACGCTGGCGGTGCTCGCGGCGCTGGGGCCGGCGGCGCTGCTGGTGGCGGCGCTGGTCGCGACGGACGGCGCCGGGGCGGACGGGCTGCGCTGGGCGGTGCCGGTCGCGCTGCTGGTGCTCCTGGCCGGCGGCCTCGGGGCGGGGGCGGCGCACAACGGGCCGCTGGACTGGCTGGTGCCGGCCGCGCTGCGGGCGGGCGAGTACCTCTTCGCCATCGCGGTCGGGGTGGTCGGCGACGTGCCGCCGTGGCTGGTCTTCGGCTACGTCTTCGTGCTCACGCTGCACCACTACGACCTGACGGCGCGCCTGGAGAAGCGGCAGTCCGCGCCGCCGCTGCACGGCGTCACGCTGGGCTGGGAGGGGCGTTCGGTGCTGCTGGCCCTCGCGGCGATAGTCGGAATTGCGGGGATCGGGATGGCTACACTCGGAACGTACCTTCTCGTGGTTTTCGTGGGGAGTGTCGTTCTCGCCTGGGTCGTCCTGCCCGCCCGCGCCGCGCGGGCGTCGGTGGGCCTGGCCGGTGCGGGAGGCCGCTCGCCGGGCTGACGGAGGGGCCGGCCGATGACCCTGATCAGTTTCGTCGTGCCGGCCTTCCGGGTGCAGGGCTACCTGCGCGAGTGCCTGGACTCCATCCTCGGTCAGCCGGTCGCCGAGATCGAGGTGATCGGCGTCGACGACTGCTCGCCCGACGACAGCGGCGAGATCCTCGCCGAGTACGCGGCCCGCGACCGACGGATGCGCGCCGTCCGGCTGACGGAGAACGTGGGGCTCGGTCCGGCCCGCAACATCGGGCTGGACCGGGCCGTCGGCGACTACGTCTGGTTCGTCGACGGCGACGACTGGCTCGCCCCGGAGTGCCTGGTGGAGGTGGCCGAGCGCCTCCGGGCCACCCGGCCGGACGTGCTCCTGGTCGACCACGTGCGGACGCACTGGAACAACGCGACCACCGGCAGCGCGATGCCGGAGGTGTTCCCCGAGCCGCCCGGCGACACCTTCCGGCTGCGGGAGCGGCCCGAGACCCTGCGGCTGCTGCACACCGCCTGGAACCGGCTGGTGCGCCGGCAGTTCCTGATCGACGAGGGGCTGCGCTTCGCCCCCGGCTGGTACGAGGACGTCTCGTTCAGCTATCCCGTGCTGATGGCCGCCGAGCGGATCGGCGTGCTGGACCGGGTCTGCGTCAACTACCGGCAGCGGCGGGCCGGCGCGATCACCAGGACCCGGGGCGACCGGCACTTCGAGGTGTTCGACCAGTGGCACCGCGTGTTCCGGCTGATGGACTCCTGGGGCCCGCGGGTCGACGACCTGCGCCCCGCGGTGTTCGAGCGGATGATCTGGCACTACCTCACGGTGCTCGGCAACGGGCAACGGATCGCCCCCGAGCTGCGCCCGGCCTTCTTCGCGCAGATCACCACCGACCACGCGCGCTGGCTGCCGCCCGGCGGCTATCCGGCGCCCGGGGGCGCCGAAGGGCTCAAGCACCGCCTGGTCGCCGCCGGCCGGTGGCGGACGTTCAGCGCGCTGCGCACCGCCTACCGGGCGCGCGACGCCGCCCGGCGTACGGCGCGGAGCACCAGGCGGCGGGTGGCGCCTCGGGCCCGGCGGGCCGCCCGACTCACGCGGGACGCGCTGCTACGCGAGTACTACCGCGCCGAACTGCGCCGGCCGGTCGACCCGACGCTGGCGGTCTACGCGGCCTACTGGTACCGCGGCTACGCGGACAACCCGGCCGCCGTCTACGAGGCGGCGCGGCGGCTGGCCCCCGGGGTTCGAGGGCTGTGGATCGTCCGGCGGGACCGGGTGCACACCCTGCCGCCCGGTGTGGAGTACGTGGTGGCCGGCACGCCCGCGTACTACCGGGCGCTGGCCCGGGCGCGCTGGCTGGTCAACAACGTCAACTTCCCGGACTTCGTCCGCAAGCGGCCGGGCACCGTGCACGTGCAGACCCACCACGGCACCCCGGTCAAGGTGATGGGACTCGACCAGCAGCGGTACCCGATCGGCGCGGTGGGGATGGACTTCGCCGGGCTGCTGCGCCGGGTGGACCGGTGGGACTACAGCGTCAGCGCGAACAGCTTCTCCACCCAGATGTGGGAGCGGGCCTACCCGGCCGCGTACACCACCCTGGAGGTGGGCTACCCGCGCAACGACCGGCTGGTCACCGCGACCGCCGAGGAGGTGCTCCGGCTGCGCGGGGAGTTCGGCCTCGGCCCCGGCGAGCGGGTCGTCCTGTACGCCCCGACGCACCGGGAACACCTGCCCGGCTACCGGCCGCCGTTCGACCCGGAGCGCCTGCTCGACGTGCTCGGCCCGGCCGGCCGGCTGCTGATGCGCAGCCACTACTTCCACGACCGCGACCGTCGCGCCCGACGCCCGGTCGACCGGGACCGGGTGCGCGACGTCAGCGCCCACCCGCGCGTCGAGGACCTCTACCTCGTGGCGGACGTGCTGATCACGGACTACTCGTCGGCGATGTTCGACTACGCCGTGCTGGACCGGCCGATCGTCGTCTACGCCCCCGACTGGGAGGCGTACCGGCTCGCCCGGGGGGTCTACTTCGACCTGCTCGCGGAGCCGCCCGGCGCGGTCGCCACCGACTTCGCCGACCTGCTCGACCTGTTCCGTTCCGGCGCGGTCGACGCGGAGGCGGCGACGAAGGCCCGGCAGCGGTTCCGGGCCCGGTTCTGCGCGCTCGACGACGGCCACGCCGCCGAGCGGGTGGTCCGCCGGGTCTTCCTCGGCGAACGGCCGGAGCCGACCCCGGGCGGCTGCTGACCGGTCGGGGCGTCCCGCCCGGTGGGCGTCACATGACCGTCACGGGTCGAACATGGCACGTTTACCCGATGTGCGAGGCCAATGATCCTCGTCACAGTCATTCGGGTTCGGTCCACGAGCTGGGGGGAGGGCACGGTGACCACCGTCGCGCTCAAGGATGTCACAAAGGTTTTCCGGGACGGCACCCTCGCCGTCGACAGCATCAACCTCGACGTCAACGACGGCGAGTTCATGGTGCTGCTCGGCCCGTCGGGCTGCGGGAAGTCCACCGTCCTGCGGATGGTCGCCGGGCTGGAGGACCCGACGTCGGGCGCGGTGCTGCTCGACGGCGAGCTGGCCAACGACCTGCCGCCGCGCGACCGGAAGATCGCCATGGTCTTCCAGGACTTCGCGCTCTACCCGCACATGACGGTCAACGACAACATCGCCTTCCCGCTCCGGCTGGCCGGGGTGGAGCCCGAGCCGCGCGGCGAGCGGGTCACCGACGTGGCCAGCGCGCTCGGCATCGGCGACGTGCTCGGCCGCAGGCCCAGCCAGCTCTCCGGCGGGCAGCGTCAGCGGGTCGCGATGGGCCGGGCGATCGTCCGCCGCCCCGGGCTGTTCCTGATGGACGAGCCGCTGTCCAACCTCGACAGCGGGCTCCGCGCCGAGCTGCGCGCGGAGATCTCCGGCCTGACCCGCGAGCTGGGCGTCACCACCATCTACGTCACCCACGACCAGGCCGAGGCCCTGACCATGGCCGACCGGGTCGCCATCATGCGCAAGGGCGTCCTCCAGGACGTCGGCACCCCCACCCAGGTGTACGGCCGCCCGGCCACCCTCTACGTGGCCGCGTTCCTCGGCAGCCCCCGGATGAACCTGCTGGAGGCGTCGGTCTACGTCCACCTCGACCGCTACGTCACCCTCACCCTCGGCGAGCAGGCGCTCTATCTGCCCTGGGACGACATCCGCAGCCGGGCGGTCGCGCACTACCACGGCGAGCGGATCGTGGTCGGGATGCGGGCCGAGGCGCTCACCCCGGTCGCCCCGGACACCCAGGGCGACGTGCTGCACGGCCGGATCCGCTACCTGGAGCACCACGGCCACGAGTCGCTCGCGTTCCTCGACATCGGGGCCACCGCGATCGTGGTGGACGAGATGGGCGCCCGCGTCGAGGCCCCCGTCGACCAGCGCGGCCTGCGCCGCCTCGGCCAGGTGGTGCAGCGGCTGACCGGACGGGCGGCGGAGGAGGAGCCCGCGCCGGCCGTCGGGACCCGGACCAGCGTGCTCAGCGACCCGGGCCGGCACCACCGCCGCCCCGCCGAGCTGGCGGTCCGGCTCGCGCCGTACCCCTCGGTCGCCGCCGGTCACCCCCTCGCCGTCAGCGTCCGGATGGACGCGCTGCACTTCTTCGACGAGCGGGGTGACCGCATCGACGTCGGCTGGCGCTGACGGCGGCATCCGGCAGGCGTCCCCGGGGCGTCGGGTTGTGGTCGAAGTTACCGGCTAGTAACGTCGGGGCATGACCATCGACTCGCGCCAGGTGGCGGCCGGCATGCTGGAGGCGGTGCCGTTCGCCCGTACGCTCGGTCTCGAATTCGTCGAGGTGGCCCCCGAGGCGCAGGGCGGGGTGCGGGCCGTCGTCCGCCTGCCCGACTCGCCGGCCACCCACAACCACGTCGGCGGGCCGCACGCCGGGGCCATGTTCACCCTCGGCGAGACCGCCTCCGGCGCGGTCGTGCTGGCCGCGTTCGGGCAACTGCTCGACCGGGCCACGCCGCTGGCGGTGCGGGCCGAGATCGCGTACCGGAAGCTCGCCCTGGGGCCCGTGCTGGCGACGGCGCGGCTCGTCCGGCCCCCCGCCGAGGTGGTCGCCGAGCTGGACGCCGGCCGGCGGCCGGAGTTCCCGGTCCGGGTGGAGATCGCCACCGAGGAGGGGAAGCCGACCGGGGAGATGACGGTGCTCTGGACGCTGCGCCCGCACTGAGCCGTTCCGGGCAAGCGGTCGGAAACCGGTTTGCCGGCGCGGCGGTGTGGATAGATTCGTACCGTGCTGGGCCTGCCTGCTCACGTGACCGCCTGTCTCTTCGATCTGGACGGTGTGCTGACGCAGACCGCCCGGGTGCACAACGCCGCGTGGACCGAGACGTTCGACGGCTTCCTGCGCCGGCGTTCCGCCGTCACCGGTGAACCCTTCCGCCCCTTCGACCCCGGCCCGGACTACAACCGTTACGTCGACGGCCGGCCACGCGCCGACGGGGTGCGGACCTTCCTCGCCTCCCGGGGGATCGTGCTGCCCGAGGGCACGCCCGACGACCCGCCCGACGCCGACACGGTCAACGGGGTCGGCAACCGCAAGAACGTCCTGCTGCTGGAGCGGCTGCGCACCCACGGCGTGGACGTCTACCCCGGCTCGGTCACCTACCTGAAGGCCGCTGCCGCCGCCGGCCTGCGCCGCGCGGTCGTCACCGCCAGCGCCAACGGCCGGGAGGTGGTCGCCGCCGCCGGCCTGGAACCGCTGCTGGAGGGGCGCGTCGACGGGCTGGTCGCCCGCGCCGAGGGGCTGCGCGGCAAGCCGCACCCGGACACCTTCCTCGCCGGGGCCCGGCTGCTCGGGGTCGACCCGGCCAACGCCGCCGTCTTCGAGGACGCGCTGGCCGGGGTGGCAGCCGGCCGGGCCGGCGGGTTCGGCCACGTGGTCGGGGTCGACCGGGTCGGCCAGGCCGCGGAGCTGCGCGCCCACGGCGCCGACGTCGTGGTGACCGACCTCGCCGACCTGCTCGACACCGGGCGGTCCGCGTGATCAGGGAGCGCGCGTATCCCGTCGAGCCGTGGCACGTCCGGGAGACCCGGCTGGACATGGACGTCCTGGCCCAGTCCGAGTCGGTGTTCGCGCTCTCCAACGGCCACGTCGGGCTGCGCGGCAACCTCGACGAGGGCGAGCCGCACGGCCTGCCCGGCACCTACCTCAACTCCTTCTACGAGCTGCGCCCGCTGCCCTACGCGGAGGCCGGCTTCGGGTTCCCCGAATCCGGCCAGACGATCGTCAACGTCACCAACGGCAAGCTGATCCGGCTGCTGGTCGACGACGAGCCGCTCGACGTCCGCTACGGCGAACTCCTCGCCCACGAGCGGGTCCTCGACCTGCGCGCCGGCACCCTGCACCGGGAGCTGCACTGGCGTTCCCCGGCGGGCCGGGAGGTCAAGGTCCGCAGCACCCGGCTGGTCTCCTTCACCCAACGCGCGGTCGCGGCGATCAACTACGAGGTGGAGGCGGTCGACGGCCCGCTGCGGCTGATCCTGCAGTCGGAGCTGGTGGCGAACGAGGCGCTGCCCCCGCAGAGCCGGGATCCCCGGGTCGCGGCCGTGCTCGAGTCGCCGTTGCAGGCCGAGGAGGAGCTGACCACCCCCGACGGCGGGCTGCTCATCCACCGGACCAAGGTCTCCGGGCTGCGGGTGGCCGCCGCGATGGAACACGAGGTGTACGCCCCGGCGCGCAAGACCATCCAGTCCGAGGGATACGAGGACTGGGTGCGTACCACGATCGGGTGCGTGCTCAAGCCGGGCGAGACGCTGCGGGTGGTCAAGTACCTGGCGTACGGCTGGTCGAGCCGCCGGTCGCTGCCGGCGATGCGCGACCAGGTCGAGGCCGCCCTGACGGGGGCGCGCCTGGACGGCTGGGACGGGCTGCGCCGGGAGCAGCGCGAATACCTCGACGAGTTCTGGGGCACCGCCGACGTGGTGGTGGAGGGTGACCCGGAGATCCAGCAGGCCGTCCGGTTCGGCATGTTCCACGTCCTCCAGGCCGGCGCCCGGGCCGAGCAGCGGCCGATCGCCGCGAAGGGCCTGACCGGCCCCGGGTACGACGGGCACGCCTTCTGGGACACCGAGATGTTCGTCCTGCCCGTGCTCACCTACACCCACCCCGCCGCCGTCCGGGACGCCCTGCACTGGCGGTACCGCACGCTGGCCGCCGCGCACGAGCGGGCCCGGACGCTCAACCTGGAGGGCGCCGCGTTCCCCTGGCGCACCATCGAGGGCCCGGAGTCGTCGGGCTACTGGCCGGCGGGCACCGCCGCCTTCCACATCGCCGCCGGCGTCGCCGACGCGCTGCGCCGCTACGTGCAGGTCACGCAGGACACCGACCTGGAACGGGAGATCGGGCTGGAGTTGCTGGTGGAGACCGCCCGGCTGTGGCGGTCGCTGGGCCACCACGACCGGCACGGCCAGTTCCACATCGACGGGGTCACCGGTCCCGACGAGTACACGGCGGTGAAGAACGACAACATCTACACCAACCTGATGGCGCAACGGAACCTGATCGCCGCCGCCGAGGCGGTGATGCGCTACCGGGACGAGGCGTTCCACCTCGGCGTGACCGACGAGGAGGCCGCCGCCTGGCGGGACGCGGCGGCGGCCATGCACATCCCGTACGACGAGGAGATCGACGTCCACGAGCAGGTGGAGGGGTTCACCCGGCTCCAGGAGTGGGACTTCGCGCACACGCCGCCGGAGAAGTACCCGCTGCTGCTGCACTACCCGTACTTCGACCTCTACCGCAAGCAGGTGGTCAAGCAGGCGGACCTGGTCCTCGCCATGCACTGGCGGGGCGACGCGTTCACCCCCGAGCAGAAACTGCGCAACTTCCTCTACTACGAACGCCGGACGGTGCGGGACTCGTCGCTGTCGGCCTGCACCCAGTCCGTGCTGGCCGCCGAGGTGGGCCACCCGGAGCTGGCGCACATCTACCTGCGCGAGGCCGCACTGATGGACCTGCACGACCTCAACGAGAACACCCGCGACGGCGTGCACATGGCGTCGCTCGCCGGCGCCTGGATCGCCCTGGTGGCCGGGTTCGGCGGGCTGCGCGATCACGACGGCACGCTGTCGTTCGCGCCGCGCCTGTCCAGCCGGCTCGGGCGGCTGGAGTTCTCGCTCCAGTGGCGCGGGATGCGGCTGCGCGTGGACGTCCGGCCGGACGAGACCACGTACGCCCTGCGCCACGGCGACCCGGAGGACGTGCTGGAGCTGCGCCACCACGGCGAGACGGTCCGCGTCACCTGTGCGGAGCCCGTCACCGTGCCGATTCCGCCGGCGGAGGTCTCCGGGCCGGCCCCGGAGCAGGCGCCGGGCCGGGCCCCGCTGCTCCGACTGCCCGAGAACGAGCCGTGACGCGCCGCCGGCCCGCCCGTGGGGCGGGCCGGCGGCGTTGGTCAGAGCGGCCTGCCCTGCGACGGGCGGCCGGCGGCGTCCCGGGGCGCCATCGCCCGCGGGTCGTCGGCCGTGCGCGCCTGGGCCGCCTCGTCCGCCCAGTCCCGGCCGCGTTCGGTGTCCTGTTCGCGCCGTTCGCGCTCGGCGGTCTGCTGGCGGGACTCTCGCTGCTGCGCCATGGCGATCCTCGCGATCCGTCGGGGCGCGGTTGCGCCGGTACGGCCTGCGGTCATCCGCCGCCTACCCGACGCCCCCGGCGACAAACGCCGGGCGGACGGCCCCCGCTTGCCGGCCGGGCGGGCGGGTATGCGGGCCCTTGGGAGCGACGTACGGGACGGAGGCGGAGATGGACGTGCGCAGCAGCGAGGTGACGATCCCGGCGGGGGAGGCCGAACTCCCGGCCGACCTGCTGGTCCCGGCCGAGCCGACCGGCGTGGTGCTCTTCGCGCACGGCAGCGGCAGCTCCCGGCACAGCCCGCGCAACACGGCCGTGGCGCACGTGCTCAACCGCAGCGCCCTGGGCACGGTGCTGGTCGACCTGCTGACCCCGGCGGAGGACCGGGTGGACGCGCGTACCGCCGAGCTGCGCTTCGACATCGGCCTGCTCGCCGGCCGGCTCGCGGCGATCGTGGACTGGCTGGCGGCCGAGCGGCCCTTCGGCACGGTGCCGATCGGGCTGTTCGGGGCCAGCACCGGGGCCGCCGCCGCCCTGGTGGCGGCGGCGGCCCGGCCCGACCTCGTCGGCGCGGTGGTCTCCCGGGGCGGTCGTCCCGACCTGGCCGGCGCGGCCCTCGGCCAGGTGCGCGCCCCGACGCTGCTGCTGGTCGGCGGCCTCGACGAGCAGGTGATCACCCTCAACGAGCAGGCGCAGGAGGCGCTGCCGGACACGGCCGAGCTGACGGTGATCCCGGGGGCGACCCACCTCTTCGAGGAGCCCGGCACCCTGGAACAGGTGGCCCACAGCGCCGCCGACTGGTTCACCACCCACCTGACCCGCTGACTCTCGGCCCGCCCGGCGCGCGGGGTCGACCATGAGGTTGGCGACAGCGGCAGAGACCCACCGAATCGCCAACCGATGATCAACGGGGATCCGGAGCTGGGGTGCGGGGTTGGCGGTGTTGTTGCACGGTGTCGATGACGCGCCAGACGACGGCGGTGATCGGCACCGCGACGAAGGCGCCGGCGATCCCGGCGACCAGCGTGCCGGCGGTGACCGCCACCAGGATCACCGCCGGATGCAGGCGCACCTGACGCTTCATGATCAGCGGCTCCAGCAGGTTGCCCTCGATCTGCTGCACGGCGATCACGGCGGCGAGGACGAGCAGCGCGGTGACCGGCCCCTTCGCCGCGAGCGCCACCAGCACCGCGACCGCCCCGGCCACGGTCGCCCCGATGATCGGGATGAAGCCGCCGAAGAAGGTGATCAGCGCCAGCGGGAAGGCCAGCGGCACCCGGAGCAGCACCAGGGCCAGGCCGATGCCGATCGCGTCGATCGCGGCGATCATCATCGTGCCCCGGCTGTACGCGCCCAGCGTCCGCCAGCCGACCCGACCCGCCTCCGCCGTCACCGAGCGGTTCGGGCCGGTCGCCCGGGACAGCGTCCAGCGCCACATCGACCGGCCGTCCTTGAGCAGGAAGAACAGCAGCACGAGCGCGAGCAGCGCCGAGCCGAGCACCTCGGCGGCCGTCCGGGCCCCCGACACCGGGTCGACCGAGCCCTGCCCTAAGCCCTGTCGGGCCTGGTCGAGCAGGCGGTCGAGCTGCTGGTCGCTGACCGGCAGCGTGGAGGTGACGAACTCGCGGGTCCGCCGCAGGCCCTGGGTCAGCTCCTGGCTCAGCTCGCTGAACTGGCCCGCGGTCAGGTTCCAGACCAGGGCGCCGACCCCGAACAGCACGCCGAGCAGCAGCAGCACGGTGAGCAGGGCGGCCAGCGAGGCGGGCAGGCGGAGCCGGCGCAGCGCGAGCTGCACCGGATCGAGCAGCGCGGTGAGGAAGACCGTGGCGGCCAGCGCGATGGCCAGCGGCGCGAGCAGCACCGCGATCTTCCCCAGCAGGTAGAGCCCGGCGACGACCATCACCAGGCAGGCGCTCCACACCACGGCCGAGCGGACCAGCCAGGGCAGCGCCGCCCAGGTCTGCCGGGGCCCCGCCCCCCGGTCCGTCGTCCCTTCGGGCGTACGCCCGGCACCGTCTGCGACCACGTCGGTCCTCCTCGATCTCCGGCGAGTCGGTACCCGGCCGGCGTCCCCGCGACACCCGCGTCCCCTCACGCTAGATCCCTCGGACGTGGGTGAACGCCGACTGGGCGTTCCCGCCCTCCCTGCCGGGGGTCCGTCCCGTCGGGAGTTTGCGCCCGGACCGCAAGGGAAGGCTGAGACCGAACCCCGATTCGAGGAGGACCCGATGAGCGACTTCATGGACAAGGCCAAGGACTTCGCCGACAAGCACGACAAGCAGGTCGACCAGGGTCTGGAGAAGGGCGGCGACATGGCCGACCAGCGCACCGGCGGCAGGTACGACGAGCAGATCGACAGGGGCGTCGACCAGGCCCAGGCCCGTACGGGTGAGGGCGACCAGGTCCGCTGACCCCGTCGTACCCCTCCCGGGTCGCCGCACCGCCGGCGGCCCGGGAGCGTCTGGTCAGGACGATCGGCCGTCGCCGCTAGCCAACGATCGACGAATCTCGCTACCATCCGCAGTCGGAACATGACTCTTCGTGGAGTCAGCCCCCGACCGGACCGGCGTCCCCCTCGGACGCCGCGACGAGAGGAAGTCGATCGGTGACAGAGGCCCCCGAGACGACCCGACCCCAGCGCTATCCGTTCAGCGAGCCCGACCGGCTCAACCTCGACCCGCGCTACGCCCGGCTGCGCCGGGACGAACCGCTCAGCCGGATCCGGATGCCCTTCGGGGAGCCGGCCTGGCTCGCCACCCGGCACGCCGACGTCCGGACCGTGCTCGGCGACCCCCGGTTCAGCCGCGCCGCCTCCGTGGGTCGCGACGAGCCCCGCAACTGGGCACGGCAGCAGGACACCGGCATCCTGTCCATGGACCCGCCCGAGCACACCCGGTTGCGCCGGCTGGTGGCGAAGGCGTTCACCGCCCGGCGGGTGGAGGCGCTGCGTCCCCGTACCCGGAAGGTGGCCGACGAGCTGGTCGACGGGATGCTCGCCGCCGGCCCACCCGCCGACCTGGTGGAGCATCTGGCCACCCCGCTGCCGATCCGGGTCATCTGCGACCTGCTCGGTGTGCCCGTGACCGACCAGGACCGCTTCCACACCTGGTCCGAGGCTATCGTGTCGACCACCTCCCTCAGTCCGGAGGTGGCCCAGCAGTACATCGACAACCTGTTCGCGTACATGGGCGAGCTGATCGCGCGGCGGCGCCACGAGCCCACCGACGATCTGCTCGGCGCGATGGTCCGGGCCCGCGACGCGGACGACCGGCTCGCGGAGGAGGAGGTCGTGCGGCTGGCCGCCGGGCTGCTCGCCGCCGGCCACGAGACCACCGTCACCCAGATCCCCAACTTCGTGTACGTGCTGCTCACCCACCCCGACGAGTGGGACCGGCTGCGGGCGGAGCCGGCGCTGGTGCCGGGCGCCGTCGAGGAGCTGATGCGCTTCGTCCCGCTCGGCGCGTCCTCGGCCTTCGCCCGCTACGCGCTGGAGGACGTCGAGCTCGGCGGCGTGCTGGTGCGGGCCGGCGAGCCGGTGATCGTCTCGATCCCGTCGGCGAACCGCGACGAGACGGTCTTCGCCGAGCCGGACCGGCTCGACCTGACCCGGCAGGCCAACCCGCACCTCGGCTTCGGGCACGGGGTGCACCACTGCATCGGCGCGCAGCTCGCCCGGATGGAGCTCCAGGTCGTCCTGGAGACCCTGATCGACCGCACCCCCGGCCTGCGCCTGGCCGTCGACGAGGCCGAGCTGACCTGGAAGAGCGGCCTGCTGGTGCGCGGCCTCGTTGCCATGCCGGTGAGCTGGTGACCCGGTGAGCGGGCCGACGGAGCAGTGGCGGGTGCGGGTGGACCGGGCCCGGTGCATCGGGTCGGGGATCTGCGCGGGCACCGCGCCGGGGCACTTCGTGCTGGTGGACGGGGTGTCGCGTCCGCTGGCCGAGCGGGTGGCGCCCGACGAGGTGCTGGTGGACGCCGCGGACTCGTGCCCGGTGGAGGCGGTCGTCGTGTCCGAGGTGGACGGCCTGCGCCGGATCGCCCCGGAGCCGTGAGCGGGCCGGGCGTGCCGGCCGTCGCGCCGGCACGCCCACCCGGTCACTGGCCGGGGTAACGAACTCCGTTGATGTTGACGCGCAGGGCGTAGAGCGAACTGGACGCGCAGACGAACAGGTGGTTGCGCTTCGGCCCGCCGAACGTGAAGTTGGCGACCACCTCGGGCAGGCGCAGCTTGCCCAGCAGCGTGCCGTCCGGGTCGAAGCAGTGCAGCCCGTCGTATGCGGCGGTCCAGATCCGGCCGGCCGAGTCGAGGCGTACGCCGTCGAAGCTGCCCGCGTCGCACTCGGCGAACACCTCGCCGCCGCGCAGGGTGGCGTCCGCCCCGACGCGGAAGCGCCGCAGGTGCCGGTGTCGGGTGTCGGCCACGTAGAGCGTCGACTCGTCGGCGTCGAACGCGAGCCCGTTCGGCTGGCCGAAGTCGTCGGCGACCAGGCGTACCTCGCCGTCGTGCGGGTCGACCCGGTAGACGTGGTTGCCGCCGATCTCGCTCTCGGCGCGATGTCCCTCGTAGTCGCTGTCGATGCCGAAGCTCGGATCCGTGAACCAGATCGAGCCGTCGGAGTGCTCGACCACGTCGTTGGGGCTGTTCAGGCGCTGCCCCCGGTAGCGCTCCGCGAGTACGGTGTCGGTGCCGTCGGCCTCCGTGCGGGTGACCCGCCGGTTGCCCTGCTCGCAGCTCACCAGCCGCCCGCGCCGGTCGACGGTGTGCCCGTTGGCGTAGCCGGCCGGCTGCCGGAACACGCCGACCGCCCCGGTGGTCTCGTCCCAGCGCAGTAGCCGGTCGTTGGGGATGTCGCTGAACACCAGGTAGCGCCCGGCGGGGAAGTATGCCGGACCCTCCAGCCAGCGGCCCCCGGTGTAGAGCCGCTCGACCCACTCGTCGCCGTTGACCCGGCGGAACCGCTCGTCAAGGGCCTCGAAGTGAGCCTTAACCCGATCGATCATCAGACACCCTCCCGACTGCTGTTCGGTTGTACGCTAACACTGCCGAATGGCAGTCAGTGACAGATGTGATCTACAGAATGAGGTTCGGAGGGTGAGTGTGGACGACATCGACCGGAGGCTGCTGGCGGAGCTGCAACGGGACGCCGCCCAGCCGTACGCGGCCCTCGCCGCCGCGGTCGGGTTGTCGACCGGCGCCGTCCACGAGCGGGTACGGAAGCTGCGCGAGCAGGGGGTGATCCGGCGGACCACGGTGGACGTCGACCCCGCCGCCGTGGGCCGCGGCGTGCTCGCCTTCGTGATGATCGAGGCGAACGCCTGGATGGGGGACCGCCCCACCCACGAGGCGCTCGCCGCGCTGCCGGAGGTCGAGGAGGCGCACGTGGTGGCCGGGCCGGCCTCGCTGCTGGTCAAGATCAGGGCGGGGTCGCCCGAGCAACTCCAGGCCAGCCTGCGGCGACTGTTCCAGGTCGAGGGCGTCACCGGCACCCGGACCATCGTGGTGCTGGAGACGTTCTTCGACCGCCCGCCGGATCCGCTCGGCGAGTGAGACGCCGGTGGCCACGCCCCGGGCGGGGCGTGGCCACCGAACGGCCCGACGCGGTCAGCGCTGCTTCTCGCGCAGCTCCGCGGTCGACGTGGGACGACCGGTGAGCGCGTCCCGCATCCGGTCCACCAGGCCCGCGCCCGGGTTGAGCAGCTTGTTGACCGGCGGACGGTCCGGCGCGGCAGGGTGCGGCCGGGTCGGGGCCGACTTCTTCGCCGCCTCCACCCTCCCTGCCAGCTCGACCATCTCCTCGCGGGCGACCGCGGCCCGCAGCCGGGGGAAGAGGTCCGACTCCTCGTCCTGCACGTGGTGCCGGATCGTCCTGGTCAGGTGTGCCAGCACCTCGTCGAAGCGCGGCTCGGACGGGTCGAGCGACTCCAGCTCCTTCAGCGTCCGCTCCGCGTCGGCGTGCTCGGAGATCTCGTGCTCGGCGATCTGGTCGCCGTCCGGCAGCGCCTTGCGGGCGGTCGGATAGACGTACATCTCCTCGGCGACGGCGTGGCGGATCAGCTCGGCGATCATGACGTCGGCCAGTTGCCGGCGGTGCTCGGGGGTGCCCTGCCGGCTCTCCAGCTCCACGAAGAGCGCCTCGACCTCGCGGTGGTCCGCGGTCAGGACGTCGACGACGTCCTGACCGACGGCGTGGTGGGTGTCGGTCATTGTCTGCCCCTTACCGATTGCGGAACGGTCGGCTCTGAGCTGCTGGTACCCCCGAGCCACCGACCGAACCCACCGGCCGCCGAGGTCGTTCCCGCCGCGCCACGGACCCGTGGTGGCGGCCCCTGCCCCTGCTGTGCCGGCCCGAGCGGCCCCGTCGTTGGCGTCAGGACAGGACGGCGTTCAGGGTGTGGCGGGCGGTGTCGGCCATGACGGGATTGGTGTCGACGTAGTAGAAGAGGGCGCCGATTGCCTGGACGAGGGCCCAGCCGCGCCCGCGCGCCCAGGTAACGTCGTCGACCCCCAGCGCCTGGCGGTAGCTCTCCCGCCCCTGGGACGGCAACAGGTTCCACGCCGGCATGAGGTCGACCGCCGGGTCGCCGACGCAGACCGTTTCGAGGTCGATGACCGCGGCCAGCCGCCCGTCGCGGACCAGCAGGTTGCCGGGCATCAGATCGGCGTGGATCCAGACGTCCGGCCCGTCGTGCGGGGGCGCGTCCCGGCACTCCTGCCAGACGCGGGCGAGCCGGGAAGTGTCGACGAGGTGACCGCTCTTCGCCAGGCAGCGACGGACGTAGTCGTCCCGGGTGGGCAGCGGGCCGCCCCGGGTACGCCCGTTCCACGCCCGGCCGCCGGTGTCGATGCCGTGCAGCGCGCGGACGAAGCCGGCGAGGTCACGGGCGAAGCCGACCGGGTCGCCGATGCTGCGGGCGCTCACGACCTCGCCGGGGATCCAGCGGTACGCCGTCCAGGGCCCCGGGTAGCCCTCGCCCGGCTCGCCAAGGGCCAGCGGTTCGGGAACCTGGAGGGGAACGTGCGCGGCGACGCGGCGCGCGCTCTCCTGCTCGCGCCGCAGGTCGTCGAGGAGTTCCGGGTCGAGGCTGGGTCGCAGCGGAAACCGGAGGACGATGTCCTCGCCGAGGCGGAACAGGGCGCTCACGGTGCCGTGCGAGGCGATCGGGCGCACCGGAAGGCCGCGCCACCGGGGAAACTGGTCGGCCACCAGCGCGGTGACGACGTCAACCGGGACGTCGATCTGGTCGGCGTGCATCTTCACCAGCCGATCATGGGCGAGGGCGGACCGGCCGGGCGACTCCATTTTCGCCGCTCGCGGCGCCCGCGCGACGGCGGTCACGGCGCTGCTGGCCGTGGCCGCCGTCCCCGCGACGGCCTCGTGCGTCCGCAGGCGGTGCGAAGCCGACGTCCCACAGCGTCGGCGCTCCGGTCGCGGGGGCGGGACGCGCGCGGGCCGGCCCCCGACCTGAGGGGACCGGCCCGCGGGAGGTGCGTCGGGTCAGGACGAGTAGCCGCGCTCGGCGATCCAGTTGGCGACCTTCTCCAGGGTCATCCAGTACTCGCCCTCCGGGGAGGCCGGGTCGGCGATCCGGATCAGGTCGCCGCCGTCCCGGTAGCCCACCAGGGTCAGGTAGTGCCCGCCCTCGTACGACTGCGGGTGGCCGTCGGTGTCGACCGCGGTGCCCTTGACGTTGGCCACCACCGGCCGGCCCTCGTCCAGGGCGGCGATCACGTCGGCGCGCAGCCGGTCGACCTCCTCCGGCTTGGCCGCCGGGCCCGGGATCTCGGTCGTCCGGTACCGGCCGCCGGTCAGTTCGTTGAGCACCCGGGTGGTGTCCAGGGCCGAGTCGGTGCCGGCCTCGGTGGTGCCCAGCATCTTCGCGACCTCGTCCTGGGGCAGCGCCTTGCCCTGCGCCGACAGGGCGATCCGGGTGGCCGCCGGGCCGCAGTAGTAGAAGTTGGGCTGCGCCTGGTACTCGATGCCCACCATGCGCTCGGCCCGCCTGCCGGCGCGACGGTCCTTGTCGTGGCGGCCGCCCTTGTCGGCCTGGTCCGCCCGCCCGCCCTTGTCGGTGTGCACCGAGGCCACCGGGGCAGTCGTCACCGGCGCGGCCTGGGCGGCCACCGCCGGTCCGGCGATGCATCCGCCGGCCACCAGCAGGCCGGCGACGGAGAGACCGCTCCTGTGAATGATCGGCTTCATGGTCGGGCTCCAATCGGGGGTTTGACGCCTCCGGGGGCCGGAGGCGCAAGCACCGGGAAAGGCGCTCGCCTGGAGGGGATTCGACGGCCCGGACCGCGTCGGTCCGCCGGCGTACCAGGGATCCAACGGCCCTGCTTCGCCGTCATTCCGGGCCCACGGCCGGGGTTCCGGCCGCACGATGAGATGCAACGGCGCCGGGGGCAGCGCGATTCCGGCGTACGGATGCCGCTCGTCACACGGTGACGTGCGGCCGAGCCCAGGGGCCTGCCGTCGGGCGGGCGCGGGTCGGGCCGGGTGGGTCCCGAGCGGCGCCTACGGTCGGGCGGGCGCGAGCCGGGCCCGGGCCGAATCGGTCAGACGATCACAGACTGCCCAGCAGGCGCGTCACGGCGATCTCGATGACGACCCGTTCGGGATTGGGACGCGGCGTCCGGTACCGGTCGGCGTACCGGCGCTCGGCCTCCGCCACGGCGGCCCGGTCGGTGCGGACGACGGCCCGCCCCTCGATGGTGAGCCAGCGCCGCCCGTCGACCTGACAGACGGCCACCGGGGCGCCTCCGGATCCTGCGGCGGCGACCTGGCGCGCCTTGCGGGACGTGCCGCTGGTGATCACACGGGCCAGGCCCGCCGCCGCGTCGAAGGTGACCCCCACCGGCACGACGTGCGGGGTGCCGTCGGCGCGCACGGTGGTCAACGTGGCGAGGTGCCGCTCCCGGCAGAACGCGACGACCCGCTCGTCGTGCGGTGCCAACCGATGGTCGCCGGCCATGTCCGTCCCCTGTCCTCGCGGTGCGGCTCCGATCATGGCACGAACCGCTCGGGTCGGGACGCAACGGGCGTGGGGCAGACCGCCGGGCGGCAGAGTCGTCCGGTCAGGGCACCCGGCGGCCGGTCCGGTCGGCGGGCGGGGCGCCGGGTGCGCCGGGCAGCGGGGGATTACCGGCGCGCCGCCGCTGCACCAGCCGGCCGAGGTAGATCAGCGCGCCGGTCAGCACGGCCATGTCGTCCAGGTAGATCGGGTCGGGCAGCAGGTCGATCGGCAGCACGGTGTAGAGCAGCGCCCCGTAGAAGGCGACCTTGCCGTTCACCCCGAGCGTGCCGAGCAGCCGGCGGGTCCGGATCACGCGGACAGCCAGCAGCACCGCGCCGACCAGCGTGGCGAGCGCCACGACGCCGACGACGATCCACGCCTCCCTGGACATACGGCCACGCTAGCCCAGCCGGGCCAACCCTGCCCGGAACCGCCGGGCCGGCCGCGCCGCTCAGTACGCGGCGACGGCCGCCCGCCCCCGGGCCACCGAGGGCACCTCGCGGCCGGACACCGCCGGGAGTTCCCCGGTCTGCTCGCCCGTCCCCTCGATCAGCGGCAGCAGCGACGGCGACTCCTCGGGGCGGCTGTTGGCCGCGGCGAACGCCTCGTCCCGCAGGCTGCGCGCGGCCTCGGCGGCGCGTTCGGCGGCCCGCCAGGCGGCCTGCTCCCGGTCCCGGGCGGCTTGCTGCCGCGCGAACAGGTTGTCCCGTACCGCCCGGCGCAGCGCCAGCTCCTGCTCGACCGGGTGCAGGCGCGGATCCCACCCGTTCCGGTGTGCGAAGACGTCGCTGAGCTGGTCCACCGAGAGCTCCTTCCGCCAGTACGCGTCCAGCGCGGCCCGGTGCAGGAAGCGCTCGCGCTCGGCGTACTCGGCCGGGGTCCGGGGGGTGCTCGGCAGGGGCATCGCCTCGGCGGTCGCCAGCCGGCGGACGTCGGCCTCGGCGGCCTCGTACGCCTGCCAGGCCGCCTCGACCGCCTCCTGCGCGGTCAGCCACTCGGCCCGCATCCGGGCGGCGGTGGTGCCGGCCCGCTCCGCGGCCACCGCGATCTCCTCCGCATACCGGGACCGCTCGCGCTGCTCCTCGGCACGTTCCAGCTCGCTCGGCATCGCCGCGCGCCGGATGCGGGCACCCGCGTCGAAGCGGAGTCGGCCCGGCCGCAGCAACAGGCCGGCGACGGTGACGGCGACGACGCCGAGCAGGCTCAGCCAGATCGCGGCGGCCCGCGGCACATCGAGCAGGACGGAGGAGAGCACGGTCTGCATGGTGAGCACCTCGCGGTCGATCGAGGGAAATCGACGTGTGGTCGTGCCCGGCTGGCGGGCGGCTAAACATCGTGGACGCGTGTGGGCGTATGTCGGCAGGTGGTCGTCTCCGGCGGGGCCCGCGGGAACGGTCGGACGGGCGGCGCCGAGGCGGAGGCGGCCGGGGCGGCGTGGCGGTCCACGCGGTGGCGGGCCGGAGCCGTGGCGGCCCGAGTGCCAGGAGGCGGCCCGGTCGGCCCGGCCTCGCGCTGCGGGAGGAGGCCCCGCCGCAGCGGCCGGTCGCCTCGGAGACGGTGGCCTATGGGTCAGGCGGTCGGCGGACCGCGCCGGGTGGGAACTCCCCGACCGGGGTCGCGGGCCGGCACGTCCAGGCGGGTGGTCGACGCGACCGGGGTCTCGGCCCGGCGGACGGTTGGCGAGGCGGCCGCGTCGACCACCCGCTCGGCGGCCGGCTCCCGGCGCGGCAGCGGCCGGTCGACCGGTGTGCTCGCGGCGACCGGTGTGCTCGCGGCGACCGGGCTGAGGGTGGGGGCGGCCGGCGCCGGTGCGGCGGTCACGCCGCCGAGGCCGACGGCGAGCACCAGCGCGGCGACGGCCAGCCGGGTCAGCTCGCGCAGCGAGCGCAGCGTGACCGACCAGAACGGGTCGGTGGACGCTGTGGACGGCACTCGTCCAACCTATCGCCCATGCGCGGGCCGTGCAGCGCGGCGGCGGTGTCGGACCGGGTGACCGCCACCACGCCGTCCGGGGTGGACCAACCGGGTGCGGGATTTGCAGTTCTGCCGGAAGCCACGGGGGAACCAGTGACGTTAGGTTGCGCTGATGTGGATGTCGTGGTTCTTCGTGATGTCACTCCTGGCGGTGATGGTGGGCATTCTGCTCGGCATGTACGAGCGGCTCCGCCCCTCGGTCGCGCTGAAGCGGGCGTTCCACGTGCTCGTCCTGGCCGGGGCCGGGCTGATGCTGCCGGTTCTCGTCGTCGCCGGGTTGGACGAGCCGGTGAACTGGTTCCTGGCCGCGCTGCTGGCCGGGATGCTTGCCCTGACGCCGTGGATGTTGCGGGACAAGTCCCGGTCACGGTCCTGATCCGGCTCCGGTGGGGCGACCGCGTCGGCTCGCGTCGGCGGCGCCGGGCCACGGTCGCCGGGGAGGGCGGCGGATCGGTACGGTGGAGCGCATGATCCTGCCCCCCAGCCGTACGAGCGCGGAGGCTCATCTCTACATGGACCTGCGGCCCTGCTCCTGCGGCGAGACGCGGTTCGCCCGGCAGAGCGCGGTCGTGGCGCTCGAGGACGGCGACCTGGCCGCCCGCTACACCGGTGCCTGCCCCGCCTGCGGCCAGCCGCGTGAATTCACCTTCCGGCTGCCGGCCGAGCCTGCCGTGATCCCTGCCGGTGGCTTCCGCTACGGCGGGGACGAGCCGTCGCAGCTGCTCGATCCCGGCGAGTGGCTCCGGGTGGCCGACACGTACGCCAGGTCGGTGCCGGCGGTCGGGGACGCGGGGCCGCGGGCCCGGGCCACGCTGATCCGGGCCGTCGCGGCGCTGGACGAGGTGCTCAAGTTCATCCCGCCCGGCGAGGACGTGGTGCCCGCCGCAGCCTGCACCAGCGAGTGGGGACGCGACCTGCGCCAGCGGGAGCCGGGCCGATTCCGCCGCGGCCGGCTGGCCGCGGCCCGCGACACGTACGCCGGGATGCTGCCGCAGGCCGTCTGAGCGGACCGCGAGTCGTCCTCGATCCCCTCACGGCACCGGCGCGACCCGGGGCCGGGATGCCGGCCGCATCGCGCCGAACCCTTCCGGCAGCCACACCGTCCAGCGCGGTCGGTTCTCAGGCTCGCCAAGTCCCGGAAACGGCGATCCTCACCGGCGGGCCTCGTCCAGACAGGCGGCGTTCGCGCCGACCAGCAGGGGCAGCGCGGCCAGGAACTCGCGCAGCACGTGCCGGGGGTCGTGCTCGCGGGCATCCGCCACCTCGGCCCGCGCGCCGGCGTCGGCGAAGACCTGACAGACGTCCCAGAGGCTGGCGCCCACGCTGCTCCACTGCCACACGTCGTGCACCAACGCCGGCAGCCGCAACACCGGCGCGGTGCCGAAGAGGCCTACGCCGTAGCGCAGCGGGTCGTCGGGGGTGTTGCCCAGCGACACCATGAGTGGGAGCACCCGGTGCGCGCGGGCGAAGTCCACCACGTCCGGCGCGTCCGGCGTGATCTCCACCAGCAGGCCGTCCTCCAGGAACTCCGCGACGATGCGGTGCGGGTCGGCCACGCCGAGCTGCCTGGCGGCATCGGTCACGGCGGTCCGGTCCCAGATGGCGTCGGGCCGGTCCAAAGGGCGGTGCGCCGCGGCCCAGACCGCGAAGGCCTGCGGGTCCTCCAGGGTCACCGAGAGGCGGCCGATGCTCAGCGAGTGGTACTTCACCGGGGCGCCGACGGCCGGGTGGAACTCCCCGGTGTAGCGCCCCACCGGCAGGATCAGCGGATCGGCCATCGCGGGGTTCCTCGTCGTGTCGGTCACGGCAGCGGCTCCAGGTAGACGACGCTGGCCGCGAGCAGGAGGTGGGCGGTACGGAGGAACGCGGTGAGCAGCCGTTCCGGGTCCACCAGGTCCGGTTCGGTGCCGCCGGCCTCTCGTTCCTCGTCGGCGAGCGCCTGGCACATCGTCCAGAGGCTCTCCCCGGACGGGCATCGTTCCCACATGTCGTAGACCGTGCGCGTGACGCTCACCACCGGGTGCTCGAAGAAGCCGATGGACCAGAGCCAGGGTTGCTCTGCGCTGTTGCCCAACCCGAGCATGCGGGCGCCGACCCGGTGCCGGCGGGCGAACTCCACCGCCTCGCCGGGGACGACCTCCACGGCGAGCCCTTCCGCCAGCAGCCCGTGCAGCAGCGGGGCGCTGTCGACACCGGGCAGCTGCGCGGCGGCCGCGTCGCGTACCGCGGGCAGGGTCCAGGGCTCCTCGGGCGCTCGGTCGCCGGTGCCGTGCGCCAGCGCCCACAGGGTGAAGCGCTGGTCGTCCAGCTCCCACACCTCGTCGCCGAGGCGGACCCGGTGGTAGCGCTCGGTCGAACCGGCCACCGGGTGGAAGGTGCCGAAGAACTGCCCGACCGGCAGCAGCAGGGCCTGCGCGGTGTGTGTCGTCGTCATCGCTGCTGATCCTCAGGTCGCGTGGCCGACCACGGCTGGTCGTCATGCTGGGAGTGGCCGGGCTCGCCGGGCCGGATGATCTGCACCGGCGGCAGGTCGGACAGGTCGATCGGAGTCAGCTTGCCGAGGAAGTACCCGAACGAGCGGGCCACCGGAACCAGGTGCCGCTCGCGCCCGGCGGCACCGTCAGGACCGATCGCCCCGCTCAGGCCGGCATCCGGCAGGAAGTACACGCCCTCCTCCGCCATGTCGCGCGGCCGCAGCGAGAGCACCAGCAGACCGCCGGAGAGGTTCGCGATGACCAGCCAGGTCGGCGACAGCCAGGGATCTCGGTGTACGCGCTGAGCGTGCACCAGGTCGAACGGCGGGTACTGGGGATGAACGCCGAGCAGGGGACGTTCCGGCAACACGGTGAAGGGCAGGCCGGGGACGTGGTGCTCGACCTCGGGCTGTGCCCCGTTGTTGTCACGCAGCCAGTCGCGGTAGCTCGGCGGCAACGAGATGCCGAGTTCGGCCTCCACCGCTTGTAGCTGCGCGTCGTCGAGCTGACCGTAGGGCCGCAGCCGGGCGGACTTCCAGACGTGGCCGGTTGGTGGCGTCATCACCTCGTTCTCGTCGACCCGTCGGACGATCACCCGCCACTCGTCCGCGTTCTTCATGTCGACGTCCGCGAAGCGCCAGGTCTCGTCGCCCACCGGGAAGGTCTCGCCCAGGGTGACCTCGTGGTGGGGGGATTCCTCGCTCCGGTGGGGCATGACGGCGATTTCGCACCGGACCGGAGGGCCCTCGTTGATCCACCGGACGCCGAGCCGCGCCGGCCCGATGTCCGACGGCACGTTGTTGCGGATGGACATGACGTCCGTGTAGGAGCGCAACGGCTCTCCTTCCAGCTCTCTTCTCGGCACGGTCACCCGCCCAGCATGTCGTGCAGCGTCGCCTCGTCGGGCAGCTCGAAGCCGAGCACCTCCCGGGCGATCCGCTCGGCCTCCGCCCGCCGGACCGGCAGCGAGCCCCCGGGGCCGGGCGGTGCCCCGCCCGCCGTCCAGTGGGCCGAGCGTTGTCCCCGCTCGGACGACTCGACCACCCCCAGACCAATCACCGTACCGTCGGCGGCGAGCAGGGCGTAGTAGGCGATGACGTACCCGAACTCCTCCAGGTAGGTCTGCCCGAGGGTGTGCGGGCGGGTCGGGTACGCCGGGGGCTGGACCGGTTCTGCCGGTCCTGCCGGTCCTGCCGGCGCCTGCGAGGGCATCGGCGGCATTGGCGGAGGCGGCGGAATGGGCGGAGCTGGCGGCTGCGGAACCACGGCGGCTGCGTGCGGCGGGGTTGGCTGTGGCTCCAGGTGAGCGAAGCTCCGGCTCATCAGATCGAGGAACTCCCGCACCGTCATCGGCGTCGGGTGATCGCAATTCCACGGGTTGCGCAGCCGCACCTGACCGTTGTCGACCGCGACCACCTCGTAGGCGTGACCGGCGTAGAGCCCGTGCGGAAGCTTCTTACGGATCGATGCGGGGTAGTCCGTTTTCGACCTGGTGGTGGTGATCACCGGGCTGCCGGCGGCCAGCAGTGCGGCCAGCCGGGCCTCGACGGCTGCCTCCCGTCCCGGCGTCGGGTCGAACTGTTCGGCGCGGCTCGGCACTCCGGAGAGCTGGGTAAGGAGCTCAGCCTGCATTTGCGAGGTGCTGCCGACGTTCAACCGGGCGTATGCGGTCGGCGCGGCCACGTGCGGATCGTTCGGGCTGTGCCAGGAGGACCAGTCACGCTGCCACTGCTGATGGCGTTCGGTGCTCCAGGTTCGATCCACCGCCGCGAGCGCCTTCTCCAACAGCGACGCCCAGGAACTGCCGTTCTCGGCCTGGTCGGCGTAGGCGGTCGTGCCGCCGTGGCCGGGACGGAGCGGCACGTCCGGGCGCACGGTGATCCGCAGTCGCCGGCCCGTCGGGTTGATCGCGTCGCCGAGCAGGGTGCTCTCGTGCAGCAGCACGTCGACGGTGCCGTCCGGGTTGGGCCGGAAGAGCTGGGCGATCGCGTCCGGCCGGTGGCCGGCGACGGCGGCCACGGTGGCGAGCATCCCGCAGTCGCCGAGCATGCCCTGCCGCACCTGCTCCCGGCGGGGCGGCCCGTCGAAGAGCGGCGCCGGCTGACCGGTCTGCGCGTCGCGCGCCCGACCGTACTCGGGGGCGGACTGGCCCGGCTCCGCGGCCGGCAGCGTGACCCGGTCGGCGACCACCGCGGTCTCACCGGCCGTGACGGTCGCGTCGACCTCGACATCCATCGGCGGCGCGCCGGGCACCAGCCCGCGCAACGCCCGGGCGAGCACGTCCGGCACCAGGGCCAGCACCCGCGCGTTGGTCAGGTAGTGGAAGTCGTGCGTGTTCAGCACCGCCATGGCGGCGGGGTTCGCGCCGTACTCGGCCCGGAACGCGACCCGGGCGCGAACCCGGTCCTCCGTCAGCAGCGACTGCCGCCCCACCTCCGTGTCCAGGTCGAAGGCCGTCCGAGACTCCGCCAGCCGGAACTCCGGCGCGCCGTCGAGCACGTACGGGCGCAGGTCGAACCGGCCGGTCAGGTCGACGTACACGCCCTGGGCGGCGATCCGGTCGGCGAGCTGCGGATCCACCTGCCGGATCAGATCCAGCTGGGCCGGCGGCATGGCGACGATCTGCCCGGCGCAGGCCGGCATCCGGGGCAGGCTGGACTGCGCCTGCTCACCCTGGACGGCCAGCTCCCGCAGCCGGGCGTCCACCGCCGTGGCCGAAGGCACCTGGGAGTCCGGAGCCAGCCGGGAGCGGTAGTCGATCGCGCGGAAGCGCTCGGCGGCGCTCGTCGGGTTGCCGCTGAGCACGTCGGCGATCGACTCCGGAGTCACCTGCGGCGCGCTCAACTGCATCAGGTGGGTGGCCACGTCGCCGGGGAGGACGCCCCAGCGGGCGTACGCGTCCGGGGTGCCCAGGCGCAGCCCGAGATGGTCGACCAGGGCGTCGATCTCGGTCCGGAGGGTGAGCCGGGTCGCCGGATCCACGCCGGCATACGACGCGGCGAGGATCCGCAGCTCGGCCAGCCTGCCGTGGTCCTGCGCGGTCAGACCGGCCGGGTCGATCGGCCCGTCGCGGTGGTCGGCGTCCAGCTGACCGACTAGCGCCTGGCCGGATTCGTGCAGCGCCACCAGCTCCGCCACCTCGTGCGCCAGCGCCCGGGTGACCGCGGCGTCGGTCGCCCGGTCCGACACGGTGAGCGTGAACGAGCCGTCCAGGTTACGCACCGTCTGGGCCACCACGCCGTCGGCGAGCGGGCCGGCCGCCACGCCCAGCGACAGCGGGTCCAAGCCGGCCACCCGCACCTCGAACCGGTCCGGGGCGACCGCGACGATCTGGTCCGCCCGCGCGGCGCCGGCCACCGTGGGCAGCGCGGCCCGGGCCGCGTCCACCACCGCCGCGGCGTCAGCCGCCGGCCGCCCGAGCCCGTCGAACGACGAGTTCGGCACCGCGGTGGTAGCGGTGCGGGCCAGCTCGACGTGCGCGTACCAGGGGTGCATCAGGTCGAGGAAGGCGCGCACCGGCATCGGCGTGGGGTGGCTGTTGTTCCACGGGTTGCGCAGCTGCACCTGACCGTTGGCGACGCCGACCACCTCGTAGGCGTGCCCGGCGTACAGGCCGTGCGGAAGCGTCGCGGTCTGGTACGCCGACGCCGGCTGGGTGCCGATGATCACCGGACTGCCGGCGGCCAGCAGTTCCGCCAGCCGGGCCTCGGCGACGGCCTCCTGACCAGGCGCGGTGTCCAACTTGTCCACCGACGTCGGCAGTCCGGTCAGCTGGGTGAGCAGCTCCGCCTGCAGCAGTCGCGAGCTGCCGGTGTTCAGCCGTGCGTAGCCGAGCGGAGCGGCCTGGGTGTCGGCCACGTCGGGCCCGCTGGTCCACAGTTGCTGCCACTCGTCGTGGCGTTCCGGCGTCCAGGTCCGGTCGATCGCGCCGATCGCCTTCTCCAGCAGTGACGCCCAGGCCACGCCCACCGACGACTGGTCCGCGTACGCCGTCCCGCCGGCCGAGCCGGGTCGCAGCGGCACGTCCGGCTGCACGGTGATCCGCAGCCGCCGCCCGGTCGGCGTCACCGAGCGGCCGGGCAGGCTGCTCTCGTGCAGCAGCACGTCCACCGTCCCGTCCGCATTGACGTGGAACAGGTCGGCGAGCGCGGTGGGCAGGTGACCGGCCACCGCGCCGATGACCGCGAGCATGCCGCAGTTGCCGAGCATGCCCTGCTGCACGTCCTCGCGCTTGGGCGACCCGTCGAACAGCGGCGGCGGCTGGCCGGTCTGGCCGTCGAGCGCCTGCCCGTACGCCACGGCCGGGGTGCCCGCCTCGGCGGTCGGCAGGGTGACCCGGTCGGCGACCACGGCGGTCTCCGTCGGGCCGACGACGGTGGCGGTGGTCTCCGCGGTCGTCGCCTCGGCGATCGGGCTGAACGCGCGCAGCACCCGGGTCAGCGCGTCCGGCACCAGGCCCATCACCCGACCCGCGCCCAGGTAGTGGAAGTCGTGGGTGGCGAGCAGCGGGACCGGTTGGCCACCAGCGAGACCGCGTAGCGCGGCGTGTGCCCGGACCCGGTCCTCGACGAGCAGCGCCTGCCGGCCCGCCGGCGTCCCCAGGTCGAACGCCGCCCGGCCGTCACCCAGGTCGATTTCGGGCTGGCTGTCCGCCGCGTACGGCCGCAGGTCGAACTGGCCGGTCAGGTCGACGTACACACCCTGGGCGGCGATCCGGTCGGCGAGCTGCGGATCCACCTGCCGGATCGCGTCCAGCTGTGCCGGCGGCATGACGATGATCTGCCCGGCGTACGCCGGCATCCGCGGCAGGCTGGTTTGGGCCTGCTCGCCCTGCACCGCAAGCTCGCGCAGCCGCGCGTCGAGATCGCCGGTCGAGGGCACCTGGAAGTCCGGGGCGAGTCGGGCCCGATAGTCGATCATCCGGAACCGCTCGACGTCGGTGAGCGCCGGACCGCCCTGCAGCACCCGGGCGACCGACTCTGACGTCACCGACGGCACGCTCAGGCGCATCAGGTGCGCGACCGCGTCCCGCGGCATGGCGGCCCACCTCGCAGGTGCGGCCGGATCGCCCACCCGTAGGCCGAGATGGTCGACGAGGGCGTCGATCTCGGCGCGTACGGCGAGCCGGGTGGCCTGGTCGCCGGTCTCGTACTCGGCGGCGAGCAGGCGGATCTCGGCCATCCGGCCCCGGTCGTGCGCGGTGAGCCCGGCCGGGTCGATCAGCCCGTCGACGTTGCCCGGGTCGAGCGGGCCGACCAGGGCCTGCCCGGACTCGTGCAGCGCCACCAGCTCGGCGACCTCGTGCGCGAGCGCCCGGGCGATCACGCCGTCCACGGCCCGGTCGGAGACGGTCACCGTGAAGGACCCGTCGGGATTGCGCGTCGACTGGGCCACCACCCCGTCGGTCAGCGGGCCGACGGTCAGCTCCACCCACAGCGGGAACAGGCCGACCGCGCGCACCTCGAAGCGGTCCGGCGCGACCGCGGCGACCTCGTCCACCCCGGCGTACGGGGCCACCTGCGGCAACGCGGCGCGGGCCGTGTCCAGCACCGCGGCCGGGTCGGCCGTCGGCCGCCCCAGACCGTGGAAACCGGAGTTCGGTACGGCCGCCGCCGTGATGCGGCCCGGGTCGGTGCCGTTGCCGGGGTCGCCGCTGCCCTGCGGGTTCGGGCCGGCCCCCGGGTCGGTGCCGTTCGCCGGGTTGGTCGCGGTCGGGTCGGTCTGCCCGTTGTCGGGGGTACCGAAGAGGCGGGAGAGGAGGCCGGAGCGGCGGTGGGTCTCCGCCAGCCGCTCGGCCAGCCGGTCGGTGGCCGACTCGGCGGCGCTCAGGCGGCCCTCGAGCCGGTCGGCGGCCTGCTCCAGTTCGGCGATCGGCTCGTTCAACCGGTCGATGACCTGGTCCACCCGGTCGGCGGCGTCCCGGGCGTCGCTGCGCGCGTCGAACCGGCTGCGTACGTCGTCGGTTGCGAGGCCCTGCCGCTTGGCGTGCCACTTGGCCAGCCCGATCACCGGCGCCGCGATCACCGCGGCGGCGGGGATCACCGGCGCCAGCGGACTGGCCACCGCCACGGCGACCGCGGTCACCGCGGCGGCGGTCACCCCGGTGGTCAGCACACTCGACGCGAGGTAGGTGCGCAGGCGGGGAATGCCCGGTGGACGAGCGTCCTCGGCGGTCCGCCGTTCGGCCCGGAGCGTGCGGAGCTGCCCTGTCCGGCCGGCGCGGTCGCCGCCGAACTCCGCGACCACCTGCTGGGCCTCGGGGGGCAGCTGCGCGACCCGGTCCGGTGCCCCGAGCATGCCGTCCCGCAGCCCCAGCCGGTCGATCACCGCGTGCAGCTCGCGCAGGGCAGGCTTCAGCGAGACGGGATCAGCGGTACGCACCTGGTGCGCGGCCGTCTGCAACTCCCAGGCGTCGGCCCTGCTCGGCCGTCCCGGACCGGTCGCATCGGGCGTACCGCCCGGGTCCGGTGTGGCTGCCGGATCCGGCGCGGCAACGGCCGGGTCGGGGGTCGTGCTACCGGGCGTGGTCGACGTTTCGGCCGACCCGGTCGACGCGGTGTGCCTCTGCGCCAGCCGGTCCATGGTCGCGTTGATGTCGTCGAGGCGCCGCGAGGCCGCGTCGAGTTGCCGAGCGGCGTCGGTCAGGGCCGTCGCCGACGGGCCGGCGATCCCTTCCACCCGTGACGTGGGGTCCGTCGCCGGGTTGGGTCTGGCCAGGTCCCAGGCCCGGCGGGCGTCCTTGATCCGGGCCTCGACGCGCTTGAGCAGCAGGTCACGGAGCGGACCGGCGAGCCCACCGGCCAGCATGTTGACCGGCCCGGCCCCGGGGGCGACCTGGAGGGCTCTGGCCAGCCCGACCGTCGTCCCGGCCTGAACCAGAGGGCCGGGCGTCTGTTCGACGGCGTAGACCCCGATGCTCGGCACGTCGCTCGGCCGCTGGGCGCTGTCCGTCGCGTGTGCCGGCGGGCGGGTGAGCAGCCGTGCCGCCCGGTCGGTCAGGCCCGGACGCCCGTGCCGCTCGACCACCGGTCGCAGCTCCGCCGGCACCAGCTCACGGCGCTGATCCGCGCCCGGCGTGCCCTCCCGCAGACCGAGCTGGTCGACCAGGACCCGCAGCTGCCGGGCCACCGACGGGCGGGCCAGCGGGCCCGCGGCCTCGTGCCGCGCGGCAAGCTCGGCAAGCCGTCGCAGCGATGCCGTGTCGCGTGGGTCGCGGGATGCGGCAGCGGCCGGGTCGGTCGACGTCGTCGGATCGGTCGACGCGCGGGGCTCGGGGGCCGTCGTGACGTCCGGCGCGGCCAGCCCCGCCCAGGCCGGGTCACCGACAAGCAGGCGGCGGAGCGAGTCGGCGAGGCCGCTGCGGCGCTGCGACTCGGCGAGCCGGCGTTCCAGGTCGGCCAGGCGCTGCTCCAGGTCGGCCGTCCGTCGGGCGGCGGCCGCGGTGCGGTCGGCCACTGCGCTGATCGGGTCGGCGAGCGCCTCTGCCGCCTGGGACAGCAGCGCATCCGCCGGCAGCGCCGGGTGTTCCGTGTCCCAGGTTTTTCGGGCGTCGCTGGCGGCGGCCTCCTTGCGGCTGATCACCGGATCGACCGCCACGCCGGTCGCCACCGCGGCCAGCGCGCCCGCGATGCCGAACCAGCCGAACTTCAGCTGGCCGAGGAGGTTACCGACCTCCACGATGGTGGCGGCCGTCAGCAGGTTCGGCGCGGTCTCCACCACCGACATCCACCAGGGCGCGACCGTGCCCGGCCGCTGCCCATCGGCCGCCTGACGGCCGAGAACGACCTGGGCCCGCTCCCGGACAGCGGCCGTCCGCGAGTCGCCGAACCGGTCGACGAGCGGCCGCACGTCGGCCGGCAGCAGGTCTCGGCGCTGGCTCGCACCCGGCGTCCCCTGCCGCAGCCCGAGGTTGTCGAGCAGCGCCCGGATCTCCCGGCCCGTGCTGAGCCGGGACCAGGGCCGCGCCCCGTCGTGACGGGCGACAAGACTGCGCAACTCGGCGAGCCGTCCGTGCTCGTGCGGGGTCAACCCGACGACGGGCGGAACACTCTGACCGTCGGGCGAGGTCGGCGTACCGCTGCCGGGATCGCGGCCTGCCGGCGCCGAGGGGTCCGCGCCGACTGGCGGGAACCGGCGGGGCCGGCCCAGCAGCCGGTGCCGGCGCTCGCCCTGGCGGAGTTGCTCCTGGACGGCCGCGGCCTGCTCGCCGAGCCCGGTCACCGCCTCGCCCAACTCCTGGAGCGCCGAGGTCGCGTCGTCGGTGCGGGCTGCGAGCGACCCCCCGGTGGTGGTGTCCGTCTCCGCGGCGCTGCGGGCGTCCTGACGGGCGTCGTACCGCGCCCGCCGGTCCTCGGCGGCCAGGCCGGCCCGCTTGCCCAGCCACTTCGCCGGCCCGGTGGCGATCGCCCCGACGACCGCGCCGGCGCCCAGCATCAGGGCGACCTCCGGCCGGCCGCCGGCATCCAGGGTGAGCTTCGCCGCCAGCGCGGCCAGGAGAGAGTTCACGGTGAAATGCGTGACCAGGTACGTCCGCATTCGGGGGAGACCGGTGGGGCGGGCGTTCGATTCCGCTTCGGCGGCGCGGCGGTCGGCGCGCAGCCGGGAGCGCTCGCTCGTCCGGGCCGAGCGCTGGCTGGTCGCGTCGGCCAGCGCGGCCCGCGCCTCGGCGGGTAGGGCCGCGATCCGCTGCTCGGCGCCGAGCATGCCGTCACGCAGGCCCAGCCGGTCCACGAGGGCGGCCAGCTCGCGTCGCGCAGCCGACCGGGACCACTTGTCCGCGGTCCGGACCTGGTGCGCGGCCGTCACCAGTTCGGCCGCGTCGGCGGGGGTGAGCGGCGTGACGACCGATGCGCCCTCCGCCAGCGGCTGCCCGAGGGTGGCCAGCTCGGCGACCTCGTGCGCCAGCGCACGCTCGATGACCGCGTCGGCAGCCCGGTCGGAGACCGTCACCACGGCCGTGCCGTCGGTGTCGAACACGCTGGCGGCGACCGCACGGTCGGGCACCGGGGCGCTGGTCACCCGGAGGTTGAACTGACTGCCGTCGGCGCGGGTGACCTGGTACGTCCCGTCGGTCAGTGCGGTCACGGCCTGCACGCCGGCGTGGGCGGCCACGTCGGGCAACGCGGCCCGCGCCCGGTCGAGGACGGCGTCAGGATCGGCCTGCGCCCGCCCCTCGCCATGGAAGGCCGTGCCGGGCAGCGCGCTCGCGGTGATCGGTCCGCTCGTCGCCGCGCTGCCGTCGGTGGACGTGTCGGTGCCGTCCACGGTTGCCGGCCGCGCGGTCTGGTCGGTGTCGGTGTCGAGGCCCGGTGCGGCCGTGTCGACGTCGACATCTGCGTTGGCGTCGACGTCGACATCTGCGTCGGCGTCGGCGTCGGCGTCGGTCGAGGTCAGTCCGGCTGGTCCACCTTCGGCCACACCTGCCGCCCGGTCACCCGGCCCTGCCGGCGTGCCGCCGCGTACCGCTTCATCACCAGGGGTGGCGGCAGGCTGGGATGGGCCGTCACCACTCCCGTCTCGTCGATGATGAAGACCCCCTGGCCCAGATGCCTGCCCTGCGCCCGGTCCTGCGGAGAGAGCGTCTCCTGGGCCGCCCAGCCGAACTCGAACGGGAACACCGCGACCGGGTTGCTGGTCCCCAGCAGGCGGGTCATCAGTTGCCGGGCTTCCTCCCTGGTCATCGGCATCGCTCGGTTGCACCTCCTTGACGGTCTGCTCGCCGGCTGTCTCCTCGGTCGACGGGTCGTCGACGGTCGGGTCATCTGGCGGCAGATGGCCGTCTAGGACTGGATCCCGCCCCCCGCTGGCCAGGCCTTCTCGTCCGCCTCGCGGGCCATGATCCGTCGTAGCACCGCCCGGAAGGCCATGTCTTCCCGCTGGTCCGCCACCCGGTACGTCCGGTCCAGCTTGTTGATGGTCAACTGCCGGTCCATCGTCGGGTGTCCGAAGAGGTAGCGCACCTCCTGGTCGGTCTCCTCGGCCTTGCGGAAGCGTTGCAGTATCGCCATCCCGGTGTCCCCAATTATCAAGATCCTCCCCGGTGCGCTCGGGGACGTTCTGTTCCCAGTTGAACCGCTCGTTCGCGTACGCGTGCGCCTCAGCGTACGTCGCATTCGGGTGTTCGCGCTCGTAGCGCGACTCGCGCAGTTCGTGCTCGAGCAGCACCACGTCCTGGGGCAGCGGCTCGCCGCCGCGGAGGCGGATCCACGCCTCGGCGATGTCCGCGTCCGGCTCGAAGCGGCCGAGCTGGTGGCCGACCACGTCCCCGTTGTCGTCGTAGACGTTCAACAGATGCTCGTTGACGAACAGATGCTGTTTGATCTGTTGGATCTCGGCCGCGCTGAAGCCGACCGAGCCATCGTCGCGCGGCACCTGCGCAAGGTTCTCCGCCATCTGCGCGACGTCGGTCGGATCGGACCGGAACACCTCGTACGCGCGGGCCGCCCAGCGATCCTGGGCTGTCACGTCGAGCACGTTGCGCGGGCGGATCGCGCCGCCGCTCTGCGCGGCGTCCGAGCCCGCGGTGGTCGACGTGTCGGCCGCTGGGTCGTCGATGGTCGGGCCGCCTGGCGGCAGATCCCCGTCAACCCCGCTTCCGTCGGCAGCGGAGGCGGCGGCCGGCTGGTCCTGGGCAGCCGTGGTGTCAGCGGCGCCCGGCTCGGAGTTCTGGTCAGCCGGTGCGGTGGAGTGCGGCGGCACCGGGTCCGGCCCGGCGGTCGGGGCGTCGGTGTCGCTCCGGGTGACGCCCGGCGTGACCGGGTCACCCTGGGCATCGAGCGTGATGGACCAGACGTTGTCGACACCGTCGCTGTAGATCGGGCCGGTGTCGGAGACCGTTCGCGCCTGAACGTCGACCCACACGATCGTCCCGTTGTGGTTCACCGCGTTCCAGGTGTGCGCCCGGCCGCTGGCGTCCGTGGAGGTGGTGATGATGAGGGCAGCCGAGCCGTGGCCCGCGTCCCGAAGAGCGGCGGCGACCTCGGCCAGCCCGGACGTGCCGGTGCCGCGGTGGCTGAAGGTGGTGCGCAACGCCTGTTCCTGCCGGGCGGTGCTGTCGCGCTCGACGGTCGCCGCGTCCGCCGTGGCCGCTGCCACCTCGGGCCGGCCGAACCAGGTGGACAGGAAGGAGAGACCGGCGTCGGCGCAGTTCCGGTCCCGGCCGGGAACCGTCGGCCCGCCGTCATTGACCAGACCCGCCCAGTTGCCCACGCGGGGGTCAGGGTGCACCTTCGGCCGGCCGGTGTCCGGGTCGCGGGGCACGGCATCGTCCAGCGCCTGCTGGTCGGCCTGCTCCGGCGGCACCAAGCCCTGCGGATCCCCGTACGGGCGGGAGTCGCTCAGGGGTCGCCCGTTGCCCACCACCCCAGGCACCGGCGGCTGGTAGTTCGCCGGCAAACGCTCCGTGTCCTCGACCGGATCGACGTTGAACTGTGGCAGGAAGTGTTCGCAGGAACGGCACGGGGACCGGTAGTGGCCCAGGTCGTATCGAACCCCGGCGTCATCGAAGCCGGTGGCGACCTGGTGTGTGACAATCTTCGACCCCCGGAAGGCGTCCAGGGCGAACTGTTCGAAGGCCCCCGGCTCGCCAGCCTTCCGCCATTGCTGCTCAAGCCGGTAGAGCTGATCCGACACCAGCGCGACCTCGGCGCACTGGCCGTGGCCGGCGCCGACGTCGTTGCCCAGGGCAGCTTGGGTTCGGCCGAGGGCAGCCTGAGCGAGCGGGTGTACCGCCGGCTGGGTTGGCGGCTTGGTGCCCTTGTCGGGCCTCATGCTGGTGTGGGTGGTGATGTCGCCGTTCGGCATCATCAGCGCGCCGGCCATGCCCGGCATCTTGCCCTTGGAGATCGTCTTGGCCTTGACCGACGTCCGGACGGTCTCGGCCAGCGTCCGGGACGCCTCGATGAGCATCCGCTCGGCGTCCGGGCCGGTCGGGTCGCCGGGGACGGTGATCGGGTCGAGGTGCCAGCTGTAGGTGCCACGACCGGTCGGGCCGGTGGAGCGGGTCAGCGTGGTGGGGTCGACCGTCCCGTTGTTGGCGTTCGGCGCGGTCGGGGTGCCGCTGTTCGGATCATTGTTGGTCGACACCGGGACGAGCACCACGCCGTCGGCGGAAGTCGGCTGGGCCGGAACGGCATCCGTCGTCGGGTCCGTCGTCGCGTCGGTGTCGGCCTGCTGGGCTGCCGACGGGTCAGGCGTGCTCGACGGGTTGGTCCCGGTCGCGTCGGGGACGGCCGGCGCGGCGTCCGAGCGGGTCGAGCCGTCCGGCGCTGCGGCGACGTCCGTGGGCCCGACACCGACCCGCGGGGCGAGCCCCTCCGGCCGTCCGGACGGGTCGGCCTGGCTGGTGCCGGGCGGGCTGGTCGTGCCCTGCTGCGCCGGGGTGCCCTGCTGCGCCGGAATGCCCGGCTGGTTCGCTGCGTCCGGCTGGTTCGGGGTGCCCTGGTTGGTGTCGGTCGGCGCGGTGCTCGTCGTCGGGGCGCTGGTCGACGGCGTGGTGGCGGGCCCCAGCGAGATGGAGCCGGCCGAGTTCGCCGTGGTCGGGTTGACGGTGGGTGTCGGGCGGCCCGTGGTCGGCTGCGTGTTCGTACCGGTGTTGGTCGCCGGCGCGGCCTGGGTGCCCGTCCCGGTCTGGCTGCTCGTGCCCGTGCCTGGCGCGTTCGCAGCGGGCGCGTTCGTGGTCGACGCGTTCGCGGCGGGAGCGTTCGTGCTGGCGGTGGGCTGTGCGGTCGTCGTTGTCGTCGACCCGACAACGGCCGGGTTCGTGGCGGTGCCGCCGCTGCTCGGCGTCGCCGGCACGGTGCCGGGAGGCCCACCGGCTACGGAGGTGCCCGCCGTCGTGCCAGGTACGACCGCGGGCGCCTGGTCGCCGGCGAGTGGATCAGCCGTGGAGTCCGACGTGGTGTCGCTCGTTCCGAAGTGGTCGGTGGTCTGCGACGACGGAACATCCACCGTGGACTCGGAGGACGGCCCCGTGGAGTTGCCGACGTTGGTCGTGGACGCCCCGTCCCGGGTGTCGCTGCTGGTCGAGGAGGCCGAGTCGGAGCCCGTGCCCGTACCGGCGCCGACGGAGCCCTGGTCGGTGACCAGGCCAGTGCCCGATGCATCGGCGGCGACCGGGGTACCGGCGGCCGGCGTACCGCCGTTCGTGCCCGGATCGGTGCCCTGGCTGGTGCCCGTGGTCGACGTGTCGGACGTGTCCGCGGCCGGCGGGGCGCCGGCGTCGGCCGTCGGTGGGGCGAGCGAGATCGACCCGGACCCGGTGGTCGGAGCGTTGCTCGGGCCGGCGTCGGCGCTCCCGTCGCCCTGACTGCTGCCGCTCGAACCGCTGCCCGAACCCGAGCCGGACCCGCTGCCCGAGCCGGACCCGCTGCCCGAACCCGAACCGGAGCCCGAGCCGGACCCGCTGCCCGAACCCGAACCGGAGCCCGAGCCCGACCCCGAACTCGAGCCGGTCCCGCTGCCGGAACCGGAACCCGAGCCGGACCCGCTGCCCGAACCCGAACCGGAACCCGAGGTCGAACCCGCGCCGCCGCTGCCGGTTCCCGTGCCGCTGCCGGTTCCCGCGCCGGCGCCGCTGCCCGTTCCCGTGCCGGCGCCGGCCCCCGCGCCGTTGCCGAGGTTGCCGAGGTTCGCCCCGCCAACTGCCGGGTTCCCGGTGCCGTTGCCAGTCCCGGTCCCCGCACCCGGCCCGGTGCCGGGGTCGAAGCCGGCGAGCCGGTTGTGCAGGTTCGCCATGCCGCTGCCGAGGTTGCTGGCCGCCATCGTGGCCCCGCCGCGACCGGCGCCGCTGGCGAAGCCGCCGAGGAACGCGTCGGCTCCCGGCATGCTCCACTGCTGGTTCACGAGGCCGTTGGCCAGGACGCTGGCGGCGGGCGAGATGACGGCGTTCTGCGCACCGGCGGCGAGCGAGTTGCCACCCCAGCGGACGACCCCGGCGCCACGGAAGTTCATCGAGGGAGGGCTGAACGAGACCGGCATCCGGGGCGCCACGTTGTTGCGGGCGAAGCGGGTGCCGGCGTTCAGGCCGGTGCCGAGGACCGCGCCGATGGCGCCACCGACGCCCGCGGTGGCGGTGCGGCGGACGTCCCACTCCGTCCGCGTGCCGGCGTTCATCTGGTATGCCTGGGCGCCGATGTCGATGATGAGTTCCTCGCCAACCTCCTTGGCAAATTCAAGAGCAACCCGCCGGCCGGCGTTGCGTAGCGCCTCGCTGGTGAGCCGCCGACTGATCTGGGTGCCGGCGGTGCGCAGGGCCGCCTGCATCCCGGCGCGGGTGAGGAGTTGCCGGCCCATCTGCGCGATCAGCCGCCGGAACGCGACCGTCACGGCCTGCCGGCCGGCGGCGAGGATGCCGGGGATCGCTCCGGCCGACACCCCGCCCAGCCAGGCCATCAGCAGCGCCACGAAGACCGCGATCACGGTGATCATTACGGCGATGAGGACCGTCAGCTTCGCGTACTCGATCTCCATGGCCGCGTTGTCGCAGCCGCTGGCGAAGGCGGACGCCGCCTCCTGGATCAGCGGCAGGCCGGTGCCCGGATCGACGCCGACCTGGTTCCAGAGCTGGCCGAACGCCTCGCCGGCGCCGCCGCCCCAGTTCTGGAGGATCTTCATGGCGGCCGGGTCGGCGTCGGCGAGGGCGTCGTTGATCGTCTCGGCGAGGCCGTTCCACGCTTCGGCGAGGTCGCGCATCCGGTCCTCGTCGCCGGTGGGCCACGCCTCACCGGCACTGACCCAGCAGATGGCGTCCCAGACCCACCCGTACTCGCCGAGCGAGTTCTTGGGATTCGGTACCGCCACCCGTTGTGCCTCTCTGCCCTGACCTGACCGACCGGAAGTGGGAGGTTACTTGTCCTTGCCGCCGAACCACTTGTCGACCGTGTCGTCGACCTCGACGGTGCCGTCGACGGCGTTGGTCACGTCGGGACCCAGCACCTTGACCAGGTCGACGATGGTCTTGCCGCCGGTGAGGACGTTGGTGGCGGGGGCGTCGTCGCCGTTCAGGTAGTGCTTGTTGAACTCCTTGCCCGGCTCGTCCGTGCCCCAGGGGGCCGAGGCGTTGAGCGAGGAGATCGTGGCCGCGTGCCGCGCCCAGCGGCTGGCCAGCGTCGAGCCGGCGGCAGCGAGCTGACGGGCGCCGTCCCGCGCGCCGTCGGGATTGACGAAGGTCTCGTTCGGGTCACTCATCGGTCGTCCTCCTTCGGAAGATCGCTGTCCAACTGGCGGAAGATGCCGTCCAGGTCGTGGTCCATGTACGCCTGGAACTGGCTGTCCGGCACGAAGGGCCGCAACAGCTCCTCGACGTCGGCCATCGCCTTCTCGGTCGCCCGCCGGATCGTGTCGGTGACCGTGGCGGAGAGTTCCTTCGAGTTGGGCCGCCGGTAGATGCGTGGGTCGAACTCCACCTTGACCACCTGGCCCCGGGGGCCCACGGTGACGGTGACGAACCCGTCGTCGGAGGTGACGGTGGCGTTCACGGCCTTGAGTCGTTGCTGGAGGTCACCCACGCCCGAACGCATCCGCTCGAACTGGGCCATCAGCTCGTCGGCCCGGGCGCGCAGCGCCTGCGTGTCCATGACGTCCTCCCCCTGCACGTCCATGTGCCGCCGCGATCCGACCGACGGCGTGACAGGTCGACCATACTGAACCGGCGCGACATCGGGTATCCGTCCCAGGTTCGAGGCTCGCTACCATGCACCGACGCCGTGCAGACGGGAGGTGAGCGCGGAATGGCCCTCGGCCGTCGTACGTCCGCAGTTGCCCTGGCGGTGGCGCTGACGGGCACGAGCATCCTCGGCACGCCGGCGCGGGCCGTGGCGGCCCCGGCGGTCTGCGACAACCCGAGCGATCCGGGGCAGGTCATCAGAGAGACCCCGTGGCACCAGCAGTGGCTCGCGCCGCAACGGGTCTGGCCGTTCAGCACGGGCGCGAGGGTGCGGGTGGCGGTCATCGACTCCGGCTCCGACAGCAACCACGCCCAGTTGAGTGGCCGGGTGGCCAGGGGCTTCGACGCGCTGCGCGGCACCGCCGGCGGCGACGTCGACTGCGTCTCGCACGGTACGGCGGTCGCCAGCCTCATCGCCGCCCGTCCGCAGGACGGCGTCGGCTTCCACGGCTTGGCCCCGGACGCCACGATCGTCCCGATCCGGGTCAGCGAACGGGCCGGCAACGAGGGCGGGGGCCAGGGCGAGAGCGCCTCCACGGCGGTCTTCGCGCAGGCCATCCGCCGGGCGGTCGACGATGGCGCGGACGTGGTGAACATGTCCGTGACGCTCTACCGCCCCGACCCCGCCGTCGAGAGCGCGATCCGCTATGCGCGGGAGAAGGACGTGGTGCTGATCGCCGCCGCCGGCAACCTGCACCAGGACGGCGAGCGTCCCGACCCGGTGCCCTATCCCGCCGCCTACGAGGGTGTGATCGGGGTCGGCGCGATCGACCAGCAGGGCGCGCGGGTGAAGCAGTCGCAGGTCGGGCCGTACGTCGATCTCGTGGCGCCCGGCGGCGCGGTGGTGGCGGCGACCCGTCTTTCCGGCCACGCGGTCTGGAGCGGCACCAGCTTCGCGACCCCGCTGGTGAGCGCGACGGCCGCCCTGATCCGCGCCGCCGAGCCGGGCCTGTCGGCGGAGGAGGTCACCCGCCGGCTGGTCGCGACGGTGGACCCGGCGCGCGGGAATCCGGAGCAGGGCTACGGACGGGGCGTGCTGAACCCGTACCGGGCGGTCACCGAGCGGCTGACCAAGGGGGCTCCGGTGGCCCAGCCCCCGCTGCCCGATCCGTCGTACGACCCGGTGGCGCAGGAGCGCGCGCAGCGGTGGGGCGTCTTCGGCCGGGTGGCGCTCTGGGGCGGGCTGGTGGTGGCGGCGATCGCGCTCGCCATCGGCTCGGTGGCCTCGTTGCTGCCGCGCGGACGGCGCCTGCGGTGGCGGCCGACCCGGCCGACGATGCCGCCACCCCCGGACCGAGTGGTCGACGAGCCCGAGGAGGCGTTCTTCCGGGTGCCCACCTCGCTGCCCCGCGGCTGAGGACGACCCCGAGGCGGAGCCTGCGTGGTCAGGGCACGCGCCCTGGGACGGGCCCGCGTCGTCAGATGGGGGAACGACGATGGCCCGGCACGGGGCCGGGCCATCGTCGTAACGGTGGGGCTCAGTCGCCGAACTTCGCCCGGTTCGCGGCCTCGCGGGCCTGCATCTTGGCCGCCGACTCGCGCAGCGCCTTCTCGATCCGGCCGAGCAGGTCACGCAGGTCGTTGGCGGCCGACTCCCAGTCGCTCTGCCGACGGAAGTACGCCTCGCGGGCGTCACCGTCCCAGGTCGCGAGCAGCGGCGCGATGCCGGACTTGAGCCCGTCGAGCTCGCCGGTCAGGTTTCTCATGGCACCGCCGCAGCTGTCCGCCGCGGCGTTCAACGCACCGAAGTTGTAACGGATCTCCATCTCGGAACCCCTCCCCGTCAGAGCTTGAGCGCGGCGGTGATCTGGCCGGCGGTGGCACCGGCAGAGTCCATGTCGGACCGGATCTCGTCGTCGCTGACGTCGTAGTCCTTACCGGCGGACCCGACGGCCTCGGCGATGGCCCGCAGTGCCACGTTCAGCCGGGCCATGTCCTGGTCGAACCGCTCGCGAACCTGCTGGAACGAGCCCGCACCAGCGCCCTTCCACTGGTCGTACAGCGGCGTGAGCTGGTCCATCAGCCCGTTCAGGTTGCTGGTGAGCCGGTCGGCGACGGCATCTACGTCACCCTCGGTCTTCACCATAAGGCCGGTGTCGGTACGCATCGTCATGGTGGAGTCACCCCCGTCCTCGTCGATCGCCCCGCGTCGCCGGGGGCAGCCATTGTTACGGCGCTCGTGCACCATCTCTCGTACGAACCGTAACGGGTCGCGTCCAGCCGACGCTAGGCCGGTCGGCGTTGGGACCCGCAAACGTGCGCCACTGTGGCGGGTGCGGTCACTCCGGGTCCAGCGCCCGTTTCGCACTCGCCGGGTCGAGCGCGGGACCGGCCGGTAGCCGGACGACCAGGCTCGCCGGCAGTTCGACGGGCCGCACACTCTGGTAGCCGAGCATCCCCGGCACATCCTCGGAGGCCAACGGATACCGGTAACCCAGGTCGGTGACCAGATTCAGGGTGCCGGCCGGGGCGTCCGGCGACGGCATGGCGGCGACCAGCACGCCGTACCCCGGTTCGATGACCACCCGGTCGGCGAGCGGGATGCCGTCGCCCGTCTGCTCGCGGGTGCGTACCGGCTCCTTCACCGGCTGCACCTGGGCGTCCAACAGCAGGGTCGGCTCGTCCTGCCCCGGTTGGTAGCCGGCGCAGACGGCCGGCTGGTCACCGGTCAGCCGAGCGACCTCGGGGCGTTCGTCGGGCGCGCGGTGACGCCCCGCCGCAGGGACCGACGCCTTGGGAGCGGCTGCGGCGGTGCCGGCCGCGAGCGGTACCGCCCGGGGCGTCGATCCGCCCGGATACGACCGCCGCGTCTCCGGATCGGCCAGCAACACGTCGGCCTGCAGCGGGGTCAGCGGAGCCAGCCGCTCCCGGTCGGCGAGGTAGTACTGGCGGCTGCCGTTCTGACTCTCCACGACGAAGATCTGGCCGACCCTGGCATTCTGCAGCGCGTCGGACGGCTCACCCCGGCCGGCCACCGTCCGGGTGCCGATCGGCTCGCCGGCGGGCAGTGCGTTGAGCCACGCCCCGCCCACCTCGACCACCGGCTCCGCGGTCATGATGAGCCCTTCGAGGACGATCTTCTGGTTGCGGATCTCGTACCGGTGGTCGTGCCAGATCAGGTGCAACCGGCTCGTCTTGGTGTCCCGGGCCAGCAGCGCGGTGTCGCCCATCTCGCGTCCGCCGCTGGGTGCCCTGCCGACGGTGAGCACGGTGGTGGCCACGGTCCCACCGGCCTGGTTCCGGGCCGGCTGGGTGCAGAGCGTCCACGGCCCGGAGAGGATCCGCTTCGGGTCGGGCAGGGCGTCCGGTGCGTCCGGAATGCCGATCCGGGGGCCGCGCGGCGTGCCGACCAGCGAGTTCCGGGAGACGGAGACGGTGGGCACCGCCGACTCCATCGCCAACAGCGCGGACGAGTAGTTGACCACCGGGTGCAGCCGACCCTCCCGGTAGACGTACCGAGTGCCGGTCTCCTTCTCGAGGACGACCGCCCCGCCCGCCTTCCACTTGGTGGCGCCGCCGGGACGCAGCAGGCCGTAGACGCCCACCGCGGCGAGGCAGAGCACCGCGACCATGATGCCCGCGAAGCCGGCGCCACCGAGCCGCCGGAACGGCGCGCTCTCCGGATCAGGCTCGCGCGCCACGAGCGCGGACGTCATCCGCTGGACGAAGAACTGGTACGACTGGACCTGGTCCCGCCGCGACGGCATGGCATCCTCCCCTGGCGTACGGTCGGCGCGGACAGAAGCGCCGGACCGCGGTGCCTACGATAGGCACCGCGCCGAACACCGTGGTGCCGGCACCCGGTCGCAGCCGGCGACCAGAACGACCACGGCCCGAGGGAGTTCCGATGATCAGTCGTGACGAGGCGCTGGCCCGCGCCCGGGAGTGGGCCGCCGCCGGCCACCCCGGCCCGCCGCCGGAGGTCGACCTCCACGAGTTCGATCTTGGCTTCATCGCCTCTCGCCGGGAGCCCGAGCCGGAGACGGCGAACGGGCCGCCCCGGCCACCGTCGGCAACCGGACAACCCACAGCGGTCATCGACCGGGAGACCGGGGAGCTGTCCCAGTGGCCGTCGCTGCCCGCCCCGGCGATCGCCGAACGGTACGCGAAGCACCGCGCCGCCGAGGGCCGCTTCCCGCCGGACGTCCGCGAGGTGCTGGAGAAGGCCGGCTGGTTTCCCGGCCGGGACATGACGGCCGCCGTCGACCTGTGGCTGACCCGTTTCGCCGACGAACTGGCCGGGCTGGAGTTCTTCCCGGCGGCACGCGCCGCCCTGGTCGAATTCGGCGGCCTGCGCCTGCCCCAGTTCGGCGGGCACGGCGAGCCGGGAGGCGGCTTCGGAAGCGCCCTCCATCCCACCCGGGGCGGTGTGTTGGCGGAGGGCTCCGAGGTCTTCGCCGAGGAGTACGGCATCCCGGTCTTTCCGCTCGGCAACAACGCCGACGGGCCCTCGGAACTCGTCATCGACGCTCGGGGACGGGTCTTCCAGTTGCACTGGGCCGACGACTTCTTCATCGGCCCGGACATCGACACCGCGATCATCGCGCTCATCCGCGGTGGCAGATCGCCGGCGGTCAGCGACGTCACGCTGTGAGCGTCCGGGGCTCCGGAGACCTCGACGGACCGACGGCTGGCACCCGGCGTCAGCCGTTCAGCGCGCGCATGAACGCGTACAGGCCCAGCACGCTGCAGGCCACCGGCACCACGGCCAGTTGCAGCAGGATGTCGAGCATGTCGCCCAGGCGGGCCAGTCGGGGCGACGGGGCGCGCCGGCTGTAGGCGAGCCCGGCGCTGACCGAGAACCCGGCCGCGACCACCGCCACCGGCAGCACCGCCAGCACCCGCAGCACCGTTTCGGCGTCTGCCGCGCCGACCAGGGGCAGCAGGGCCAGCCCGACCAGGCCCACGGCGAGCAGCGGCACGCGGTGCCGGACGGTCGGCACCAGCCGGGCACGCAGCAGGTGACCGAGTGCGACCACTCCGGTCAGCAGCAGGGCGGCGACCGAGCCGTGCGCGGTGAGCACGATCAGGCCGCCGACGGTGACCACGAACGAGCCGAAGATCATGCCGGTGAGCACCTCGTCGGCCCGGGCGGTGGCCTGATAGACCAACTCGCGCCGGGGTTGCGGCTCGTCGCGCAGCAGGTCCTCGGCGGTGCGGGGCAGCGCCGGCATCGGAATCTTCCCGAGCCGTACGGCGAGCAGCGGCATCGCCGGCAGCAGCAGGGTCACGACGCTGACCACGATCGCCGCGCCCTGCGCCGCGTCCATCGAGCCGAGGGCGAAGAGGCCGCCGAGCATGCCCCAGAACCCGGCGAAGACCGCCGCCACGAAGACCCGGGTCGCGTCGCCGACACCGAGGAAGCCGAGCAGGCCGGCGAGGAGCAGGACGGCGGAACCGAGCAGCACGTGCGGCGCGCCGAGCGCCCAGACGGACTCCCCGGTGCCGATCACCAGGGTGCCGCCGACGAAGGCGTACGGCAGACCGGCGGCGGCGACCACGGCCCCGGCGAGGGAGTCGGCCATCGCCCGGGACAACACGATCCCGACCAGCAGCAGCACCGCGGCGGTGCCGAGGGCGATCACGCCACCGAGCCAGCCGGGCTCGTCGGATGCGACGATGACGGCCAGGCCGAGCAGCAGCAGCGCGCCGCCGACGATCAGACCGGTCAGCCGGGTCGCGAACGGGTTCCAGGCCACCCCGCGCCGGCGCGCGCCGTCGGCGACAGCCTCCATCAGATCGTCGTACGCCAGCTCGGGCCACTCGGTGCGGCGCGGCACCAGGTGCAGCGTCTCGCCGTCCCGGACGTTCTGCACGGCGAGCGTGCGGTTCAGGTCGACGGCGTTGCCGTCGGTGCGGCGCAGCGTCCAGCCACCGTGTGACGTCCCGTCCGACGGGTGCTCCTCCGCCTGCCGCAGCACGGCGGGAAGCAGCCTGACGAGCGGCAGATGCTCGGGCAGGGCGAGATCGAGCCGTCGGTTCGGGGCGACGACGGCGATGCGCACGAGACCGGTTCCGGCCTGGGTGACCACTGATGACCCCTCGGGACGGGGAGCGGACCGGATAGGGCCCGCGGCTGTCATGACGAGAGAAGGCTACCTACCATGTGCCGGTGGCGTGGGCGCCGGTTCGGTCCGATCGGGTCCGGGCGCGCCAGCGGGGAGGTCTGATAGGTGAGCACGGTCGTCGTGAAACGTCCGGCCCGGCAGCCGGAGCCGGATTACCCGTCCGGCGAGGTCCTGCTGGAGGCGCCACCCGAGGTGCCCGCGCCGAGTGGGCGTGCCTGGGGCCAGATGCTGATGGTGCTGCCGATGCTCGCCGGCTCGTTCGCGATGGCGCTGATGTTCGCCGGCCGTGGCGGCAGCACACTCGGTTACGTCATGGGAGGCCTCTTCGGGCTCTCCGCGATCGGCATGCTCGGCTCCCAGCTCGCCAACAACTCCGGCGGCCCGGGCAAGCAGGAGATGTTGCAGAAGCGGCGCGAGTACATGACGCACCTGTCGCGGCAGCGCCGCCGGGTGCTCAAGACGATCCGCAAGCAGCGGGAGGCGGCGTTCTACCGGCACCCGGATCCGGAGGCGCTCTGGTCCGTCCCGCTCGGGCCGCGGCTGTGGGAGCGCCGGCGCGGCGACGTGGACTTCGCCACCGTGCGCATCGGTCTCGGCCCGCAGGAGCTGGCCACGCCCCTGGTCCCGCCGCCGGCGACCTCGCTGGAGAAGCTGGAGCCGATGTGCGCGCTGGCGCTGCGTCGCTTCCTGACCACCTACGGCGAGGTGCCGGACCTGCCGGTGACGATGGCGCTCAACGGCTTCGCCCGGGTGCACCTGCGCGGCGACGACGACGCGGTGCGTGGGCTCGTCACGTCGGTGCTCGCCCAGGCCACCGCGTTCCACGCGCCGGACGACATGCTCGTCGCGGTCTGCGTCGCCGCCGACCGGCGGGCCGCGTGGGAGTGGACCAAGTGGCTGCCGCACGCGCTGCACCCGACCCGCACCGACGCGCTCGGTCAGCTCCGGCTGGTCGCGCCCTCGGTCACCGGGCTCGAGGCGATGCTCGACGACGTGCTGGCGAGCCGCCCGCGGTTCAACTCCTCCGGCGGCGCGCCCCAGGTGGGCGGGCCCCATGTCCTGGTCGTCATCGACGGCGGTGACACCGCCGGATCGGACCACCTGATGACCGAGGGTGGTGTTGAGGGGGTCACCCTGCTCGACCTCTCCCACCCGGCGCCACGGGTGCTGGACCGGGCCCGGCTGGTGCTCGACGTGACCGCCGACCGGCGGCTGCACAGCACCACCGTGGACGGTTCGGCGGAGATCGGGCGGGCCGACGACTGCCGGATCGACGAGATCGAGACGCTCGCCATGCAGCTGGCGCCGCTGCGCCTCTCGGCCGCGTCCCGAGGAGGCGATGCCCCGCTCACCGCCGAGCTGGGTCTGGCCGAACTGCTCAACCTCGGCGACCCGTACGACTTCGAGGTGGACCGGGCCTGGCAGCCCCGGCCGAACCGGGACCGGCTGCGGGTTCCGATCGGTGTGGGCGCCGACGGCGCACCGGTCGAGCTGGACCTCAAGGAGTCCGCGCAGGACGGCATGGGTCCGCACGGCCTGCTGATCGGCGCCACCGGCTCGGGCAAGTCCGAGCTGCTGCGCACGCTGGTGCTGGCGCTCGCCGCCACGCACAGCTCGGAGAACCTGAACTTCGTCCTGATCGACTTCAAGGGTGGTGCGACCTTCACCCGGCTGGACGCCCTGCCGCACACCAGCGCGGTGATCACCAACCTGGCCGACGAGCTGCCGCTGGTCGACCGGATGACCGACGCGATCAACGGTGAGCTGGTGCGCCGGCAGGAGTTGCTGCGCGCGGCCGGCAACTACGCCTCGCAACGCGACTACGAGAAGGCCCGGGCGGCGGGCGCCCCGTTGGCGCCGCTGCCGAGCCTGCTCATCATCTGCGACGAGTTCTCCGAGCTGCTCACCGCCAAGCCGGACTTCATCGACATGTTCGTGCAGATCGGCCGGGTCGGCCGGTCGCTCGGCGTGCACCTGCTGCTCGCCTCGCAGCGGCTGGAGGAGGGCCGGCTGCGCGGCCTGGACACCCACCTGTCGTACCGGATCGGTCTGCGGACGTTCTCGGCGATGGAGAGCCGGGTGGTGCTCGGCGCCACCGACGCGTACGAGCTGCCCCGGTCGCCGGGCCACGGCTACCTGCGCTTCGGCACCGAACCACTGGTCCGCTTCAAGGCCGCGTACGTCTCCGGCACCTACCGCAGCAAGACGGCCGAGGCGGTCGCCGCCGGTGACGGGGAGGAGCGTGTGCGGGAGTACAGCACCGCCTACGTCGCGCCGCCGGTGACGCGTACGGTCCAGGAGCCGACACCGGAACCGGCCGACACGGGCGGCGAGAGCGTGCTGGACATCCTGGTCGGCCGGCTCGCCGGCCGGGGTGCGCCGGCCCACCAGGTGTGGCTGCCCCCGCTGGCGGAGCCGCCGACGCTGGACCAGCTGCTGCCGCCGCTGACGGCGGACCCGGCCCGGGGCGTGACGGTGGCGCACGCCGGCCTGGTGGGCGAGCTGCAGGTGGCCGTCGGCGTCGTCGACAAGCCGTTCGACCAGCGCCGGGACGTGCTCTGGTTCGACCTGGCCGGCGCGGCCGGCCACACGGTGGTCGTCGGCGGCCCGCAGAGCGGCAAGAGCACCCTGCTGCGCACGATCGTCACCTCGTTGGCGCTGACCCACACTCCCCGGGAGGCTCAGGTCTACTGCCTCGACCTGGGCAGCAGCGCGCTCTCCTCGCTGCGCGACCTGCCGCACGTCGGCGCGGTCGCGACCCGGCTCGACGGCGGTCTGGTCCGCCGGACCGTCGCCGAGATGCAACTGCTGATGGGCGAGCGGGAGCGGCGGTTCGGCGAGCGCGGCATCGACTCGATGGCCGAGTACCGGCGGGCCCGCCGGCACGGCCAGCACACCGACGATCCGTTCGGTGACGTCTTCCTGGTCATCGACGGCTGGTCCACCATCCGTGCCGAGTTCGAGGACCTTGAGTCGACCATCAACGACATCGCCAACCGGGGTCTCTCCTTCGGCATCCACCTGATCGTCACCGCCGGTCGCTGGATGGACCTGCGCCCTGCCGTGCGGGACGTCTTCGGTACCCGGCTGGAGCTCCGGCTGGCCGACGCGGGAGATTCCCTTCTGGACCGTCGGGCCGCGATGAACGTGCCGGAGAAGTCACCCGGCCGGGGTATCACCGCCGATGGGCAGCAGTTTCTCGCCGCCCTGCCCCGCACCGACGGCGCGCAGGAGACGGACACGCTGCCTGAGGGAGGCCGCAAGCTGGTCAACGACCTGGCCGGCGCCTGGCAAGGGCCGGGCGCTCCGCCGATCCGGCTGCTTCCGGCGGTGGTTCCGTACGGCAGCCTGCCGGCCACCGGACGGCCCGGGGTGCCGATCGGTATCGCCGAGGTGGACCTCCAGCCGGTGCACCTGGACTTCGCCGCCGACCCGCACTTCCTGCTCTTCGGCGACGGCGAGTCGGGCAAGAGCACGTTCCTGCGGGCGCTGGCGCAGACGATCGTCGACCGCAACCAGCTGACCGAGGCCCGGCTGGTCATCGTCGACTACCGCCGCAGCATGCTCGGCGACATCAACACTCCGCACCTGATCGGGTACGGCTCGTCGGCCCAGCTCACCGAGGGCATCATCGCCGAGGTCGCCGGGGTGATGCGGGACCGGCTGCCGCCCAACGACGTGACGCCCGACCAACTGCGCGCCCGCAGTTGGTGGAAGGGGCCGGACCTGTACGTCCTGGTCGACGACTACGACCTGGTGGCGGGCGCGGGCAGCAACCCGCTGGCCCCGTTGCTGGAGTTCCTGCCGCAGGCCCGGGACATCGGTCTGCACCTGGTCATCGCCCGCCGCACCGGCGGTGCGAGCCGAGCGCTGTACGAGCCGGTGCTGATGCGGCTGCGGGAGATCAGCACGCCGGGCATCGTGATGTCCGGCAACCGGGACGAGGGTGTGCTGCTCGGCACCGTCCGCCCCGGGCCGCTGCCGCCGGGCCGGGGCTGGCTGGTCACGCGGCGGGAGGGCACCCGCCTCGTGCAGTTGGTGCACCTGCCGCCACGGACGTGAGTACCACGCGGGGTTGCCCGATGAGGCTATCGTCCACCAGAGTGGAACCATGGCGTCGCGGCTGGGGGACACAGCCGCGCTGTCAGCCTGTGAGCGAACGGGGAGGCAGATGGGCGACGAGTGGCTCGTCGACGAGAACATCGACGTCGACATCCAGCAGCTGAAGGACTTCGCGAAGGCCATCCAGGACGAGCTGGAGATCAATTTCCGGCCCAGCTTCGAGAACGGCGTACGCCCCATGCTCACCGTGCAGGCGCCGTTCGGCGGAGGTGGGCTCAAGGAGGGCAAGTTCTTCCGGGGCCGGCACGACGAGAGTCGCTCGGCGGTGGCGCAGATGCTCGGCGACGCGATGAAGGGCCTGGTCTCGCTCAGCACGGCCGCGGCGTCGATCTCCGCCGAGTACCTCACCGGGGACGCGCTGGCCCAGGCCACCAACGACGACGTCTACAACGCCTTCAACGGTGTCGACGGGCAGAAGACGCTCAACGACTACTGGCAGCAGGGCGGGGACGAGCAGCAGAACCCGGCCAGCACGGTCCCGCCGGAGGCCACGAACCCGGCGACCTACTACGGCCCGGAGGTCTGCACCGCGGACGACCCGGAGGAGACGCCGGACATGGACAAGCCTGACACCATCGGCGAGGGCCCCGGCTCCTACCGGGTCCAGGGCGACGACGATCGGATGTACGGCGACGATGTGGCACGCCCGGACGTGCGGTCCTGACGGTGGGCAGGGGACGGGAACGCTGAGGAGCGGGGATGAGCGACAAATACTACGGGTGGACGCCACCGTACATTCCGAGTTACGCCGGTGTCGTCGACGACTACGCCGCCGAGCGGTCTGCCCAGGCCGAACCCTACGAGCCCACGAATTGGGACGGGGTCACCATCGAGCAGATGTGGGAGTACGCCCGCAAGGAGAGCGACGAGCGCACCGTCGCCCTCGCCGAAACCTGGCGGCGGACCAGCAGCCTGCTGCAGACCACGCGGGAGAACCTCAAGCGGCACGCCGACGCGCTGGACGCCAAGTGGCGGTCGCCGGCGGGCCGGGTCTTCATGGAGAAGGTGGGCGCGGCCCTTCACTCGCTTGACGAGTGGAAGAGCGTCGCCGACAAGTCGGCCAGCGGTCTGGAGCAGCTCGCCGACAAGATCGAGAAGACCCAGCGGGACATGCGCGAGCTCTGGCTGGAATACAAGGCCGAGCAGGAGCACCAGGCCAAGAAGGCCAAGGACGACGAGGGCGTGCAGTTCGGCGACCTGTTCGGGATCAACAACGCCAAGTCGTACGAGGACGTGCAGAAAGAATTCCACGAGCGGGCGAAGAACATCGTCAAGCCGCTCGCGGACCTCTACATCGACGTCTACATCTCGAACATCACGCGCGGCGGCATGTACAAGGGGCCGACGAACGCGGTCGTGCACACCCCCTCGCTGGCCCCGCGGCCCACTCGACCCGGCGCACCGGCCGGGCCGAAGCCGGTCGCCCCGACCATGTCCGGCGACCGGCCGACCAGGCCGGACATGCCCAACCGCCCCGACACGCCCGACACGCCCACCACGCCCACGCCACCGCCGCCGCCCGGCCTGCCCGACGGCGTCAGGCTCGCCGGCACCACGATCACACCTCCCGCGCCGCCCGGGCCCCCGCCCGCCCCGCCGCCGGTCACCCACGCGCCGGGAACTCCGCCTCCGCCCACCCCGGTGCTGCCGGTGACCGGCGGCCAGGGCACCCCGCGTCCGAACGCGCCGAACATCAACAGCCGGCCGGGTACACCGCGCACCACCCTGCCGGGTGCCGGGGCACCCACCCCGGGCACCCGCGGCCCGGCGCCGAACCGGCCCACCCTGCCGGGTGCCGGCAACCCCGGCGGGAACCCGGCGAGTCGCGGCGCCCCGCCGAACCGACCCACCCTGCCCGGCAACACCGGCACCGGCCGGCCGGGTGGCCTCCGCTCCGGCGCGCCGGGCCTCGGCACTCGGCCGACCGGCCCGGCCACCCCGCCGTCGACCCCGCGCCTGCCGGGCAGCACCGCCGGTCCCAGGCACGCGGGGGGCACTCCGGGTCGGCCGGCGTCGCCGCCGCCGAGCCTCGGCGGCCAGCGCGGCACCGGTCCGGCCACGCCCGCCACGTCCGGCCCGCGCGCCGGCTCCCCGACCGCCGGCCGTCCCGGCACGCCGCCGAGTGCCGCTCGCCCGGCCACGCCGAGCGTCGGCGGCACCCGTGCGGGTGGCCCGCCCACCCCTGGCGCGGGTGCCCGTCCGGATCTCTCGGGCCGTGGCGCGGGGGGTGCGCCGCGTCCGGCCCCCACCACGGGGCCGGCGCCGTCGTTGGGTGGACGCCGGGGAGGCCCGGCCGTCCCAGGCTCGCGCAGCGCCGCACGCCCGGCTGAGGACGAGCCGGAGACCTGGGAGTACGGCGAGGGCGACGACGAGCTCTGGACCACCGAGCCGGTCGCGGTCGGCAACATCGAGGCGCCGGCGGAGCATCGACCGCAGCAGCAGGGCAAGGCGCTCGGTCAGGGCTGACACGCGGACGGGCCGGTCACCACACCATGGGTGGCCGGCCCGTACCATGCGGTGATCGTGTTTCCGGCCGATCGACGACCCACAGAGGAAGGTAGCGCAGATGCGTCTCGCCCCTCGCCCGGCGGCCACGCTGGCCACGGCCGCGCTGAGCGTCCTGGCGGCCCTGGCCTTGGCGGGCACGCCGGCCCAGGCCGCCGACGGCCGCAAGGACGCCTGGCACCTCGACGCCCTTGAACTGACCGAGCTGCACAAGATCAGCCAGGGTGAGGGCATCACGGTCGCGGTCGTCGACACCGGAGTGGACGCCCGGCACCCGGACCTGAAGAACAACGTGCTCCCCGGCGTGGATCTCTACGACGAACGGAGCAAGGGACACCAGGACCGGCAGGGGCACGGCACCGCGATGGCGTCCCTGATCGCCGGCCACGGGCACGGCCCGGGTGGCCGCGAGGGCGTGCTCGGCGTCGCCCCGAAGGCCAAGCTCCTGCCGGTGACCGTGCAGGGCGCCAAGGGCAAGGCGATCATCGCGCCGGACGCGCTCGCGGCCGGGATCGACTGGGCGGTGGACCACGGCGCCGACGTCATCAACGTCTCCCTGGGTAGCTCGACCGACGTCGATCTGGATCGGGCGGTGAAACGGGCCTACCAGAAGAACGTGATCGTCGTCGCCGCTGTCGGCAACAAGCAGGACGCGATAATCGGTAGCCCGGCCAACCACCCCGGCGCGCTGGCGGTGACCGGCACCGACCGCAACGGTCGCCCCAGCCGGATCGCCGCCATCCCCGCCGAGGAGACCGACCTCGCCGCGCCCGGCGACGACCTGTTCGCCGCGCTGCCCGACGGGCGGTACACGATGAGCACCGGGAGCAGCGGCTCCGCCGCGCTCGTCTCCGGCGCGGTCGCCCTGGTGAAGTCGAAGTACCCGAACCTCAGCTCGTACGACCTGTTCAAGCGGATGGTGGAGACGACCCGCGACGCCGGCAAACCGGGTAAGGACCTCGACTACGGCTACGGCCAGCTCGATCTTCGCCAGGCGTTGACCGGGGAGCCGGACGGCCGAGGCAGCCGAAGCCAGGCGGCTCAGGAGCCGGAGGTCGACCCGACCCTCGCCCGTGCGCGCGCGGAGAACTCAGGGACATCGAACAAGGCCGTCGAATGGGTGCTCTCGTTGGCGGTCGTGGTCGTCTTCCTCGGCCTCGTGGCGACGGTGGTCCTGCTTGTGCGGCGACGCCTCCGTCGGAGGACCGCGGCATCCTCGAAGGAGGTCCGCACTCCGGTCGCCGGTCCCGCCGGGAGCGAAACCCCGTACCCGCCGGCACCAGGCGAGCCGTACCGGCCGGTGCCGGGAGCGCATCCGGGCAGGCCTGGCGTGCCGCCGTCGGGCCCGGCAGGCGGGCAGCCGACCCACTCCGCGGACCCGACGGGTGACGCCGGCTGGCGCCGGCCAGGCACCTGACGGACAGGAGGCGAGATGCCGGCCCAATTCCCCGGCACCGGCCCCCCGTCACCGCCCGGCGCCGTACCTCCGCATGCCGGGCCGTCCGGTGCGCCGGTGCCGCCCACGGCCGCCCGGCGGCCGATCACGGTGGTCGCGGCGATTCTGCTGATGGTGCCCACGGCCCTCACCTGGCTCGTCGCGGGCGTCGCCTTCTTCGTGGCGATGGCGAGGAGCGACGGAGACGGCAAGGTCTTCCTGATCGTTTTCGCCGTGCTGATCCTCGCGCTCTGCCTGCTGCTGGTGGCCATGACGGTGGGTGGGATGGTCCTCGCCTGGCGTCGGGCGGGCACCGCGGGGCTGCGGACACCGGCCACGTTCACCTTCGGGCTCTTCGTCGTCGCCCTGGTCGGCCTGCTCGTGCAGGGCAAGCTCGACTTCCAACCGACGATGGTCACGCCGCTGGTCGTGGGCGGGCTCTCCGGGGTGGCACTCGCCCTGCTCAAGAGCCGGTCGGCCAGGGACTGGTCCGGCGGCGACCGGCGCTGACGCGCGCCACCGGCGCAGCCCTGGCCGTCCCGGGCCGCGGCTGCGCCAGGGCCACGAGCCGGCCGACGGTCAGGCCGGCAGCCAGCGCCCGCTGGCCGCGTCGAAGCGGGCCAGCAACTCGTCGCGGCCGTCGTGGTGCAGGCAGTGCAGGCCCGTCCCGTCGGGTACCACCACCGACTCCATCCGCGGCCGGCCGCGCCCCCATTCTTCGGGCGTGTCCTCGTCGGGTTCCCAACGCAGCACGGCCACCCACTCGTCGGACTCCGCGAACGGAGAACCCTCGCCGAGCAGGCCGAGGCGCCGGTAGAGCCGGGTGGGCGTGTCCCGGCCCGGCCCGGCCCAGGCGTGCACCAGCCCGGCGGCCCGCTGATAGCCGTCCTCCAGATACGACGGCAGGTACCGGTGCGGGATCACCACCTGCAGCCGCACCGGCAGGTCCGGGTCCGGCTCGTACTCGGCGTCGTCCTCGTCCGGCGCCGTCCGTTGCGCCGGTACGCCCACCGTGGCCGGCTCGGCGTACGCGGCCGTCGCCAGGCGCCGACGCTCCTCGTCGGTGGCGTCGGTGACCGCCTGGCGTAGCTGACCGAGCCAGTCGCGCAGGGTCCGCACGGCCTCGCCGGGCAGCGCCGCCGCCAGCGGAGTGCCAGGGTTCAGCACGAGCTGCCACGACGGGTCCGGCCACTGCTCGGCCAACTGGAGACTGCTGACCGCGACCAGGTCGTGGTCGCCGAGGGCCTGTCGAAGGCGGGCCTCGGCGGTGAAGACCGGCAGGCAGGGCTGTCCCTGCTCATCCGGGAGGCACCACCACGGAAAGTCCGGATCGGACAGGTCCCGCGACCCGGACCCGCCCGGTCGCAGCGGCAGCAGCAGCTCCGCCCGGAGCAGGGCCGCCATCAGGGCGTCCGGCTCCTGCCGGCCGATCGCCTCGCGTAGCTCCCGTTCAGCGTCGAGGGCGGGCGCGGCGATCGCACGCACCTCCGCGGCGGTGAGCCGGACGCCGATCGGCAGCCCGGCGTCGATCGTGAGCAGCCAGTCGTCGTCCGGCCAGTCGGCGGCCAGGTCCGCGAGGGCGAACACGTGGTAGGTGACCGACTGCCCGGGCAGGCAGGCGGCTATCGCCCCGGGCGAGGTGAACGCGATGACGTGGGTCCGCCCGTCGTGCCGGGCCGTGGGCCACGCCACCGGCGCGCGGCCGGCTGCCGCCTCGGGGGACACCGGCAGCAGCAGCGGCGCGGTGGCCAGCGTCGCCAGGAGCGTGTCCCGGTCCTCGGCCTCGGCGGCGGCCAGCAGCGCCTCCTCGGTCGGGGTCGCGGGCCCCCAGTCGGTCACCAGCTGCCGTCCTGGCGTATCCGGCGGGGCTGCCGGCCGAGCACCAGCGCGGTGATCGCCTCGTCGAGGCGCTCGCCGAGATACCAGTCGCCGCTGTGGTCCAGCACGAACACGCGCCCCGGTTCGTCGACCGCGAGGATGCCGGTGCCGTCGCCCTCCTCGCCGAGCGGCGTGAGTGGCGCGCCGATGGCAGCGGCGAGCGCGGCGAGGGTGGCCACCGAGTGGCTCACCAGGAACGGGTCCAGGTGGAACGTGCTGGGAGCGATCTCTTCTCCGTCGCCCTGCGGGCGCACCAGCAGGCCGCCGAATTCGGCGTACGCCTCGACGGCGGCGCGGACGACGGTGTGTTGTCGGCCGTCCGGCGTCGCGAGGGCGGCCAGTCTCAGCGCCCACTGCCGGGCCCGTTCGTCGTCGCGGCGGCCGGGAACCCAGCCGGCGACCTGGAGCGTCTCGGCCACCAGGGGCGGGAAGCGTGAGGTCATGCCAGCGCCTCCACGCCGAACCAGTCGAGCAGGGCCGCGCACGAGCGGCAGGGCGGCTGCACCTCACCGTGGCGGGGGTCGCCCTCCTCCCGGACCCGGGTCACCCGCACCTTCGCGCCCCACAGCAGCGACCGGGCCCGGGCCGGGCTCAGCGGCCCCCCGCCGGCCTCGGCCGCGTACAGCCGGTCGGAGAGCAGGACCGACTCGGCGCACCAGCCGGCGAAGCGCTCCCGCTGGCCGCTCGGCAGCTCGTGCAGGAAGCGCCGGATCATCGGGTGCAGGTCGGGCGCGAGGTCGCCGCGGATCGAGGTGTGCGTGTGGACGGTGCCGTCGACCAGCAGCCCGCCTGCCGCGAGCGGCAACATCCGGGGTTCCGCCATCCGTCCTCCCGCTCCCGGTACAGCCATCGGTCCGGGCTCGAGCCTAGCGGCCCGTCGCCGTGCTGCCGGGGCCGGCACCGGGCTGCCGGCCCGCCGTCGACCTGACCGCGCCGAGCCCTCTTCCGGCACCGCCGACAGGTCCCGCCGGCAGCCGACGCACCCGGTCCCGCCGCCCCGCACCGCTTCCAATGGGACGGTACGGCTGGCGGCGACGGGGCTCCCGCCGTGTCGACCGCCTGGGATATCGTCGGCGTGACCCTTCCGCCGCACGAAGACCGGAGCCATGACGCGCACCCTTACCGTCTCCCCGGACCAGCCCGGCGCCTATCCGTCCATCGGTGACGCGCTCGCGGCGGCGGACGACGACGCCGTCGTCTCGGTCAGCCCCGGCACCTACTACGAGGCGTTGTTCGTCAACGATCGCGGAGCCACCATCGTGGCCGCGGAGGGCGCCGGCACGGTCACCATCGACGCCTCGTCCGGGGCGTACCCCACGGTGTCCTGCAACTCCGGCCGCCTGGAGCTGCGTGACCTGGTCCTCAAGGCCGGAGACGCACCGGTCGTGACGGTCGACCGGGCGACGCTCAGCATGACCGGGTGCGAGCTGAGCGCCGGTTTCGGCCCGGCCGTCTCGGTGGCCAGCCGGTCGGAGTTCACGCTGACCCGCTGCCGGGTCACCGGCGCCCGCTACGGGCTCGTCGTCGACGATTCCGACGGCACCGTGGAGGGGTGCGAGTTCAGCGACCTGACCGAGGACGGGATCATCGTCCGCATCGGCGCCACCCCGACGATCCGCACCAGCACGGTCACCCGCTGCGGCAACCGTGGCATCTACGTCTATCAGTACGGCCGCCCGACCATCGAGGCCTGTGACATCTCCCAGACCGGCTACGCCGGCGTGGCCGTGGTGCACCAGAGCGCCCCGGTGCTGCGCCGCTGCCGGATCCGCGACACCCGCGGCCCGGCCATCTCCTTCGCCCGCGGCTGCCACGGCACGGTCGAGGAGTGCACCACCGAGAACACCGGACTGCCGGCGATCGACGTGGCCGACGGCGCCACGCCGACCATCGTGGAGGGGACCGTCAGCCAGCGTGCCACCTTCGGGGCCGAGGCGGCCCAGGCCGTGAAGCAGCAGGACACCGCACGCACGGAGAAGCTGCTCGCCGAACTCGAGGCGATGGTCGGCCTGGAGTCGGTGAAGGCGGAGGTCCGCGCGCTCATCGACGAGCTCCAGGTGAACGAGTGGCGGCGCAGCGCCGGCCTGCCGGTCGGCGCGGTCAGCCACCACCTGATCTTCGCGGGCGCGCCCGGCACCGGCAAGACCACCGTGGCCCGCATCTACGGCGAGCTGCTGGCGGCGCTCGGCGCGCTTCCCGGTGGCCCGTTCCGGGAGGTGTCCCGGCGGGACCTCGTCGGCCAGTACCTCGGCCACACGGCCGAGAAGACGGCTGCCGCCTTCGACCTGGCCCGGGGCGGGGTGCTCTTCATCGACGAGGCGTACACCCTCTCCCGCTCCTTCGGCAGCGGTGGCGACTTCGGGCAGGAGGCCATCGACACGCTGGTCAAGCTGATGGAGGATCACCGCGACGAGGTGGCCGTCATCGCCGCCGGCTACACCGGGGAGATGCTCCAGTTCCTCGACGCCAACCCGGGTCTGGCGTCCCGTTTCGCGAAGACCATCGAGTTCGGCAACTACAGCCCCGAGCAACTGGTCGTCATCGTGGAGCGGATGGCCCGGCGCGACGAGTATCTGCTCGCCGACGGGGTCCCCGATCTGCTCCAGGCGCACTTCGGCACCATCGAGCGGGACCAGAACTTCGGCAACGCCCGCGAGGCCCGCAAGCTCTTCGAGGGCGTCCGCAAGGCTCAGGCGCAACGGCTCCGTCAGTCCGGTCAGCGGCCCAGCCTCGACGACCTGCGTACCGTGACGGTGGCAGACATCCGCGCCGCGATCGGTCGTTGAGCGGGCCGACCCAGGTGAGGAGGGACGCGAGGTGACGCATCCGGGTGCGGCACGGCCGGGCGAACCGGGTTGGCAGCATCATCCGGGTGCGGCCGCTCAACCGGCTCGGCAGGTGCCGCCCGCGCCACGGGTGGCACCACCGCAGCAGGCCGGCGTGCCGGCGCCCGCGCCGACGGTGAGCCGGGCCGGCGCCGGCCCGCGGCAGGACGTGGTGGCACAGCGCGGGCAGGGCCGGGCAACCGTCGGCACCGCGTACGTGAGCCAGGCGGCCGGTACGGCACGGGCGGCGACGGCCGCACAGGCCGGCACCACGGCGCAGGCTCAGGCCGGCACCACGGCGCAGGCTCAGGCCGCGCCACCCCCGCAGGCCGCCGCCGCTCCCGCCGCCCCCCAGTCCGCCGCTGCCGCCGCCGACGAGGCGGTCGGGGCCGGGGCCACTCGAGCGGTACGACCACACCAGGCCGCCCTCGGGATCGGCGGCATCAACGTCGCCCAACTGGTGGCATGGCAGGCCGGTGCGGCGGCGGTGCTCGCCGCCTCCCCGCACGGCGTGCCGCTCACCGCCACGGTGGCCACCGTGGCGGTGCTGCTGCTCACCCCGACGATGATCCGATTCCGCAACCGGTGGCTGTACCAGTGGATCTCGGTCTGGTGGGGTTACCGAGGCCGACGCCGGCAGCTCACCGCCGCGGACAGGGACGCCGCCGTGCAGCTGCTGGCCCAGCTGGAGCGCGGCGTCGAGCTGGAAACCATCGAGGTCGACGACCAGCCGGCCGTCCTGCTGACCCATCGGGGCGGGCTGAGCGCCGTCTTCGAGGTCGATCCGACCGAGGGCGCCCTGCTGATGAGCGCGCCCCAGGCTCTGCCGTCCCCGGCCTCGCTCCTGCCGGCGGCCGACGAGAAGGCGCCCCCGGTGGCGGTGCAGTTGCTGATCCAGGTGACGCCGGCACCGCGCGCCCGCTCCGGCGCGGTGGCGGTGGACCGGGCATACCGGGAGTTGACCAACGGGGACGTGCCGGCCAGCCGGCAAGCCTGGGTGGTGCTCCAGGCCGCGCGGACCCCCGACTTCCACGCCGACCGTGACCTGCGCCCGACGCTCACCGCGGCGATTCGGCGGACGCGGCGGCAGCTTCGGCAGGAGCGGGTGACCGCCCGGATGCTCAACCGGGACGAGGTGCTCGCTGCCGTCGTCGCCCTCACCCACCTGACCGGTGGGGCGCCCGGCGCCGCGGGGGAGCAACCGCTGGCCCGGGAGACCTGGCGGGGCTGGTCGACCCAGGGCGCCCCGCAGAGCTGTCACCGGATGCTGGCCTGGCCCCGCCGGCCGTGGGAGGTCGACCCGTTGCTGCGGGGACTGCCCGCCGCCAGCGTGGTGTCGATCGCGGCCAGCCGCACCGCCGGCGACGACGTCGCCGTGGAGGTGGCGTTCCGCCTGATGGGCACTGATCCGACCGCACTGGCCGCCGCCGACCAGGCCCTGCACGAGGCGATCCGCAGCTACGGCGGTCGGCTGCAACGACTCGACGGCGAGCACGCGCACGGCGTGGCCGCCACGCTTCCGCTCGGAGGTTTCCTGCCGTGAAGAGCGTCGCCTTCCCCGGCAGCCGGATGGGGTCGCACATCGCCGACACCGCCACGGTCGGCGGTCTGAACCTGGTTGCCGGGGGCGGCGGCCTGGTCGTCGGGCGCAGTCGGCAGCAGGAGCCGGTGGGGCTGCGCCTGTTCCGGGCCGAACCGACGCGGCTGCTGCTGACCGGCGGCGTACGCTGCGCCGAACTGCTCGCCTTCCGCGCCCTCGCGATCGGTGCTCGGCTGTTCATCCAGACCGCCCGCGAGCAGGAGTGGGACTCCTTCCTGCGGCGCTGCGTCATCGGCCGGGACGTCGCCTCGTTCCTGCCGCCGGGCGTTCCGCCACCGACTGCGGCCAGCCCGACCGAGCCGCAGCTCATCGTGATCGACACCGGCCCGGTCACCGGCCCTGACTCGGGCCTCAGCGCGCCGTGGCGGGCCACCCTGGTGGTCCGCGACGACCTGGCCGGCTGGGATGTCGAGGCGCTGGTACGCAGCGACATCGTGCTGCTCCAGCGGTTGGTGGAGACGGAGGCCGCGACGGCGGCGAGCGCGCTGGGCCTGGCGAGTGTGCAGAGTTGGTTCACCCAGCTGCACCCCGAGATGGTCGGCCTGATCACCAAGGGCAAGGTGCAGTGGGTGATGCTCAGCATGACCCCCACCGAACGCCAGCTGATCGGCCCCGTCGCCCGCGCCGGCTGACCGTCCGGCCCGTCGGCCGGATCCGGACCACGACCAGGGGTTCTGGGACGAGCAGGCCCGCCAGCTCGGGCCGCGTCAGCCCGCGGCCTCAGGTGTGTCGGAGCCCTCTGCGTCGTCGTCCGCGAAGAGGGCCAGCAGCGCGCCGACCTGTCGGTCCGCCTCGGCGGGGTGCCGGAACCGCCCGGCCGGGTTGAGCGTGTACTCGTTGCGTCGGCCCACCCGGGTGCGGTGCAGGTAACCGCCGGCCTCCAGGTCCGCGACGATCGCCTGGGCGGCGCGTTCGGTGACGCCCACCTCGTCCGCGACGTCGCGCAGCCGGGCGGTGGGGTTACGGGCGATGGCGAGCAGCACGTGACCGTGGTTGGTGAGGAACGTCCAGTTCCGGGTGCTCCCGTTCTCCCCTGTCGTCGCCATGTGGCCATCGTATGGCGCACCCTTCGGGTCTTCCGCCAGGCCCTCGCCCCGTCCCCGCCGGGTGCCGACAAACATATGAAGCACATATCACGCATCCCTTGACGTACCTTCGGGTGCGTGTGAACGTGGGGGCAGCCCGCGCCCAGCGTCGGCCGGGATGACCAGGTCTTTCGCGTAAAGGGCGAGGTGAGGGAGATGAGCCGTCCCGGATCCCCCGGCACTCAGCCGGGCCCGGAACAGGATTCCGCGCAGCCGGCCACGGCAGCCGCCGCTGCCGTACGGGCCGCGTCGGCCACCCCGGCCGACCCCGCGCAGGCGCTCGCCGAGCTGCACGCCGGCAACCGGAGGTTCGTGACCGGCGCCCCGCACCACCCCAACCAGGACGCCGGGCACCGCGCCGCGGTGGCCGACGGGCAGCACCCGTTCGCGGTCATCGTCGGCTGCTCCGACTCCCGGCTCGCCGCCGAGATCATCTTCGATCGCGGCCTCGGCGACCTCTTCGTCGTCCGCACCGCCGGGCACACGGTCGGGCCCGAGGTGCTGGGCAGCGTGGAGTACGCGGTGACGATCCTGGGCACGCCGCTGGTGGTGGTGCTCGGGCACGACTCCTGCGGGGCCGTCCAGGCCGCCCGTGCCGCGGACGCCACCGGCACCCCTCCGCCGGGGCACCTGCCGGCCGTGGTCGACGCCGTGGTGCCCAGCCTGCGCCGCGCCGCGGCCGAGGGGGTGGACGACATCGACCGCATCGTCGACATCCACATCGGGTGCACCGTCGAGGCGATGCTGGACCGTTCGGCCGTGCTCGCCGCCGAGGTGGCCGCCGGGCGGTGCGCCGTGGTCGGCATGTCCTACCGGCTGGCCGCCGGTGAGGCGCGGGTGGTGGCCTCCGTGCCGGCCCACCTGGACGCGGTCGACGGGGCGCGGGCCGCCACCGACGGCGCTCACGCGCCGGCCGCCGCTGCCGCCGTCGCCTGACCCGCTCCCGCACGAAGCGACAGGGCCGCCCCGCGGACGCGGGGCGGCCCTGTGTCGTACGGCGTCAGAGCAGTGACACGTGCACGTGGTCCGTGTGGTTCGACGGGCCGCTGTACGACTTCCAGCCGGTCGCCGGGAACCAGATCTGCCGGTTCCAGATCACGTAGTAGATGCCGAGTCGGTCGGCGTTCCGCACCAGGAACGCGGTCAGGTTGTTGCCGTACATGTAGGTGTCGTCGTTGTGCCAGGGGGAGAAGCCGCTCCGCTGCAACGACCAGTCGCAGGCCCGGCCCTTCGGATGCTCGTACGGCCCGCCGGAGCGGTAACAGCCGACGAACCGGTTGAACCCGGCCCGCTTCACCTCCTTGTACATGTGCAGGGTGCGCGCCGTGATGCAGCCGGAGGTCGTGGGGTCGTCCTCCGTGCACGACAGGGGCTTCCAGTCACCGTCGGCGGTACGCCCCGGCGCGATCCGGGCCACCGGCGACGTGGCGACCACCTTGCCGCCGGTCAGCCCTCTGCCGCCGACCAGCGCGAGAGCCTTCTCCGCCTCGCGCTTGCCGCGGGCCATCTCGTTGGTCAGCTTCTGCTGCTCGCGGACCTCGGCGTCGAGGGCCAGCTTGGCCTGCTCGGCGCGGTTCTTGACCGCGTTGACCTCGGCGAGCTTCTTGGAGTTGACCAGGTTCAGCTCGTCGAGCGCGGCGGCGCGTCGGACGAACGAGTCGGGGCTGGCGGTGTCCAGCAGCATCGACACCGCGCCGATGCGCCCCGTCCGGTAGGACTGGGCGGCGATCTGGCTCACCTGGGGGGCCAGCGCCGCCAGTTCGGCCTGCGCCCGGTCGACCTCCAGGGCCAGCTCGAGCTGGCGCTTCTTCGACTTCGCCAGCTTCGACTTGGCCTGGACGTAGCTGCGGTTCCGCGACTCGATCAGGTCGTTGAGCAGTTTGGGCTCGTCGTCTCCGTGTCCGGAGGGCTGGGGCGGTGAGGTGGGTTCGGCCGCCGCCGGGAGGGGTCCGGCGAAGACGGCCAGGGCGGCGATCACGGCCACCACAGGCGTCAACCAGCGGCGTAGGGGTGCCGTCACAGTGTTCCCTTCCGTCGACCGCCGACCGGGTTAGCTGACGGGTTCGGGGCGGAAGTGGCCCCTACCGCTGTCGCGGATTCACCCCACGTACCTGGGTCCCCGGCTCGCCTGGTGGCGATTGGGCGGCGGCACCGCAGGCGCCGCTGCGCGCCTTCGGCGGTGACCGGCAGCGAGGTTACCCGACAGCCCTCCCGGGGATCTACGTCCCTAAGCCGACTAAATGCGTTATTTCGTAAGGGCGGAGGGTGACCAGTGACGCGTTTATCAGGCGAGGGGTCCTGATCCGTCACGCTGAGGAGTGTCACCATGCGGTGTCCGTGCTCCCGTCTCGGTCGGGCCACCCGGAGGGGGCGGCGGAGGGGGCGTTGCCGGCGCGCGGCCCGCTGAGGGCCTCGAGCGCCTCGGAGCGGTCGGCCGCCGGCCGGGGAGCCGGCGGGGTCGGGGAGGCGCCGTCGTCGGCGGACCCGCCGGCGCGCCGGCCCGCCGTGGTCACCAGGGCCGCGAGGCCGGTGGTCAGCGGCACGGCGGCGATCAGGCCCAGGGTGGCGACCGCGCTGCGGACGATCTCCTGGGCCAGGAACTCGCTGGTCAGGATCTGGGTCACCGCCCGGGAGTCGGCGGTCAGCAGGAGCAGCACCGGCAGCGAGGCGCCGGCGTACGCCAGCACGATGGTGTTGACCGTCGAGGCGATGTGGGCGCGACCGACCCGCGTCGCCGCCCGGTAGAGCTGCGCCCGGGACAGCCCGGGGTTGGCGTGCGCCAGCTCGCTGACCGTCGCGGCCTGGGTCACCGTGACGTCGTCGAGCACACCGAGGGAGCCGATGATGATCCCGGCGAGCAGCAGGCCGTGCAGGTCGACGTCGGCCTGGAACATCGACAGCGTGGTGGCGTCCTCGGTGCCGAAGCCGGTCAGGTGGGTCGCCGCGGTGGCGATCGTGCCGAGGAGCCCGGTCAGCACCAGGCTGCCGAGCGTGCCGAGCACGGCGACCGAGGTCTGTGCCGTCACCCCGTGCGTCAGGTAGAGCACCACGAACATGATCAGTGCCGCGCCGACGACCGCGACCAGCAGCGGCGAGCGGCCGGCGCTGATGCCGGGCAGCACGAAGGTGAGCAGGATGGCGAAGCTCGCCGCCAGGCCGGCCAGCGCGGCTAGCCCGCGCCAGCGCCCGAACGCGACGATCGCCGCGGCGAAGAGCGCCACCAGCCAGAGCAACGGCTCGCCGCGCTGGTGCTCGGCGATGTTGTAGGTGCTCACCGAAGGGTCGGCGGGGTCGGTGAGCTGGACCAGGACGATCTCGTCGCCGACCGCGACCTTCGGCGCGCCGGGCCCGGCCGGCACCGGCGTCTCCACCTGCTGCCCGGCGTCGGGGCCGTCGTCCACCCGCACCGTGACGGTGCCACAGGGGCCCGCCGCCGCGCCCGGGGCCCCCTCCGGGACCTCGGGAGCGGGTGGACACGGCTCGGTCACCACCCGCGTCACCGTGCCGTGGTGGCGGGGCGGGTCGGTGCCGGGCGCCGCCTCGGGGGCGTCCCACGGCCAGAGCGCCAGGGCCGCGATCAGGGTGGCGACGAAGAGGGGCACCACCGTCGCGACGAGGATCCGTCGCACCCCGGGCGGGGCGGACGGTGCGGGACGGGTGTGGTCGGCGCCCATCGAGTGTCTCCCAACGATTCCAGGGCGGGTTACGTGCCGGCGTGCCGGTCGGTTCAGCGTCCCCGGCCGATCGCCGCGCCGGATCTCTCCGGCGTGGCGGAGCGGTCACGCACCGCGCTCGCCCGGCGCGTACGGGACCGGGCGGTGGGTGCCGCCGCCGGACCCGGGAGCCGACGCGGGCGGTGCGGATTTCGGAGGGCCACCGGCCGAATGGTAGCCATCCCGACATCCGGACGCAGGTCGTGAGGGCTGATGTCGGGGCGTGGACGCCGCCGGAAACGCCGGTCGCCCCGGAGCCGGGGGCCGCGGAGGGCTAGCGTGGGGGTGTGCGGACGGCGACGGCGACGGCGGGGCGGTGGGCCCGGATCCTGCTGCTCGTCGGCACGCTGTTCGGGCTCGCCGCGATGCACACCCTCGGTCACGGCACGCACGGGGTGGGCCACTCCGCCGCCACCACCCGGGCCGACCCCGCCATCGCCGTGCCGCACCCCGCCATCGCCGTGCCGCACCCCGCCATTGCCGTGCCGCACCCCGCCATCGCCGTGCCGCACCCCGCCGACGCCGCGACGCGGACCGCAGATGCCGTGACGCACGCCGCAGATGCCGTGACGCGCGCCGCCGGTGCCGTGACGCACGCCGACGCCGGCCCGCGCGGCCGCGTGCCGACCGAGCGGCACACCGCCATCCCGTACGCCGCCGTGGCGGCGCCGCCCGGAAGCCCGGCTCGCCATACCGTCGCCGGGGGCGGGGGCTGCCCGGGCGACTGCCCGCGCGAGCAACTCCTGCCGTACGGCGGGGCGGGCGGCGGGCTGCCGTGGTGGGGCGTGTGCCTGGCGGTGCTGGGCGCGCTGGCCGTGCCGCTGCTGCTGGCCGTGCTGCTGGCGGGCGTACGGGCCGGCGGACCGGCGGGCCGGGCGCCGGGCGGGCCGGACCGGTCGCCCCGCGCCCCGCCGACCCGGCCGGTCGGCCTGCGGCTCGCCACGGTCTCGGTGCTGCGCAGATAGGACGCCCCGGCGCGACCCGGTCTCCCCGGGTCCGCGCCCCCGTCGTGCTGCGTACGTTCCGACACCGAAAGGCTCAGAAGTGATCACTGGTACCCTCGCGCGCCGTGCCGCCCTGGCCGGCGTGGCCGTCACCGCCGCCCTCGCCCTGACCGCCTGTGGCGACGACGGACACCCGTCCCCGGGGATGCACGGCACGCCCGGCACCACCGGCCCGGCGGCCTCCGCGTCCGGTGCGGCCGCGTTCGGCGACGCCGACGCGATGTTCGCCCAGATGATGATCCCGCACCACCGGCAGGCGGTCGAGATGGCGGACCTGGCCGCGACGCGGGCGGCGGACCCGGAGGTCAAGCGGCTCGCCGCAGAGATCAAGGCCGCCCAGGCGCCCGAGATCGCGACCATGAGCGGCTGGCTGTCGGCCTGGGGCCGGCCGGTGCCGTCGCCCGGCGCCGAGATGCCGCACATGGACCACGGCATGCCCGGCATGATGACCGACGCCGAGATGACGAAGCTGGCGGCGGCCTCCGGGCGGGAATTCGACCGGCAGTTCCTGACCATGATGATCGCCCACCACGAGGGGGCCGTCACCATGGCCCGCGACGAGCTCTCCCGGGGCGTGAACGCGGAGGCCAAGGCCCTGGCCGGGCAGATAGTCGCCACCCAGCAGGCCGAGATCGACACGATGCGCAGGATCCTCGGCCGGCTGTGATCCGGGCCCACCCCGGCGCTCCCACCCGGGGGCGCCGGGGCGCCGGACCGGCCCAGGGCCGGCTCCGGCGGCCCGGGAGTCGGCTCCGGCGGGCCGATCGGTGCCGGGCCGGTCGACGCAGGCGGCCCGATCGGTGTCGGGGCGGGTCAGCCGCGCTTCATGAGGCGGCCGACGGCGGCCATCATCTCGGTGGCCATCTCGTCGGCCCGGCCCTCGGCGGCCCCCTCGTGCATGCAGTGCCGGGCGTGCCCGTCGAGCAGGCCTAGCGCGACCTTGTCCAGCGCGGCCTGGATCGCGGAGATCTGGGTGAGCACGTCGATGCAGTAGCGGTCGTCGTCGACCATCTTCTCGATGCCCCGGACCTGCCCCTCGACGCGGCGCAGCCGCGCGAGCAGCTGGTCCTTGGTGGCGGTGTAGCCCCTGGTCGGGGCAGGCGTCGGTGTGGTCATGGGATCGAGGATAGCGTACCCCTCGGGGGTATGGTACGGTCCTTCGTGACCGGGATACCCCCACCGGGTACCGGTACAAACCGAAGGACCCGTCTGCCTCCGCATTACCCCAGGGGGGTATAGGCTGGAGGCGTCGAGAGGAGAGTTCGATGGTCACCACCACGTACCAGGTGCAGGGCATGACCTGCGGGCACTGCGTCAGCTCGGTCAGCGCCGAGGTCGGCGCGATCCCGGGCGTCAGCGACGTCCAGGTCGACCTCGCCGCGGGCAAGGTCACCGTCACCAGCGAGAGCCCACTGGACACCGACACCGTGCGCGCCGCCGTCGACGAGGCCGGCTACGACCTCGTCGGCGCCTGACGGCGGCACGGGGAAACCGAGGTACACCATGAACACGGCGACGAAGCTGAGCGGTTTCGCCCTCGGCCTCGCGGCGGTGTTCGGCGCGGCGTACGGGGTCGGCCAGGTGGCCGGCCCCGTCGCCCCGGCCGCCGACACCCGCCACGACGCCGGCGACGGCCACGGAGCCGCCGGTGACGCCGGACACGGCGGCGACGAAGGCGGGGCGGCCCATCTGCCCGGCGGGCTGCTCGTCTCCGACCGCGGCTACACCCTCCGCCCCGTGGACGCCCCGGCCGGGCAGTTCGCCTTCCGGGTCACCGGCCCGGACGGCCGGCCGGTCACCGGCTACGACGTGGCTCACGACAAGCGCATGCACCTGATCGTCGCCCGCCGCGACCTCTCCGGCTTCCGGCACGTGCACCCGGAGATGACGCCGGACGGCACCTGGCACGTCGACTCGCCGCTGGGTGGGCCGGGCGTCTGGCGGGCCTTCGCCGACTTCACCCCCACCGGGGGCGAGGCGCTGACCCTCGGGGTCGACGTGACCGTCCCCGGCGCGTTGACCGAGCGGCCGCTGCCCGCCCCGGCGACCAGCACCACCGTCGACGGCTACACCGTCACCCTCGCCGGCGCCCCGGAGCCCGGCCGCACCGCCGAGCTGGCCCTGACGGTCAGCCGCGACGGCACGCCGGTCACCGACCTGGAGCCCTACCTCGGGGCGTACGGTCACCTGGTGGCGCTGCGCCAGGGCGACCTGGCGTACCTGCACGTGCACCCCGACGGCGAGCCGGGCGACGGGCGGACCAGGCCCGGCCCCGAGGTGAGGTTCCTCGCCGAGGTGCCGTCGGCCGGCGCCTACCGCCTCTACCTGGACTTCAAGCACGACGGCGTGGTGCGGACCGCCGAGTTCACCGTCGTCGCCGGCGCCCCGACCGGCCCGGGCACCGCCCCGGCCGCGACGGGCACCCCGGCGGCGCCGGGCACCCCCGCCGCCCCGATCTCCCCGACCGCCGACGCCGACCACGGCGTCCCCGGCCACGGGCACGACTGACGGGACCCGTGATGACCACCAAACCCCTGCTGACCGCGCCGAACCAGATCGAGCTGGCGATCGGCGGCATGACCTGCGCGTCCTGCGCCGCCCGCATCGAGAAGAAGCTGAACCGGATGGACGGGGTCACCGCCACGGTCAACTACGCCACGGAGAAGGCCACCGTCCGGTACGTCGACGACGTCACCCCGGACGACCTGATCGCCACGGTGGAGAAGACCGGCTACACCGCCGTCCTGCCGCCCCCGCCCACGCCCGCCGGGGCCGAGCCGGCCGCCGAGCCGGTGGACGAGCTGCGCGGCCTGCGTACCCGGCTGTGGGTCTCGCTCGTGCTGACCGTGCCCGTGATCGCGCTGGCCATGGTGCCGGCCTGGCAGTTCGAGTACTGGCAGTGGCTGTCGCTGACCCTGGCCGCCCCGGTCGTCGTCTACGGCGGCCTGCCCTTCCACCGGGCCGCCTGGATCAACCTGCGGCACGGCGCGGCGACCATGGACACCCTGGTCTCGCTCGGCACCCTGGCCGCGTTCGGCTGGTCGGTGTGGGCGCTCTTCCTCGGCACCGCCGGGGAACCGGGGATGACCCACCCCTTCAGCTTCGACATCAGCCGCACCGACGGGGCCGGCAACATCTACCTGGAGGCGGCGGCCGGGGTGACGGTGTTCATCCTCGCCGGCCGCTACTTCGAGGCCCGCGCGAAGCGGACCGCCGGGGCGGCCCTGCGCGCCCTGCTGGAACTGGGCGCGAAGGACGTCGCGGTGCTGCGCGGCGGCGCGGAGACCCGGATCCCGGTCGACCAGCTCGCCGTGGGCGACCGGTTCGTGGTCCGTCCCGGCGAGAAGATCGCCACGGACGGGGTGGTCGACGAGGGCACCTCGGCGGTCGACGCGAGCATGCTGACCGGCGAGTCCGTCCCGGTCGAGGTCGGGCCGGGCGACACCGTGGTCGGCGCGACGGTCAACGCCGGCGGCCGGCTGGTGGTGACCGCCACCCGGATCGGCGGCGACACCCAACTGGCCCAGATGGCCCGGCTGGTCGAGCAGGCGCAGACCGGCAAGGCGGCGGTGCAGCGCCTCGCAGACCGGATCTCCGGGGTCTTCGTGCCGATCGTGATCGCCCTCGCGGCGGGCACCCTCGGCTGGTGGCTCGGCACCGGGGCGGGCGCGACCGCCGCGTTCACGGCCGCCGTGGCGGTGCTGATCATCGCCTGCCCGTGCGCCCTCGGGCTGGCCACGCCGACCGCCCTGCTCGTCGGCACCGGCCGGGGCGCCCAGCTCGGCATCCTGATCAAGGGCCCGGAGGTGCTGGAGTCCACGAAGCAGGTGGACACCGTGGTGCTGGACAAGACCGGCACCGTCACCACCGGCCGGATGACCCTGGTGGACGTGCTCCCGGCGGCCGGTGAGGACCGCGCGGAGCTGCTCCGGCTGGCCGGGGCGCTGGAGGCCGCGTCCGAGCACCCGATCGCCCAGGCGGTCGCCGCGGGCGCGGCGGAGGCGGGCGCACTGCCGCCGGTCACCGGCTTCGCCAACGTCGAGGGGCTCGGCGTGACCGGGTCGGTCGAGGGCCGCGAGGTGCTGGTCGGCCGGCTCCGACTGCTGCGCGAGCACGGTCTCGACGTACCGGAGGAGGTGGCACGGGCCGCCACCGCGGCGGAGGCCGAGGGGCGGACGGCGGTGCTGGCCGGCTGGGACGGGCGGGCCCGGGGCGTGCTCGCGGTGGCCGACGTGGTCAAGCCGACGAGCCGGGCGGCGGTCGCCGGGCTGCGCGCCCTCGGCCTGACGCCGGTGCTGCTGACCGGCGACAACGCCACCGTCGCCAAGGCGGTGGCCGCCGAGGTGGGCATCGACGAGGTGATCGCGGAGGTGCTGCCCGCCGACAAGGTCGACGTGGTGCGGCGGCTCCAGGGCGACGGGCGGACCGTGGCGATGGTCGGCGACGGGGTGAACGACGCCGCCGCCCTCGCGCAGGCCGACCTGGGCCTGGCCATGGGCACCGGCACCGACGTGGCGATCGAGGCGTCCGACCTGACCCTGGTGCGGGGCGACCTGATGGCCGCCGTGGACGCGATCCGGCTCTCCCGGCGCACCCTCGGCATCATCAAGGGCAACCTGTTCTGGGCCTTCGCCTACAACGTGGCGGCCCTGCCGCTGGCCGCCGCCGGGCTGCTCAACCCGATGATCGCCGGCGCCGCGATGGCCTTCTCCTCGGTCTTCGTCGTCGCCAACAGCCTGCGGCTGCGCGGCTTCCGCCCGGTCGCCTGACCGCCGCACCGCGCCGCCGGACCCCTCCCGGGCCCGGCGGCGCGGTGCGTCCGGGCTCAGCGCGTTCCGCACCGACCGCGTCCGCCATCAGCTCGCCGGTCTGGAGCCGGTCGTCGAGGCCGTTCATCGTCATCACGTCCGCGGCGAGCCGTCGGCCGCACGGTTGGGTCGTGGTCGGGCGGGGTACTGCGGGGGCGTACCGGCACTGCCCAATCGGAGGTTGACATGGGTTTCGACGACAAGATCAACAACGCGAGCGAGGACGCCGCCGGCAAGCTGAAGGAGGGCGCCGGCCGGGCCACCGACAACGAGCGCCTCGAGGCCGAGGGGCGCAACGAGCAGGCCGGCGCCAAGCTGAAGCAGGCCGGCGAGAAGGTCAAGGACGCCTTCAAGAGCTGATTTCGCGTACGCGGACCCGCCGGGCCGGCCCCCTCGCCGGCCCGGCGGCCCGCGTGTCGGGCCGCGACGGCCGACGTGACCCGGGGCCCACCCCGCTCGTTGCCAGGACGACGTCCCGCCGCCCGGCGTCGGTCGAGCCGTGCCGTCCCGCCGACGGCCGAGATCCGCGAACGGGAGGTCCCGATGTCCCGATCCGTCGTCTACGCGCGGCGCGCCGCCGCCGCAGTGGCGCTCGGGGTGCTGGCGATGGGCTGCCAGGACACCTCGCCGGAGGAGGCCGGCGCAACTGCCGGCACGTCGGCCCCGGGACCGACGGCGACGGCGAGCGCCGTCCCGAGCCCGTCGCCGGTGGCCACGACGGCCGCCAACACCGCCGAGGTCTGCCGGGAGGTGGACCGCGTCATCGTCGCCGGCAGCCGACGGATCGCCACCGACTCGGCGGCCTCGGTCAGCTGGGACCTCACCGGCGAACAGGTCGCCGAGCAGCTCCGGCGCAACCTCGCCGAGCTCGCCGACGACGTGCGCGCCCAGGCCCGCCGGGCCGCCGACCCGGAGATCCGCGCACTGATCGAGGAGACCGCCGACCAGATCGACGCCGGCTCCCGCGCGTCCCGCCCGGCCGCCTGGATGAACTCCACCTTCACCGCCATCCCGCCCCGCCTGACCCGCGACTGCCGCGCCTGACCCGCGAGCGCCGCGCCTGACCCGCGAGCGCCGCGCCTGACCCGCGAGCGCCGCGCCTGACCCGCGAGCGCCGCGCCTGACCCGCGACTGCCGCGCCTGACCCGCGAGCGCCGCCCGCAGCCCCGCGGGACGTCCGGCCCCGCGACTGCCGCGCCTGACCGGCGCTTCCGCTCCCGGCCCGCGAGGCGTACGGCCCCGCGACCGCCGCGCCTGATCCACGGTTGCCGCCCCCTGCCCACGTCCGAGGGCGTTCCGCACGCTCAGGGAGGGGCCGGGGAATTCCCCCACCGGCCCCTGAGATCGACCGTCCACTGGTGACGTCCGCGCCGGCACCCGCTAACGTCCGTTTGCATGTGCAAGGGCTGGTCATGAGCGCTGGTCCGACGGTCACCGGCGACGAACTGGTGCGCGTACTGGCCACGCTTGCCAACCCGCACCGCATGCGGGTGGTCGCCGTGCTGGCGCGACGACGCGCGTACGTCAGCCAACTCGCCCGCGAGCTGGGCATCAGCCGCGCGCTGGTGCAGGTGCACCTGCGCAAGCTCGCGGCGGCCGGCCTCGTGTCCGCACACCTGGAGTTGTCGGAGGACGGGAAGGCGATGAAGTTCTACGAGGTGAATCCGTTCGCGTACACGCTCACGCCCGGCGCCGTCGCGGCGGCGGCCGAGACGCTCACCGCCGGACCGGGCGCGGGGCCGGACGGGGACGAGGACGGGAAATGAGGGGCATGAGCGAGCACGACTGGACCGAGGTGGTCGGGGCGATCGGGATCTTCGCCCTGCTCGTCAGCGTGATCACGGTGACGATCGTGCAGGTCGCCAAGACCCGGCGGGCCCGGGTGGCCGGGGCTCGCGAGGAGGAGTACCGACAACTCGCCCGCAACGCCGTCGAGGCACAGGAATCCGCGGCCCGGGTGCTGGCGGCCCTCGACGCCCGGCTCGGCGGGATGGAGACCCGGCTGGTCTCGCTGGAACGCGTCCTCAAGGACGTCGACTAGCGCCGGCAAGGCCCCGGGCCGTCGAGCGCCAACTCGACGGCCCGGGTGGAAGCAGCATCACCTCGCCCACGGGCGAGTTCTCACCGCAACGCTCCTTCGAAGGAGAGGACAGCATCTCGTGCTGCGCGTACGCAAGTCCGCCCCTCGCGGCGGCGACCCGGCCCGTCCGGGCCGGGAGGGCCGAGGCCGGCCCCCCGCCCGGATGCGGGCACTGGCGGTCGGGGCGACCGCCGCGCTGCTGGCGACCGGCGTGTCGACGCCCGCGCCGGCCTCGGCCGGCCGGCCCGCGCCCGTACCCACGCCGGGCATCGCCTGGCAACCGTGCGAGGAGGACCGCACCGCCGAGTGCGGCACCCTGTCGCTCCCGGTCGACTGGGACCGGCCGGAGGGCGAACGGTTCACCCTCCACCTGGCCCGCCGCGCCGCCACCGACCCCGCCGCCCGGATCGGCTCGCTGGTGTTCGGTCCGGGCGGGCCGGGGGACTCCGGCGTCCGGCGGATCCTGCTGAACGACCGGTTCAGCGACGACCTGCGCCGCCGGTTCGACGTCGTCAGCTTCGACCCGCGCGGCATCGGCCGGAGCAACCCCGTGCTCTGCTCGGCGGCGCTGCTCGACCGGCAGCCGCAGGTCATCGCCGACCAGGCCCGGTTCGACGCCGCCGTGGCCGACAACGCGCTGCTGCGGGCCGACTGCCGGCAGCGGACCGGGCCGCTCTACGACCACGTCGACACCCGCAGCGCCGCCCGCGACCTGGACGCCGTCCGGGCGGCGCTCGGCGAGACCCGGCTCACCTTCCACGGCAGCTCGTACGGCACCCTGCTCGGCGCCCAGTACGCCGAACAGTTCCCGCACCGGGTCCGGGCCGTGGTGCTGGAGAGCGTGGTCGACCACAGCCTCGACACCCGGGCGTTCCTCGACACGCAGGCCGCCGCCGCGCAGGACTCGTTCGACGAGTTCGTCGCCTGGTGCGCCCGTACGCCGGCCTGCGCGCTGCACGGCGAGGACGTCCGCGCGGTCTGGGCCGGTCTGCTCGCCCGGGCGGAGCGGGGCGAGCTGGCGGACCCCGACCGTCCCGGCGCGACGCTGACCCCGTACGGCCTCAGCCGGTTGGCCCAGCGCAGGCTGTACGGCCCGGACTGGGCCGGCCTGGCCACGCAGATCGTCGCCCTGCGGGCGAGCCCGCCCGCCGCCGGGCCCCGCGCCGCCGACGTCGACGTCGACGCCGTGCGGCCGCATCCCTTCGCGGTGTTCTGCGCCGACTGGCACCTGCCGGTCCGCGACCATCGGGAGTACGCCGCCCACCTGCGACGGATGGCCCGGATCGCGCCGGACGTGCGCTACCCGCAGGCGCTGCCGGCGATCGCGACCTGCCTCGGCACGCCGGCCCCGGTCGCCAACCCGCAGCACCGCCTCCGGGTCCGTACCGACGTGCCGCTGCTGCTCGCCAACAGCCGGTACGACCCGGCCAGCGGGCACAACTGGGCGACGAACGTGGCGCGGCAGCTCGGCCGCTCGGGGGTGCTGCTGACCTACGAGGGCTGGGGGCACGGCAACTACACCCGCAGCGACTGCGTACGGGACGCGGTCGACCGCTACCTGATCTCGGTCGACGTGCCCGCCGACGGCACCAGCTGCCCGGCGGTGCCGGCGACCAGCGGGTGACGTGAGGAGGCGGCCGGCGTGCGTCCCCGTGTCGCACGCCGGCCGGCGCGTCGGTCAGGGCGGCACCCGGGCCGCCCAGCCCGCTCATGATGAAAGAGACTCCCGTCGCGGCCGGAACTCATCGGTGCCCGGCCAGCCGGGTGGCGCGCAGCTCCAGGTAACGCTGCTCCGGCAGGCTCGTCGTGCCCCGGGCCGCCGCCAGGTACGCCGCCCGCGCCGCCCGCGGCTCGCCGGCCAGCTCCAGCAGGTGGGCGCGGACGGCGGCGAGCCGGTGGTGCCCGGCGGTGCGGTCGTCGGCGTCGAGGGGGGCGAGCAGGGCCAGGCCGGCGCGTGGGCCGTCCACCATCGCCACGGCGACCGCCTGGTTGAGGGTGACCATCGGGTTCGGGGCGATCCGGGCGAGCAACCGGTAGAGCGCCAGGATCTGCGGCCAGTCCGTCCGGTCCGCCGACGGCGCCTCGGCGTGCACCGCGGCGATCGCCGCCTGGAGCTGGTACGGACCGGGCGGTGACCAGGTCAACGCCTCGGTGACCAGGGCGATCCCCTCGGCGATGGCGGCGCGGTCCCAGCGGTCGCGGTCCTGCTCGGCGAGCGGGACCAGCTCCCCGGCCGGCCCGGTCCGGGCCGCCCGGTGCGCGTCGGTGAGCAGCATCAGCGCCAGCAGCCCGGCCACCTCGCCGTCGTCCGGGAGCAGCCGGCGCAGCATGCGGGCCAGCCGGATGGCCTCGGCGGTCAGGTCGGCCCGGTGCAGCTCCGGCCCGCCGGAGGTGGTGTAGCCCTCATTGAAGATCAGGTAGAGCACCTGGAGCACGGCCCGCAGCCGCTCGTCCCGCTCCCGGGGCGCCGGCATGGTGAACCGCGCGCCGGCCGCCTCGATCCGCTGCTTGGCGCGGCGGATGCGCTGGCTCATGGTCGCCTCGGGCACCAGGTGCGCCCTGGCGATCTGCGCGGTGGTCAGGCCGCCGACCGCGCGCAGCGTCAGCGCGACCTGCGCGGACCGGGCCAGCGCCGGGTGGCAGCAGAGGAAGAGCAGCGTCAGCGTGTCGTCGCCGGCCGGCGGCTGCTCGTCGGCGGCGGGGGCGACCGTCGCGTACGCCGGCTCGCGGACGGCCACCGCGGCCTCCCGGTCCCGGCGGGCCCGCTCGCTGCGCCACTCGTCGGTCAGCCGGCGGCCGGCGACGGTCAGCAGCCAGGCGCGCGGGTTGTCCGGCACGCCCTGCCCGGGCCACTGCGTCGCGCCGGCGAGCAGCGCCTCCTGCACGGCGTCCTCGGCCGCGTCGAACTGGCCGTGCCGGCGCACGAGCAGGCCGAGGACCTGCGGCGCCAGGTCGCGCAGCAGGTCCTCGATGTGCCGTCCGCTCACACGTCCGTCCCGGACTCGTCCATGACCGCCCGCACCTCCAGGGCGCCGAAGCCACGCCGTACGTCCGGCCAGCGGGCGGCGATCTCGGCGGCCCGTTCGAGGCTGTCGCAGTCGACCATCAGATAGCCGGCGAACTGCTCCTTGCTCTCCATGAACGGCCCGTCGGTCACCTCCGGCCGGTCGCCCGCCGGCCGGACCGTGCGGGCCTGCGACGGGTCGGCCAGGGCCTGGCCGCCGACCAGCTCGCCGGACTCGGTCAACTCCCGCATGATCTCGTCGACCTCGCCGAAGAGCGCGGTGCGCTCCTGCTCGGACAGCTCCTCGACGAACCCGGGACGGTTCCAGATCAGCAGCATGTACTTCATCGGGCGCTCCTCGTCTGCTCGGTCGCGCCCATGATGGCGCGGTTCCGGTGAGGGGTCGGAGCCGACCGGCCGGTTCCGACAGCGCCGGGGAGAAATCTCAGCGCCGGCCGCGGACCTGGCGCTCCGGGGCGGGGGCGGGGCCGAGCGTGGCGCGGTCGGCGGCGGAGGTGCCCGACGACCAGCCGTCGGCGTCGCGGACGGTGAGCCGCGCCCGCGTGACGCCGGGAAAGAGCGTGTCGAGGCGTTCCCGTACGGCCTCGGCGCGGCTGGCGAGCACCGGCAGCAGACGCTCCGGCCCGGTCTCCGCGGCCGCCCGCCGGTCCGCGTCCTCGGTGGCGGCCCGCAGCCGCTCGCCGATCCGCAGCGCGAACGCGTTCAGGAAGGACTCGTCGTAGTCGCGGGTGCGCCGGCCGGCACCCCGGGCCCGCCGCTCGCCCCGACCGCGCAGCATCGCGGCGGTGGCCTGCACCAGCAGCGAGGTGTAGAGCAGCTCGACCGCCTCCAGGTCGGCCGGCCAGCCCAGCACCGTGGTGAAGCCGAGGTCGTCGGACCAGACCGCCTCGCACCGGTTCGCCGCCGCCACCTCCTGCACCAGCAGCGCCTTCGCGCCCGCGTACGGGGGGTCGGTGTCGAGCCGCACCCCGCCGGGCTGGTCGGCGCGTTCGGCGACGCCCGCCAGCAGGGCCTGGTCGATGCTGTGCCGGGCGATCAGCTCCTGGGCCTTGCCGGTCAGCGCCTCCGCCTCGGCCGGGTAGGTGGTCGACTCCGCCTTGGCCAGCAGCGCCCGCACCCGGTCGAGCATCCGGGACCCGCCGGTCGACGCGCCCCGCGCGGCGCCCGCCCCGGTCGCGCCGGGCGGCGGGCGCAGCACGGCGATCGGCGGGAGCCCCTCGACCAGGGCCAGCGCGTCGACCGCCGCGCGCAGGGCCGTGAACCGGTCCCATCCGGCGCGGGCCGACCGGGCGGCCAGGTGGCCCCCGTCGCCGTCCCACCACACCCGCGCGTCCAGGTCGCGGAGCTGGTCGTCCCACCACGGCGGCACCGGCCCGGCCAGGTCGCGGCGGTGTGCGGCGAGCGCGTCGGCCACCAGCCCCGCCGACCGGGCGCCCAGCCGGCGGGTGGCGAGCCGGACCAGGTCCACCGGCTGCCAGCCGCGCGACGTGAGCCGGCCGACACCGCGGGCGAGGCGACGCAGCAGCGCGGCGTCGACGGCCGCCGCGCTCTCCGCCGCGCCCGTGCCGATCATCAGCCGGTCCAGCTGTCGCTCCGCGAGGCGTACGTCGGTGCCGCGCGCCGCCGCCAGGGCGTCGCTGATCAGTTCCTCGGCGTCCGGCACGGCCGCGTCCTCCCGGGTCTGTTCAGGCGCGCGGCGAAACGTTCGTCGCCGGCCCGCCGAAGGTACCTCCGGGCCCGCCCGCCGACCCGCCGGTCGTGACGGTCGCCACCGGTCCGCCCTCGGCGACGGCGCGGCGGGCCGTCCCGTCGCCGCGCGGCGACCCGCCGGGCGGTGAGGGCCGACCGGCCCGTCGCCGTGGGGGCGGTCGCCGGCCGGGCGGTCAGCCGCCGGTGGGCAGGTTTCCCACCGTCAGCCGCAGCGTGTAACCGTCGTCGTCCCGGTGCCAGGTCACGTGGCTGCACGACTGGTAGGTGATCCACAGGCCGAGCCCGCCCGGGGCGTCGTCGTGGGAGGCGGGAAGCAGCCCGCAGAACGGGTCCGCCGGGCCGTCGCCGCCGTCGCCGACGGTCGCCACGATGCGGTCGGCGCCGGACCAGACCCGCAGCCGGACCGGCGGCCGGCCGTGACGCAGCGCGTTCGTGACGGTCTCGCTGACCGCGACGACGAGGTCGTCCAGGTCGTCGGCCGGCACCTGACCCCGGTCGGCCAGGTGGACGGCGGCGCGCGCCGCAGCCGCCGTCGGGTCGGCCAACTCGATCGTCGGCGGTCCCGCCTGGAGGGGGTCGGGCACGATCGCCCGGTTCTCCCGCAGGTACGCCGTGGGCGGCGTCCAGGCCGAACTCGGCACGTGCCGACCGTCGGCGGTCGCGAAGCGGGGATGGGTCCGCGCCACGTCCGCCAGCACCTCCGGCGGCGTGACCCGGGCGTCGTACGCGCACATGCTCCACAGCGGGAAGTCGTCGTACGCGTGGTTGATCGCCGACTCGTAACGGGCCCACCAGTCCCAGGTCGCGCCGAACGCGCTCCGGGGCACCTCGCCGATGATCCGGATCTGCCGGGCGCCGGCGGCCACCTGTTCGGCGAGGAGCTGGCGGTAGGACCGGATCGCGGAGGCGGGCCGGGCGTACATCTCGCCGCCGGGCAGGAACTCGACCCCGCACCGGGCCGGCAGCGCCGCGCGGACCAGCGCGGCGGTGTGCTCCCCCAGGGCCACGTAGGTGGGCTCGCCGGCATCGACGCCGCCGAGCAGGAACGGCACCACCACGGCGAGCAGTTCGTCGTCGCGGTCGTACCGCACGGCCTCGTGGTAGTAACCGTGGTGCTGGGCGGGCGCGCCGGTCCTCATCGCGCGACCTCCACCCGGATGCCGGGCAGGTCCAGCAGGTCGACCAGGCGCGCCGCGGTCGGGCGGGCGGTGTGCAGCACGGCGGTCGCGCCGCGACGGCGCGCGTACTCGCCCAGGTGGGCCAGGGCGCGGTGGTCCAGGAAGCGCAGCCCGGTCGCCGACAGGACCAGCTCGCCGTCGGTGGGGCGCAGGTCGGCGCGGTCGAGGGCGGTGCGGAACAGCTCGTGGTTGGACAGGTCCAGCTCGCCGGTCAGCGCGGCGTGCCCGTCGCCGGGTGGCGCGGCGTACAGCCGGAACAGCACGTCCTCGGCGTTCGTCTCCGGGTGCATGCAGGCCAGTTCGGCGACCGCCCGGTCGCCCAGCTCGGACCGGTGGTAGGCGCACAGCGCCGAGAACGGTCGGGTCCGCATGTAGCGGTCGACGAGGTGCTCGTAGCGGGCGAAGCTCTCCAACTGGGCCTGGGTGCGGACCATCTCGGTGGCCTCGGCGACCACCCGCAGCCCGGTGTGACCGGCGGCGAGCGCCTCGTCGGTGGCCGCCGCGTAGGCGGCGACCTGCGTCGGCGGGTCGACGACGTCACCGTGCGAGTACGTCGAGAAGAGGGGTATCACGGCGGCGGCGCCCCGGCGCACGGCCGCCGCGAAGCCGGGCAGGGCGTGCAGCCGGTCGGCCACCGGGTCGGCGGGCTGTGGCGTGACGTACCAGACGCGTGCACCGGCGGCGAGGCCCGCGAGCAGGTAGCGCTCCGCCTGGGTGGCGAGCGACCCGGGGTCGTCGTACGACCAGCAGAGGTGACCCTGCGCCGCGACCTGCCGCTGTCTGATGATCACGCTGACTGCCTCATGGCTACGAGTGTAGGCCGCCGCGATACCCGCCCCGGCCCGGCGAGCGCCCGGTCAGGAGGGCCGGGAGCCGCTCAGTCGCGCGGTGCGGGGGAAGGACGCCCAGATGTTCTTGGTCCGGTCGGTCGCGTACCACCCGACGTCGAGGGAGAGGGCGCGGGCGAGTTGCAGACCGCGGCCGCCGGCGCCGTCGGGCTGGGCGTCGGTCAGCTCCGGTAGCGAGCCGAGGTCGTGGTCGGCGACGTCGAGGATGAGGCAGTCCTCGGTGGCGAGCAGCCGGACGATGGTCGGCGGGATCCCGTGCCGCAGGGCGTTCGTGGCGAGTTCCGTGGCGATCAGGACGACGAGCTCGGGGACCTCCTCCAGGGCCTCACCCTCGCCGAGCACGTCGCCGGTCAGCTCCTCGTGCAGGGACGCGCGCAGGCCGCGCAGGTGTACCGCCTCGGACAACGTCCACCGCCGCAGCTCGACGGACTGCGGCGGGGGTGGCGAGCTGCTCAGTCGGCCCATGGCTTCGTTGTACCCGATCTCCGCCCGGCTCAAGCTCGGACATACCGGTCAGCGCACCGGATCATGCGTGCCGCGTGGCACGCCGGGCCGGCATCGACGCACCCGCTCGGCGGCCATCCGGCCGCCGAGCGCCAGGCCGTACCGCTCGACCGCCGTCAGCCCGTACGCCCCGCAGGTCGGCGTGAACCGGCACCGGCCCGGCCAGTGCGGCGACAGCCACCGGCGGTAGCCCCGGATGGCCGCCACCCCGGCCCGGTCCAGCGCCGGCGCACGGGTCGCGGCGGCCGTGGCCGACCCCAGCATCAGCAGTGTGGAGAAGAGCCCGAGGTCGCAGCAGTCGCAGCAGCCCTCCGGGTTCCTGGACCTCGCCGCCCCGGACTTGAACATCCGGTCCTGTTCCCGCCGGTTCTCGCGGGCCGTCTCCCACATCCGCCTGAACACGCGCTCGATCATGGCCGGGTGCCGCAACCGGCGCGCCGGTGCCCCGGCCGGTGGACCGACGCATGCCCGCCACCGTCGCGGGTAGGGCGGTAGCGACGACCGAGAGGAGACTGCCGTGCCCAGCACCACCAAGCCGATGCTCGACACGTACCCGAAGTCGATCAACCTGGACCGGGCCCGGTTGGCCGCCGTCATCGACGCCCTGAACGACTGCGCCCAGGCCTGTACGGCGTGCGCCGACGCCTGCCTGAGCGAGGACATGGTGGGCGAGCTGACCAGGTGCGTACGGACGAACCTGGACTGCGCGGACATCTGCACGACGACCGCCCGGGTGCTGTCCCGGCACACCGGCTACGACGCCAACATCAGCCGTGGCCTGCTGGAGGCGTGCGCCACCGCCTGCAGGTCCTGCGGTGACGAGTGCGGCGGCCACGCCGACGAGCACGAGCACTGCCGGGTCTGCGCCGACGCCTGCCGCGCCTGCGAGCGGGCCTGCCGGGAGCTGCTCGCCACGATGAGCTGACGACGGGGAAGTGTGGGGGGTATGCCCGGCCGGCCGTCCCGGGCCAATCCCCATCAGTCGGGAACAATCGGAAGTATCGATCGCCGTGCGTGTCCTGTGCCGGAGGGCGACGGTTGTACCGGGCGTGACGGCGGAATCACGCACCAACATCATGAGCCCGGCGGCGGCGTGCCCGGGCTGGCGGGTCCGGTGGGCGGAGCGTGAGAGTGGGCGGCGCTCACGCGCGTACGACGCAGACGTCGACGCCTGGCGCCGGCGCGACGACCACCTGATCCGGCTGCGGATCGAGGCGGCCGGGTTCCTCGGGTGCGCGCAGCCGCGTACCGGCCTGCCGGTCGACCTCGGTGTCGACGAGGTCGTGTTCCGGGTGCTGCCGGCGGCGGAGCTGGTCGAGGCCGACGCCCGGCACGTGCCCGGACTGCCCGCGCCGGGGCTCGACGTGGCCGCGACCGAGGTGGTGGGGGACGGTCGAGCGCTGCCGAAGGGGCTGCGGCCCGTCGACGTCGGCCTGGCCGTCGTGACCGACCGGAGGGTGGCGTTCGCCGGCCGCGCGGGACGGCGCGAGTGGGCGTACGCGGACATGCTGGGCGTCGCGCACCACCCCGACGCGCCGGTGGCCCTGCTGCACACCGGCGACGGCGGCCGGCTCGCCGGGCTGCGGGTGCCGGTCACCGCCACGGTGAACTTCCGCTTCTACCTCACGCTCGCCCTGGCCGCCGCGACCGGCGAACGCGCGGTCGTCGAAGCGCAACTCGACGCACTGCTCGCCGCGCACCGGCGGGCGCGGCCGGCACCGCCGCCGCCGGTCGTGCCGGCCCAGGCCCCGCTGACCGCGCTGCGGCCCGACCGCCGGACGGCGCTCGCCGCCGCCGTCGCCACCCTGGCGTACGCGACGCTGACCGCCGGCGCCTTCGGGCCGGAGCGGGCCGGCCCGCCGTACCGGGCGGACGGGGGCCCGGGGAAGGTCCCCGCCACCACGGCGGAACCGGCCGTCGACGCGGCCACCACCCCGCCCACCGTCCGGGAGCCGGCGCCGCCGGAGGCGGTCGGGCCGGACGCCGGCGTGACGGCGGTTCCCCGTGCCCGCCTCGCCGCCGGTGCGCGGACGCCGGTCCTGCGGCAGGAGGCGGCGGGTCCGGGCGGGCCGCTCCCGGGGACGGCTCCGGCGCCGCCACAGGCCGCCCCGGTGCCGAGCACCGCGCCGGCCGCCCCAGCCGCTCCGGCGCCGACCACCGGGCCGCCGGCCCCCGTCGCGCCGGCGCCGACCACCGCGTCACCCGCACCCGAGCCCTCCGCGGTTGGCCTCTGCCTGGACCTCCTGCGGCTGCCCCTGGTGGATCGGCTCCTCTGCCCGCCGACCGGTCCCTGAGCGACGCCTCCCGCCCGGCGGCTCGACTCGTCGCCCCGGCTGACCCACCCGCCTCGGCGATCCCGCTGATCGCCCCGCTCGTGCCCGCCGGCCCCGGTGACCGCTCCAAGGACCGGCGCGCCGCCCCGGGTCCGGCCCGGTCCGCCCGCACGCCACCGACGATATTTTCTGTCTTGACAAAAAGAATTGTCGGTGACAGGGTCGGGTCATGTTCGACATCGCAGTGATCGAGGACGCGGCGGCGGCCGAGGCGTCGCTGGACCCGACCCGGGCCCGGCTGCTCGCCGCGCTCGCCGAGCCCGCCTCGGCGACCATGCTCGCCGCACGCGTCGGTCTGCCCCGGCAGAAGGTCAACTACCACCTGCGCGCACTCGAGCAGCACGGCCTCGTCGAACTCGTCGAGGAGCGCCGCAAGGGCAACGTCACCGAACGCGTCATGCGCGCCACCGCGGCCTCCTACGTCATCTCGCCGACCGCCCTGGCCGCCGTGCGCCCCGACCCCTCCCATGCCCCCGACCGGCTCTCCGCGCGATGGCTGCTCGCCCTCGCCGCGCGCCTCGTCCAGGACGTCGGCTCCCTCGTCACCGGCGCCGACCGCGCCGACAAGCGCGTCGCGACCTTCGCCGTCGACGCCACCGTCCGCTTCGCCACCGCCGCCGACCGCGCCGCCTTCGCCAACGAGCTTGCCGCCACCATCACCAGCCTCGTCGCCAGGTACCACGACGAGAGCACCCCCGGCGGGCGCGACCACCGTGTCGTCCTCGCGCTGCACCCCGGCGCCGACCCCGCCCCGACCTCGTCCGACACCGACACCGACACACCGACCGAAGGACACTGACATGGGACACCGCTTCGAGCTGCACAAGGACGTCGAGCTGGCCGCCACCCCCGAGCAGGTGTGGGAGGCCATCGCCACCGGCCCGGGCATCGACTCCTGGTTCATGGGTCGCAGCGAGATCGAGCCCGGCGAGGGCGGGCGGACCCGCCTGACGATGGCCGGGCACGTCGAGGAGGCGACGATCACGGCGTGGGAGCCCGGGAAGCGGTTCGCGGACCGCACCGAGCCGGGGCCGGACGGCACCTTCACGGCGATGGAATACCTCATCGAGGGCCGCGACCAGGGCGGCGCGGTGTTGCGCCTCGTCCAGAGCGGGGTGCTCGGGGACAACTGGGAGACCGAGTACGAGGCGATGAAGGTCGGTTGGGACATGTACCTGGGGACGCTCGCCGCGTACCTCGCCCACTTCCCGGGCCGGACGGCCGCCCCGGTCTCGGCGTTCCGTCCCGGTGCCGGCGGGCCGGACGCGGTGTGGGCGGCGGTGACCCGGGCCTTCGGCCTCGCCGGCCCGGTCGCCGAGGGGCAGTCGGTCCGGCTCGCCGTCGACGGCCTGCCGCCGATCGAGGGCGTCGTCGACCTCGCCGGCCTCCCGACGTACGTCGGCGTGCGCACCGCCGACGGTCTCTACCGGTTCCTCTACTCCGGGGCGGAGCGGGGCGACGCCCTGGTCCTCGGCCACCACCTCTTCGCCGACGACCAGGACCCGGCCCGGGCGGAGCGGGCCTGGCAGGAGTGGGTGACGGCGCTGCCCATCGGCTGAGCCGCCGGCGGCGCCCGGCCCGGGTCACCGGCCCGACCGGCGCCGCGCCGGCCCCTCGTCGCCCGTGGGTGGCGGAGGCGGCCCCCGGAACTTCCGGGGGCCGCCTCCGTCCGTCGGCCGGGCGGCTTCTTGCATATCTTTGGCAACTACGGAATGCTGGCGTTAGCGGCGGCTGAAGATCGTCTGTTCCGCGCGGCGAGGGCTGGCCCGCGCCGCGCGGAGTCGATCCGGTCGCCGCCCGGCCGGCCGCCATCGGCGGCGACCACGGCCGACCCACCGCACGACGTCGGCGCCGGAAGCGTCGGGGCCGCGCGACGACCGACCCCGGGAGCATGTGATGGGTACGCCCGTGTCCGTGCGCGTGACGGCGCTGGCCGTCGGCGCTGTCCTGGCCGTGGCCGGCTGCGCGTCCCCCACCACCTCGTCGGCGGGCACGGGCCCCGCCGGCACCCTCGTGGTGGCGACGGCGGGGGAGCCGGAGGCGCTGAACCCGGTGCTCAACTACGGGGTCGACGGGGCCTCGCTCATCTTCGACGGGCTGGTCGGCCGCGACGCGCGCAACCAGCTGGTGCCGGCGCTGGCGCGGGAACTGCCGGCCGTCTCGGCGGACGGGCGGACGGTCACCGCGAAGCTGCGCGACGGCGTGCTGTTCCACGACGGCAGCCCGCTGACCGCGCAGGACGTGGTCTTCACCTACCAGGCGGTGCTGGACCCGAAGGTCGACTCCACGCTCCGCTCCGACCTGGACATGCTCGCCTCGGTCGCCGCGCCGGACCCGTCGACCGTGGTCTTCACGCTGCGCCACGCCTACGCCCCGTTCCTCCAGCGGCTGACGTTGGGCATCGTCCCCGCGAAGGCCCTCGCCGGCCAGGACGTCAACAAGGCCGAGTTCAACCGCAGGCCGGTGGGCACCGGCCCGTACCGGGTGACGTCCTGGACCCCGGGCGACCGGCTCGTCCTCGCGGCCAACGAGAAGTACTGGGGTGGCCGACCCGCCAACTCCGGCGTGGTGGTGGCGTTCGTCGCCGACGACAACGTACGCGCGCAGCGGATGCGGGCGGGCGAGTTCGACGCGGCGGAGCTGGCGCCCAAGCTCGCCGCAGGCTTCGACGGGCTGGGCGGCTACCGCGTGCAGCGGGTGCCCACCGCCGACTACCGGGGCGTGATGCTGCCGATGGGTAACCCGGTGACCGGCGACCCGGCGGTGCGGCGGGCGCTGAACGCGGCGGTGGACCGGGCCGCCATGGTCGACGGTCTGCTCGGCGGCGCCGGCGAGCCCGCGTTCGGGCCGGTCCCGCCCACGTCGGAGTTCGCCGAGCCGTCGATCGTCGGCAGGTCCGCCGCCGACCCGGCCGCCGCGACCGCCGCCCTCGACGCCGCCGGCTGGAAACCCGGCCCCGACGGCATCCGCGTGAAGGACGGCCGGCCGGCCGCGTTCGCGCTGATGTATCCGGCGACCGACAGCCTGCGCAAGGAACTCGCCCTCGCGGTGACCGCCGACGCCAGGAAGGTCGGCATCAAGATCACTCCCGAGGGGCTGACCTGGGACGCGATCACCCCCCGGATGAAGAGCGACGCGGTGGTCATGGGCTACGGCACGCCGTACGACCCGGACTTCGTCACCTACAAGCTGTTCGGCTCCGCCTTCGCCGGCCAGGGCTTCTTCAACCCCGGCTTCTACCGTTCCGCCGTGGCCGACGAGGCGTTGCGGGCCGGCCGGGACAACGCCGACCCGGCGACCCGCAGGGCGGCGTACGCCACCTTCCAGAAGCAGCTCGCGGCCGACCTGCCGTGGGTGTTCCTCACCTACCTCCAGCACACCTACGTGGTGAAGGACGGGGTCGTCGGGGTGACGCCGCGCGTGGAGCCGCACGAGCACGATGTGGCCAACAGCCTCTGGTGGAACATCCACACCTGGACCCGGAAGTGACCGCGCCCGCCCCGGCCACCCCCGCCGGCCGCCGCCGACGGCTGGCGGGAGCCGGGGCGGTGGTCCGTCGCCGGCTGCTGGTGGCGGTGCCGATCCTCGCTGCCACCAGCGTCGGCATGTTCGCCCTCGGCGCGGCCTCGCCGATCGACCCCGCCCACCAGTACGCCGGCGCGGCGGCCTTCACCGCATGCGAGGAGAACCTGGCGCAGATCCGCGCCAACTGGGGCGTCGACGACCCGCTGCCGGTGCAGTACCTGCGCTGGGTGGGCAACCTGCTCCGGGGCGACCTGGGCTGGTCCACCAGCCGCCACGAGCCGGTCACCTCCGTGCTCGCCGCCCGCGCCGGCTGGACCCTGCTGCTCGTCGGCGCCGCCCTCGCCCTCGTCCTCGTGGCGAGCCTGCTGCTGGGCACGCTGGCCGCGTACCGGCGCGGCGGCTGGTTCGACCGGGCGCTGCGCGCCGCCGCGTACGCCGTGCAGTCGATGCCGGTGTTCTGGATCGGGCTGGCCGCGATCGCCCTGTTCGCCCTCACCCTCGGCTGGCTGCCGGCCGGCGGGCTGACCGACGTCACCGCCACCGGCACCGACCCCGCCGACGTGGCCCGGCACCTCATCCTCCCGGTGGGCGTGCTGGCGGTCGCCCAGCTGCCGTGGTTCGTGCTGTTCATCCGGGACGCCGTCGCCGAGAGCCTCCGCGACGACCACGTCCTCGCCGCCCGGGCCCGGGGCCTGCCCGGCCGCACCGTCCTGTTCGGCCACGCCCTGCGTACCGCGCTGCTGCCGTTCCTCACCCTCGTCGGCACCCACCTGCCCGAACTCATCGGCGGCGCCGTCCTGGTGGAGACCGTGTTCTCCCTGCCGGGCCTCGGCGCGGTCACCGTCCAGGCCGCGCTGGGCAGCGACTTCCCGCTGCTGGCGGCCACGACCCTGGCCACCACCGTCGTGGTGCTGGCCGCGAACCTGGCCACCGACCTCGCCTACGCCGCCGCCGACCCACGGGTACGCCTCGATGACTGACCTCGCCCTGACCGCCCGGATCCGGCGGCCGAAGCCGCGTACGGGCCGCGCCGGTGCCGCCGTCGCCTGGGCCGTGCTCGTCGGCGCGGGCGTGGCCTGCCTCCTCGCCCCCGTCCTCTGGCCGCTCGACGAGAGCGCGGTGGACCTGGCGCGTACCCGGCTCGCACCGTCCTGGGCGCACCCGGCCGGCACCGACGACCTGGGCCGCGACGTGGCCCACCGCAGCCTCTACGGCCTGCGCGTCTCGCTGCTCGTCGGCGCGGTCGCCGCGCTCGTGGCCACCGTGATCGGCGGCCTCGTCGGCGCGGTGGCCGGCACGCTGGGCGGCTGGGTCGACCGGGTGCTGATGCGGGTGGTCGACACGATCGCGGCGCTGCCGCACCTGTTGTTGGGCATCTTCATCGTCGCGATGCTGCGCCCGAGCCTGGGCGCGGTGATCCTGTCGATCGGGCTGACGCACTGGCTCTCCACCGCCCGCATCGTCCGCTCGGAGCTGCTCAGCCTGCGTACCCGGCCCTTCGTCGACGCCGCGATCTCCGGCGGCGCCAGCCGCACCCGGGTCATCACCCGGCACCTGCTCCCGCACGTGCTGCCCCGGCTGGCGCTGGCCACCACGCTGATGGTGCCGCACGCCGTCTGGCACGAGACCGCGCTGTCCTTCCTCGGTCTCGGCCTGCCCCCGCACCTCGCCTCGATCGGCAACATGATCAACGACGGGCAGCGGTCCCTGCTCACCGGCGCCTGGTGGGCCAGCCTCGTCCCCGGCCTGCTCCTCGTCGTCGTCACCCTGGCCCTGGCCGTCCTCACCGGCCGGTGGCGCGACCGCCTCGACCCGCGCGTACGAGCGGAGCTGAACCTGTGACCACCACCCGCGACCACCGCGCCACCACCGTCGCTGCCGGGCGCGCCGTCGCTGCCGGTGCCGCCGACGGCACCGTCGCCGCTGCCGGACCCGCCGGTGGCGCCGCCGACGGCCTCACGGCCGGGCCCGCCGACGCCGCTGGGCCCGCCGACGCCGCTGGGCCCGCCGACGCCGCCGGGGCCGCCGACGGAGCCGACCGCGCCGCCGTCGACCCGCGTCCCGCACTGCTGGACGTCGACGGGCTGACCGTCCGCTTCCAACTGCGCGACGCCGTGGTGCACGCCGTCACCGACCTGCGCCTGACCGTCCGCCCGGGCGAACTCCTGGCCGTGGTGGGGGAGTCCGGCTGCGGCAAGTCGGTGCTCGCCCACGCCCTGCTCGGCCTGCTCCCCGGCAACGCCACCGTCTCGGGTCACGCCCGACTGTCCCCGCCCGGCGGGGAGCAGATCGACCTCGCCGGCTGCACGGAGCGTCGGCTCGCCCGCGCCGTGCGCGGTCGCGCCGTCGGGCTGGTGCCGCAGAGTCCCGCCACCGCGCTGACCCCCGTACGCACCGGCCGGCGGCTGCTGGTGGAGACCCTGCGCGCCCACGGGCACGCCCGGCGGGACGCGCCCGCTGCCGCCGAGCGGCTCGCCGCCGACGTCGGCCTCGACCCCGCCGACCTCGACCGCTACCCCCACGAGCTGTCCGGTGGCATGGCGCAGCGCCTCGCCACCGCCCTGGCGCTCGCCCCCGACCCACCGCTGCTGCTCGCCGACGAGCCCACCACCGGCCTCGACCGGCCCTTGGTCGACCACACCCTCGACCTGCTGCGACGCCGCTGCGACGCCGGCTCCGCCGTCCTGCTCATCACCCACGACCTGGCCGCCGCCCGCCGGGTCGCCGACACCGTCGCCGTGATGTACGCCAGCCGGATCGTGGAGCGGCGGCCCACCGGGGCGCTGTTCGACGCGCCCGCGCACCCCTACACCGCAGGCCTGCTCGACGCGCTGCCGGAGCGGGCGTTCCGTCCCGTGCCGGGGCACCCGCCGATGCTCACCGACCTGCCCGCCGGCTGCGCCTTCGCACCGCGCTGCGACCGCGCCACCGACATCTGCCGTACGCCGCCCGCCCCGGGCACGGACGGCCCGGAGCACGTCGCCTGCCACCACCCGCTGCCGATCGGGGTGCCGGCATGACCACCACCGACGGCGTGGACGTCGCGCCGGGCACCACCGGCGGTACGGCCACCGCACCGAGGACGACCTGCGATGCGCGCACCGTGCCGAGCACGACCGTCGCCGCCCTCGCCGCCCACGAGGTCACCGTCTCCTACGGCCGGCAGCGCGTCCTCGACCGCGTCGACCTGCGCGTCGATCCCGGGGAGACGGTCGGGCTGCACGGGCCCTCGGGCAGCGGAAAGTCGACCCTGGCCCGGGTCCTCGCCCTGCTGCACGCCCCCGACGCGGGGCACGTCTCCCTCGACGGCCACCGGGTCGCCGGCGTCCGTCACCGGCTGCCGGCCGCCGTCCGCACCCGGGTGGCGATCCTGTTCCAGTCTCCCCGGGCCGCCACCGACCCACGGCTCAGCCTCGCCGACATCGTCGCCGAACCGCTCCGCGCCACCGGTGTGCCGGCGGAGCAGGCGCGGGCCCGGGCGGCGGAGCTGGCCGACCTCGTCGGCCTCACCCCGGACCTGCTCGCCCGTCGCCCGCACGCCGTCAGCGACGGACAGCTGCAACGGGCCTGCCTCGCCCGGGCGCTCGTGCACCGGCCGGCGTACCTGCTCTGCGACGAGGCCACCGCCATGCTCGACGCCTCCACCCAGGCCCACCTCGCCGCCGTCATCACCGACTACCAGCGCGAGCACGGCGCCGGAGTCCTGCTCATCACGCACGACCCGGCCCTGATGGCTCGCTGGGCAACCCGGGTCGTCGACCTTCCGCCCCCGGGAACCTGAACGGCCCCCCGCCACCTGTCGGCTGTCCGCCACCTGTCGGCTGTCCGCCACCCGCCGCCGTCGCGCCGGTGCGCCTGGCAGACGCCCGTCTGTTCGGTCGGGTCGGTCCTGGCGCCTCGCCGCAGCGCAGCATCCGGACAGTGTCCACAATGGACGGCGGCTCGCGCATGGCATTCGTCACCGTGGCGTCCGGGCCGGGTGCGGGCTAGGGTGACGTTGCCGTGGTGTTCGGGAAGCCGGTGGAAGACCGGTGCGGCCCTCGCCACTGTGATCGGGAAGTTCGCGGCCCTCGTCGTCAGAGGTCACTGGGCGTTCAACGCCTGGGAAGGCCGGCCACGGACGCACCTCCCGTCAGCCAGGAGACCGGCCACGGCACTGCGATGACCCGTCCACGAGGTGCTGGAAGGCGGTCCCGATGCGCGTGCGCGCTGTGCGGTCCACCCTGTCCCGGCGCGTTGCCGCGCCACTGTCCGTCCTGCTCGTCATGCTCGGCGGCTGTGCCACGGGCGATCCCACCACGACGCCCGGAGTGTCCGCCGCAGAGGTCGCCCTGACCAACTGTGGTACGCCGATCGCCGTCGCCGCACCGCCCCGACGGGCGGTCACCCTGAACCAGCCCGCCACCGAGATCATGCTGGCGCTCGGGCTGGCCGACCGCATGGCCGGCACGGCGTACCTGGACGACGCGATCCTGCCCGAGTACGCCGCCGCGTACGCCTCGGTGCCGGTGCTGTCCGGGACGTACCCGGCGAAGGAGAAGCTGCTGGAGGCGGAGCCGGACTTCGTCTACGCCTCGTTCCAGAGCGCCTTCGGCGACGAGGGCGTCGGTGACCGCGCCGCGCTGGCCGGGCTCGGCATCGGCACGTACCTCTCACCCGCCGGGTGTCCGACGCAGCACCGGCCGGGAAAGCTGACGATCGAGGACGTGTTCGCCGAGATCCGCGACGTCGCGGCCGTCTTCGGGGTGCCCGAGCGGGCCGAGCAGCTCATCGCCGACCACCGGGCGCGGATCGCCGCCGCTGCCGCCGGCCTTGGCGGAGCGCGGGACCTGTCCGTGCTCTGGTGGGACGCCGGCACCGACGCGCCGAGCGTGGGCGCCTGCTGCGGCGGCCCCAACATGATCATGTCAGCGGTCGGGGTCGACAACGCGTTCGGCGACCTCTCCGGCGGTTGGGCCGACACCGGCTGGGAGAGCGTCGTGGAACGCGACCCCGACGTCATCGTGCTGGTCGACGCGACCTGGGACCCGGCCGCCGCGAAGAGGGCGTTCCTGGCCCGGCACGCGACTCTCCGGCACCTGCCCGCGGTGGCCGGCCAGCGGTTCGTCGCCATCCCGTTCTCGTCCACCACCGCCGGGGTGCGGGCGGTGCTCGGCGCCGAGGCCCTCGCCGCGGGAGTGACGCGGCTGCCCGGCGGAGCGGGCCGCTGACCACCGTGGTCCGCCGTGTCGCCGGCGCGCGCCGTACGGCCGCGCCCCGGTCCAGCCATCCCGCCGGCACTGTCGCGCTGCTGGTCACGTTGCTGGCGGGCCTGGTGGGGTCGATCAGCGTGGCCGTCGCCCTCGGGCCGGCCGACATCCCCGTGTCGACGGTCTGGGCGGTGGTGACCGACCGCCTGGGCCTGGCCCACGCCGATGTGCCACCCCTGCGCGAACACATCGTCTGGCGGCTGCGCCTGCCCCGGGTGCTCGGCGCCGGCGTCGTCGGGGCCGGACTGGCGGCCGTCGGCGCGGTGATGCAGACCGTCACCCGCAACCCGCTGGCCGACCCGTACCTGCTCGGGGTCTCCTCCGGCGCGTCGCTCGGCGCGGTCACGGTCCTCGTCCTGGGCGTCGGCGGCGGGGTCGCAGCGCTCACCGGGGGGGCCTTCAGCGGAGCGCTGGCAGCGTTCGCGGTCGTGGCCCTGGTGGCCGGGCGGCGAGCCGCGCTGGCGCCCACCCGGGTGGTGCTGGCCGGGGTCGCCGTCGCGCAGCTCTGCGGGGCGGCGACGTCGTTCGTCATCATCTGGGTCGCGAACCCGCACGCCACCCAGAGCATCACCTTCTGGCTCTCCGGCTCGCTGGCCCGCGTCGACTGGGCCGCCCTGGCCTGGGCGGCGCCGGTCCTGGCCGCCGTGCTCACCCTGGTGGCGGCGTACGCCCGCGCGCTCAACGCCTTCGCCTTCGGTGAGGACGCGGCGGCCACCCTCGGCGTGCCCGTCGCTCGGGTCCGGTGGCTGCTGCTGGTCGCCACCGCGCTGCTTACCGCGGCGCTGGTCGCCGTCAGCGGCGCGGTGGGTTTCGTGGGGCTGATCCTGCCGCACGCCGCCCGGTTCCTCACCGGCGCCGACCACCGGCGCCTGCTGCCCGTCGTCGTCCTCGCCGGCGCGATCTTCCTGATCTGGGTGGACACCGCCGCGCGGACCCTGTTCGCGCCCCGGGAACTTCCGGTCGGGGTGCTCACGGCGCTGCTCGGGGTGCCCGCCTTCGTGGTGCTGCTGCGCCGCCGGAAGGTGGGCGACTGATGCTCACCGTGACCGAGGTGTCCTGGTCCGTCGCGGCCCGGCGGATCCTCGACGACGTCACCTGCGCGGCGCCGCCCGGCAGCCTCGTCGGGCTGCTCGGCCCCAACGGCTGCGGCAAGACCACCCTGCTGCGGATCGTCGCCCGACTCACCGCGCCCGACGGCGGGCGGGTCACCGTCGGTGGCGAAGACGTCGCCGCCCTGCCCCGGGCCACGCTGGCCCGGCGCGCCGCGCTGCTCGCCCAGCACGCCGACACCGACCTGGACCTCACCGTCCGCGAGGTGGTGCTGCTCGGCCGCATCCCGCACCGCCGCTCGCGGTGGTCGGACAGCGACGCCGACCGTGCCGCCGCGGCCGACGCGCTGGCCCGGGTGGACCTCGACGGGTACGCCGACCGCCGCTGGCACACCCTCTCCGGCGGCGAACGGCAGCGGGTCCAGTTGGCCCGCGCGCTCGCCCAGCAACCGTTCCTGCTGCTGCTCGACGAGCCCACCAACCACCTCGACATCGGTCACCAGTTGCACCTGCTGCACCTGGTTCGCCGGTCCGGGGTCACCACCCTGGCGGCGCTGCACGACCTCAACCTCGCCGCCATGTTCTGCGACACGGTGGTCGTCCTGGCCGCCGGGCGGGTCGTCGTCGCAGGCCCGCCCGTCGAGGTGCTCACCCCGGCGCTGCTCGCCGACGTGTACGGCGTCCGCGCCGACGTCGCGACGCACCCGACCACCGGGCGGCCCGCCATCACCTTCCACCCGCCCGCGTCGTGACCGGCACGTGCCGCCCGCGCGACCGGGGACCGAGGAGCCGTCCATGACCGCCGCACCTGGCTGCCTGGTCACCGTGTGTCGGGACTGCTGCTGCGGCAGCGCCCGCAAGCACCCCGCCGTCGACCACGACGCGCAACTGCGGCGGCTGCGCGCCGCGCTGCGGGCGCCTCATCGGGTACGGGTCAGCGTCTGCCTCGACCTCTGCGCGCAGTCCAACCTGGTCGTCGTGCACCCCGCGCCGGCCGCGCGGCGCGCCGGCGCCCGGCCGGTCTGGTTCGGTCTGGTCCTGCACGACTCGGTGGTCGACGACATCGCCGCCTGGGTGCGGGCCGGCGGTCCGGGCGTCGCGCCGTTGCCCGCCGCCCTGGGACTGTCGGTGGTCACCCCGAAGTTCCGGGCGGGCGGGTGAGGCGTCCGGGCCGCCGCCGAGGCCGCCGTCGAGGCCGGCGTGCCGCCGAGGCCGGCGTGCCGGCGTGCCGTCCGCCGTCCGGCGTCCGGCGGACCGGATCGAGCCGCCGAGGCCGGCGCGCCGTCCACCGGCCCCGGTGGATGGCGGGTGGCGCGGCGGCTGATCGGGTCGGGGTGGCGTCAGGCTCGGCGGCCACCGGCGCGAGATCGGCGGACCGGGTGGGCCGCGTCCCGTCGGCCGCTGCCGAGATAGCGCAGCACGGCGATCACCCGCCGGTTGTCGCCGGTCGTCACCGGCAGGTGCAGCTTGTGGAAGATGCTGTTGATGTGCTTCTCGACCGACCGCTCGGTGATCACCAGTTCCTCCCCGATGCCGGCGTTGGACCTGCCCTCGGCCATCAGCCGGAGCACCTCCAGCTCGCGCGGGGCGAGCCTGCCCAGCGGGTCGTCGCGGCGGCGACGGGCGAGGATCTGGCGGACCACCTCGGGATCGAAGACGGTCCCGCCGGCGGCGACCCGGGTCAACGCGTCGAGGAATTCGCCCACCTCGCCCACCCGGTCCTCGCGCGGCAGCTCGGCGGCCGGGAGCTGATCTACCCGTGCGTCTCCCGTTACCGGACGCCGCGCCTGGTGCTGGACCTCTGACAGGTGGCGGTCGCACGGCTGGCCGGTTCGGTCCCGCGTTCGTGGGGCGAACCGGTCAGGGGAGGCGGCCTGCCACCTTCGGCGTACTGTCCAAAAAGGTCGGTCACGGCCGGTGACAGCGAACTGCGATCCTTGGCACAATCGCCGCATGACACTGCCGCCGCGGCCTGGTGCACCCGACTTCGCGGGTGAGGCCGCGCAGAACGCTGGCCTCCGGACGCCGGCCCCGCCGCAACGTAAGACGGCGATCGTCGTCGGAGTGGTCGCCGCAGTGCTGATGCTGTGTCTCTGCGGGGTGTGCGCTGTCGTGGGCGGGGTCGTCGCGTTCTCCGATCGCGGGGACGTGTCCGAGGTGGCCAGCGCCGACGACTACTCGACCGATCCGACACCGACGGAGAGGCCGTCGCCCGACGATTCCACCTCGTCGCCGGTCGACCCGCCGGAGACCACGGAATCCGTCCCGGATCCGCCGGCCAGGATCGGGCAGTGCATCGTCGTCAACGAGCAGGGCGACTTCCTGGGGATCGGCAACTGCAACGGCACCCGGGGCACCTATCGCGTGCTGTCCGTCGACTACTCCAGAGGGCAGTGTGCCGACCCGGATTCGCCCTACATCACCGAGGACGGCTATCGCCTCTGTCTTGAGCTTCACCTGGTGCGCAACTACTGCTACAAGATCCCGAAGAAGGGTTGGATCGTCGGCGCCGTGAAGTGCGAGGCGCCCGGCACGGTGTGGATCATCGACATCGTCCCCGGCGCCAAGGACGACAGGCAGTGCACGCGGGAGAAGCGGTGGAACCGTTGGTACCGGTTCACGAACCCCACCGTCGTCTACTGCGTCATGAAGTACTGACGGGGCCGCCGCCGCGGCGCGGGCGATGAGTCGGCGGCGGGGGCCAACCGCAGCTCATGGTGCGACCTGGGCCGGATGACGCTCGCCCCGCCGCGACGCCGAGGGGGCGTCGGGGGCGGGCGCCTCGGTCTTCAGCTCGAGGATCAGTTGCCGCAGTGCCTCTTCGGTCGACGGCGGCTGCGGCTCACCCCGCTCGCGCCGCCAACGGGCAAACGCCAGGTCAAGTTGCGCGGCATGCAGGCGTTTGATCCGCCTGTACGCGGCAGGGCTCTCCCACAGCAGCGTGTGGAGCCGCATCATGAACCGGCGCGGTGCGTCGAGGAGTACCGAGACCTCGGCCGGAGTGACCGCGCCCGTCGGGTCGGCCGCCTCGGCCCGCAGTTGCCGGTGCAGCGACCTCGTCTCCCGGCGCAGCGCCAGGACGACGAGGAAGAGCAGGACGGCGAAGGCCGGGCCCTTCAGGACGAGCAGGTTCACCGGCTGCGCGACGAACAGTTGGATCGTCGGATCGTCCGACTCCCAGTAGAAGTGGCCCATCGCGCAGATGTCCCAGACCAGATGGGCGGCGACGGCGAAGGCGAAGCCGCTGGCCGCGCACGTCACCCGCCGCGGCCAACTGTTGAGCTGCGTGGCCAGTCCCACCCCGGCGCCGATGATCCCCGTGTACGTGGCATGGCTGACCAGCAGCCCGGTGACCTGCCGGTACCAGTGCTGGTAGAGCACGGCGTCGAAGTTCTGCGTCATGTAGGATATCGACTCGGCGAACTGGAAGCCGAGGCCGACGCAGGCGCCGACGACGATGCCGCCGAGCATGCCGTCGACCCGTCGCCAGGCGAGCAGCACGACCGCCGCGACGCCGGCGCCCTTGACGAGTTCCTCAGGGAACGCGGCGGCGGCCGAGTGGGCGATGATCGTCGCGGTGCCCGGTGGCACCTCCGCCGTGACGACGGTGTGCAGCATGACCTCGACCATCTG